>NZ_SMLW01000424.1 GCF_009711405.1 Fulvivirga kasyanovii | reverse complement strand
TGACTAACGTCACTCAGTGCTTATCAACAACCGTGCAGAAATATTAGTGTGATTATAAATACAGAAAATATACTGAAGCAACGGTGGTTATTAGCTATTCCATATTTACTATAAAGATGAGTACTGACCTTGCTCAAGTTTCTCAGGACGCTTATGCTTCCAGCGTTTATGGCTCCATAGCCAATATTCCGGCTGAGCATTAATAATGTCTTCCAGCATTTTTACATGGATCTCGGTGATCTCTCCATGCGACATGGTAGAGGGGTCTTCGCATATTAGTTTGTACTCAACCTCATAATAGCCCCTTTTTACCTTGAAAATGTTTCCATAAACTACCGGCTGGTTATTATCACGGGCAAATTTTTCCAAACCAAATTGTACCCCGGTATCCTGATTAAGAAACTCTGTCCAGTAAGCCCTCTGGGCTTTGCGGGGACATTGATCCGATCCGAAAATTGTAGCAGATACCTCTCTATTGTTATTCTCCAGGTCTTCCTTAATTTCCTGAATGGAGCACATATTGAGTCCATATCTTGATCGGCTGGCTTTGAATTTTTTATTGAAAAACTCATTGGTCATAGGCGTGAAAAGTGCTATTACTTTATGTTTAAGGTGCTCTTTTAGTGTAACAGCATATAACTCCCAATTGCCATAATGCCCGCCAACCATGGAAATACTTTGGCCTCTCTCGTAAAATTGATTGGGTACCTCCGGATTTCTGGCTACCATACGTTTGGCGGCAGCTTCTCGACTAATGGTGAAAGTTTTCAAACTCTCGACAACAAGATCTGCCATATGGCTGTAAAACTTCCTCTCGATCTGATGTAGTTCTTTGTCTGTTTTATTAGGAAAAGATGCTTTGAGATTACTAAACACAACCTTTCTACGGTAGCCAAAGACATAGTATACCATAATGTATATGAAATCTGACAGCAGGTACAGCACTGGAAAAGGCAGATATGACAAAGGAATAATAATCAGATAATAAACTAAATAGTTATGCATGGGTACAGTTTTGCCAGAATAAAAACCTTCAAACATAACCCTGATAATCAGTCTTTTCAAATAATATCTTATTTAATATGTTACTACCCTGGTTATTTCATCAATATGCACTTTGCAAGTTCATACGGACATGTGCTAATTATTTGTAGCTGACAATTGGGTTCATCCGTTATGTATCCATTTTTCCACGTCTCCCACAATATCCGGGTAGTTAAGTCTGCTCAAATCCTCCCGAACACCCATTTTTCATTGTGGTATTCTACTTGCGCTCATGTATAAAAAAACTCAACGACTATGTATACTAAATCTATCTGGAATATATTTTCTACCACTACAGATTTTCCACAGCTACAAGGCGATGTTGAAGCCGATGTGGCCATCATCGGGGGTGGAATAACCGGCCTCAGCACAGCGCAGGAACTGATAAAGCAAGGCAAAAAAGTTATAGTAATAGATGAACGTAAGATTGGCGGAGGTACCAGCAGCCACAGCACCGGGAACCTGTACGTCACTATCGATCAAATACTTAGCTCTCTGGCATCAAAGTATGACACCAAGACTGTAAAACAGGTAATAGCCGCCAGAAAAGCCGGCTTCGCAGCTATTGAGAACAATATAAAGAACCATAATATTGACTGCGGCTTTACTACTTGCTCCTGGTACTTGTTTGCGGGTGATGAAGCCAACAGAGACAAAATTGAAAAAGAACTTATGGTAGCCAAAGAGGCCGGGCTTGATGCTGAGGTGGTTATGCCTTCATACATGCCGGTTACGGTTTCCCGGGCCATGAAAATAACAGGACAGGCACAATTCAATCCGATGCGGTATGTACAGGCGCTTGCCCAGGTACTTAGCGGGGAAAACTGCAGGGTCTATGAAAATACGAGGGCAACCAAGATAGAAGAGCAAGACGACCATTGCATGGTGCATACCACCGGAGGCAATATTAAAGCAAAGCATGTAGTTGAAGCAACACATACTCCTAAGGGAATAATGATGGTACAAACGCTACTTGGCCCTTACCGGGAATATGGTATTGCCTGCAAGGTGGGTTCAGATCTACCACATGATGGCATCTATTGGGGCTACTATGACCAGGGGGAAAAGTACTCAATAAGAAAGTACCAGCGAGACGGAGATACATTTTTGCTGGTGGTGGGGAAACCTCACAAAGTAGGTCAGGCCAAAAGGAATGTATCGCATACGGAAGCACTTGAGGAGTTTGCCAGAAAGCATTTTGACGTGCAGGAAGTGGTATACCGATGGGGAGGTCAGCACTATCGCCCGGCAGACCTGCTCCCTTACATAGGCAGAAAAAATGAAGGTTCCAATATATTTATTGCTACAGGATACTCCACGGACGGACTGGTCTATGGTGCGCTGGCCGGAAAGCTGATCGCAGATGAAATCAATGAATTGCCCAATGAATGGCACGAACTGTTCAGTTCTACACGTAACCAACCCCTGAAAGCGGCGAAGAAATTTATCAGCGAAAACGTGAATGTAGCCAAGCAATTCCTGAAAAACATACCGGGCGTAGCTGATTCAAAGGCATTTGATGCCATAAGACCCGGTGAAGGAAAGATCATAGAAAAGGATGGCCATAAACTGGCGGTATGCCGCTCTGAAGACAATCAGTTGCACGTGCGCTCTGCCATCTGTCCGCATATGATGTGTGTTGTAAATTGGAATGATGTGGAAAAATCGTGGGACTGCCCGTGCCATGGCTCAAGGTTTGACATAGATGGCGGCGTACTGGAAGGCCCTGCCCTGCATCCATTGCACGAGATAGTATTTACTGGCAAAAAAGTAAAAAGCCACCATGTAGATTAGTGAGTTGATAGCTTACACGACCTTCATTGCTCAGCTAATTGACCGGTCAATTATCACCTATAAAGGACAAAAACATCCTTTATTATAGGTATCTTTGAGCCATATGTTTTCGAAGGCTTGTGAATATGGCATCAGGGCCACCATCTATATTGCTTCCAGAAGCAGGCAGGGTGAGCGTGCAGGTATTAAGGATATTTGTAAGGAAATTGGTGCACCGGAGCATTTCACAGCCAAGATCCTGCAAAACCTAAGCAGGATGAAAATCATCAGCTCTGTAAAAGGCCCCAACGGTGGTTTTTATTTGGATGAAGGAGCTAAAAACATCAAACTCATTGACGTAGTACGGGCTATTGACGGGGACAAACTCTTCACCGGGTGTGGCCTCGGCATTAAGGAATGTTCTGAAACCAAGCCCTGCCCCATCCATAACGAATTTAAAGCCATCAGGAATTCATTGCAGCAAATGCTGGAACGCACAAGCCTTACAGACCTGACTAAAGATCTGGAAAAAGGACTGGTATTTCTGAAAAGGTAATACTGCGCCCGCCCATTAAGCTTTTAATAATAGTTAAACACAATCATCTCCGCCCTTGCCCCGAAGCGAAACGGTACCGTTGAGTTGCCAAAGCCTTTGGAAACATACAAATAAGGTTTATTGTCGTTGTACCATCCATTCACATAGTCCCCTGACTTGATGGGTAATAATAGTGGAAACAGACCGAAAAAAGTGACCTGTCCTCCGTGGTTATGCCCGGCAAATAGGTATTCAATATTCAGCTTTTGATCACCTGGCCTGCTTTGGTTAGTGGCCTTGATTTGAGCTAGTAATTTCTCCTGTTGCAAAGGACTGTGGATCAAGGCAATATGCATATCTTCTTTCCCCACTCCTTCAATGGCCTTACTGAAGTTTTGAGTGCTTTCTATAAAATCGTTTAAACCAGTGACCATAAGTCTTTTACTGCCTATCGGATATGCCTTTGAACCATTAATAAGCAGGTCTATATGATGCTTTTTGTATAAGGCTTTAAGCTCATCAAGGCCGGCTTCGTTCTTGTATTCATGATTGCCTAAAATAGCAACCTTAGGTATGGTAGCGGGCAATCGTGAGAAAAAATCGTCCAAAGTGCGGGTGTCGCCGTCTTCATCAATGGCGTCACCTGCAAAAAGGATGATATCGGCATTAAGTTTTTTAATCCTCCTGATCAGCCTGATATACTTTGGCGCCAGGCGCTTTCCAAGGTGAAGGTCTGTGAGCAGGACCATACGGCATGGCCTGGAGCGGGAATGTTTGTTACCAATGTCAAACTGCTTTACTGTAAACAAGTACTGCTCCAGCACCAAAGCATCCAGCAATACCAAACCCGCTGCCAGCCCTGCACCAGCTATCCATTTATGTTTGTTCCTGTCCATTGTTTAATGAACTGTCGTTGACTTACTTAAACAGCATTAAAGCCCCAACGGCCAGAAGTCCGCCTAACACAAGCTTCCGGTTTTTGCTCAGCCAGAGCTGCTCACTGGTCTCATATGCCTGATCATCAAATGATCCGTGCGACCCATGGTCTCCGGGGATGGGCTCCCAAAGGTTGTTCTGACGGTTAGGGTCTTCCGGCTCCTGGGTTTGCTGACCTTCATATCCATTTTTAGCCAGCACGTGGTCAGCATACCAGGGAGCGATTTTGTTTCCAAAAATGGCCTTTAATGAAGAAAAACCGACAAACATTTCCCGGCGGTTATGCTCTGCTGCATACAATATAGCATCGGCCGCTACCTCAGGCTGGAATATAGTGCCCATAGGCCTGGGTTTATGAGGAAGCCTGCTCTTCACAAAACTGAACTGCGTAGTGTTAAGCGCAGGTAGCTCTACCATAGAAATCTTCACGTGGCTTTTGTCATGTATCAGTTCAGCACGCAGAGAATCATAAAAACCTTGTATGGCGTGCTTGGCAGCGCAGTAAGCCGATTGCAGTGGTATACCCCGGTATGCCAGGGCCGAACCTACAAACACAATGGAGCCCTTGTTTCTTTCGGTCATCCGCTTGAGTGCTACCAATGCTCCATAAACCTGTCCCAGATAGGTAACTTCGGTCACGCGCCTGAATTCCTCCGGGAGCATCTCTTTAATCGGGCTAAAGACACTGTTCATAGCATTGTTTACCCATACATCTATCGGGCCTAGTTCTGACTCAATATAATCAGCAGCCTTTTCGAGCCCATCGGCATCGGCCACATCCACCTGATAGTAGACTGCCCGCTGCCCCTGCTCTTCGACTTCCCTCCTGGCACCTTCAAGACCATCTTTGCCTCTGGCTATAAGCCCTACATCGTACCCCTTAGCTGCAAAGGTTCTGGCACATGCACGGCCTACGCCTGCCGATGCCCCGGTTATTACGGCCACACCTTTTTTTCTTCTTCCGTTGCTTCTATTTTCCATTTTCAATTTTGTTTACATCATCAAAAATCTGGCTGATCATCAACATGACCCTCCATATTCTACTATTTTACATATTGGTCCCAAAGACCATAAGTTTCTTTTTTAGGTCCTCTGGCAAATGCAAGTACGATCACCAGTACACCTGCAATGGCACTACTGATATTCAACATCATATTGCTGTCAGAAGTAAACCAGGGAGCGATGGCTACAATCAGGCCTAACAGAATATTAAAATAACGCCCTCTGCGGAGCACTTCCCCCATGCAAATGACTGAAGTCACAATGATAAGGGAACCTCCAAGGTGGTTGATATCCGCTGCTGTGGTTTCAATACTTACTCCAAATGCAGCCGGTGCAAACATCAGCCACAGGCCAATTACTGTGGAAGCCACCAGAGTCCATGGAAAACTCATACCCCAGATGGAGGCTTTAAAAACCTCCAAAGGTTTATGGGGCAACTCCATCAGTTTTGGTGAGCGCTCATCTTTGTTATGCTCTTCAGGAGTACCTCCTTTCCAAAACACCGTCCACATGGACTCTCCCCGGCGTTTGGCCTGTACCATATGTTGTCCCATAGCAATAACCTCATCTATCTCCAACGGGATCATTGGAAGCATAATGGCTGCAGCCAACAGGCAGAAGGTACACCACTCACCCACCACCACCGGCTGTGAGATGACCAGAAAAATATGAACCAGTCCGAGCGGGATGACCAGAATACCGAATAAAGTCACCATCCAGGGCATAGTCCTCCACCTGGAAGGGCTTCCCATCCAGCCCATTAAAAACTCAAAGGTGTATGCCAATGCTCCAAATGCGCCATCGGAAATAGGCCACATGTGAGACATGTCAGAGTTCAGCACTTTCCTGCTACCATCTCCAAAAAAGGGATCCCAGGCGTGGTCAATATAGCCTAGCTGAAAAGCGCCAAGGTACCTGGATACAACCCATCCGGCAAATCCCAATACGATCATGATCCACCTTTGCGGCCAACTTGAGGGGTTATAGCTCCATCCCTTGGGTACCTGCGACCCCATTTTCATGTACGATATCATGTTGGGCATGCCTGGTATCAATATGGTAAGTGCAATAACCAAAGCACCAACAAGGGTACCATTGATATAAGCGGCAGCATTTGGCGCCCAGAAAATTACCGGAGCCATATTTAGCCAGACCCCAATAAAACAACAGATCCACATGCTTACAGGTCTGTTCGGCGTAAGTGAACGCCACCCGAAGTAGATCAGTAGAATTCCACTAATGATGTCGCTCCACTTCATGGCTGCAACCCTTTCGGCCAGGGTTAGCCACACTTCGCGGCCTCCACTGGGGTCAACAGTGGCTTTTCCGTAACTAAAGGTAAGCGGCGACAGCACCATCCATACGCCCAGGAGCACCAGCATCCAATACACCCAAAGGGTTTGCATGTGGTGCATATGAAGCATTTTTTCGCGCTGCTCCTGGCTCATTTTATGATCCTTTTCTTCCTTGTCTTTGTCACTTTTATCTTTATCCTGCTTATGCTTTCCTTTCATCTGCATTTCAGCCATAGGGCGCGTCACGCCTCGCATGCCCATACCGCCGCCCTGATCCTTCTTTTGGTTTTTATTTTTGTTTTTTTCCGCTTCTTTCATTAGATGTGATGTATTACTTGAGGGTTAAAACCCTGCATTGCTCCCATGAGGCTAATGATAAGTAAGGCGAGATAGATAAGGTTGCAGGACTCAGGAGTAATCCAGGGTTTATTATGATTTCAGGCTATTAAGCCTATCAAATAATTGAAAAATGTCAGTTAAACAGCTACTCCCAAGTAGTTTTTACAGGCTTCTTCACATTCCCTACAGGCTCGTGCACATGCCTGACAATGCTCCATGTCATGCTTCTCGCACTCTTCTGCACATTGCCTGCATATTTCCTGGCATTCTTTTACAAGGTGCTCTGCATGAGCTGAATTAGAAGCTACAAAGCTTGCTGTAACATGACATATCCGGGCACAATCCCTGTCAGTCCTGATACATTGAACCATTTTTTTAACATCGCTCTCATCAAGACAGGCATCCATACAAGACTCACATGCAGCGGCACATTTGGCCAGTTTTTCTATAAATTCATTTTCTATATTATTCATATCAGATCATTTTAAAAGTTTGTAAATAAGAATAGACGCTCTACGTAACGTCCGTTGCTCTATAAACACCTGAGAGCAGCAACTGTTACAAGAAAAAGAGGTAAGTACAACTGGTTAGACCGACACAGTATCATATTGGACGGAGATATTAAAACATTATCAAATACCAAATTTTATTACATGTGTACCAAGTAGAATATTTTTTAAAGAAAAGTTATGTTTGGGGCGGCCATTCCCTTGCAACTAAGCACAGAATTTGTTAGCTTTTAATAGAAGTTAGCGGAACAGGAAATGTTGTGAAAAACAACTAAAATCAGGTTCCGGAGGTTTTAAAGATGAAACTGGGGATGATTGCGAGTTGATATTTGTTTAAACATTCAGTGGATTGGAACAAGACAGAAAGGAAGACAGATATGAAGAAGATTACCAATATGAAAGATGTGATGTTACAACAAATCCGTTCGCTATATGACGCGGACAGGACTATTTACAATTCTCTACCTCTGCTTAGGGAAAAGGCTTACTCCCAGGACCTGAAAGAGTTTATTGATGAAGAGATGGAAGAGAAACTTCGTCAGCAGCACCGGATGGAAATTATTTTCACCATTCTTAAAGAGGATACCGAAGGACAGATCGATGATGTGATGAGATGCATGGCAAAATCTCAAAAGAAACTGACCAGTCAGTGTGCAGGATCTGAGCTTTCAGATACTATGATGATCATTACCGGGCGAGCTATGGCTACACATCAGATTAACGGCTATCAAACGGCCGTCACTTGCGCTGTTTCAGTTGGCTATCCCGACATTACCAGACTTCTGAGAAGGGCCCTGCGTGAAGAAAAAGGAATAGAGAAAAAACTCGGCTTACTGGAAGAATTGCATTTAAATTCAGAGTCTCTCGTAAGGGTTTAATTATCCTATATCATCAGTCATTTTCCCCAGGTGACAAGTCCATATAGGACACCTTGCATGATTGACCAGGTTTTCAGCCACACTTCCGGCCAAAAAATGCGGCAGACCAGTTCTCCCGTGTGTACCCAGTGCTATCATATCCGCATTTACTGATTTGGCAAAAGCCAATATACCTTCATCTTCATGCCTGTGTTTGTAGATATTCTGTGAGTAATCTTTTAATTTATACTTCGAGGCTATTTCATTAAGGTGTGTCAGCTCCTCCTCATCATCAGCATGATCATTTGTATTGATCTTGACAATATGTAAGTGAGCATGAAAAGTGTTTTGCAGGTGTTTCAATTTCTGCATCAACTCTTCACTCTCCTCTCGCAAGTCCGACGCAAATACTATATTTTCTATTTCGGTGGCTTCTGTTTCCTCATGGATGGTAATAACCGGGCATAATGACCTTCGCACCACTTTTTCAGCATTGGACCCTATGAATATTTCCTTGAGGCCTGATGCACCTTTTGTACCCATTACCACAAGGTCTATGCTTTTATCCTGAATGGCTTCTTGTATAATGATCGAAGGATTCCCTATTTGCACATCGTAAGTAGCATCAGGCTCAAGTTCCCTGATCATAGCCTTCATTTTCTTCAATGAATTGTCTTTCAGCACATTGACAAAATCCAGATCTGCAGGCACCGGTACCATCATGCCCATGGCATCTACCATGGCTCCTGAAGGGTATTCTACTACATGCAGAAAATGGACATGTGCTTTTTCCATGGTTGCCAGGGCTAAAGCAAAATCAGTTGCATAGCCCGCATACTTTGAAAAGTCGGTAGGTACCAAAATTTTATACATCTGCCGTGAATTTAGTGTGTTGTACTTCTACCATTAATTTAATGAAAAGCTTTCAATAGACCTTAGTATGTAAGGGCAATTATATTTTACCACTTTTTAAAAACAAAAAACACTGCGGCCAGCAACAGTACGAAACCCACTATGTAGTTCCACTTTAACTCTTCTTTCAGGTATAGCACCGAAAAGACCATAAAAACTACGAGGGTTATCACCTCCTGTATGGTTTTGAGTTGGAACCCATTGAACTGCCCATAGCCAATCCTGTTGGCAGGTACCTGAAAACAGTACTCAAAAAAAGCAATGCCCCAACTGATCAATATCACCTTCCAAAGTGTGGTTTGGGTAAATTTCAAATGGCCATACCAGGCGAACGTCATAAAAATATTGGACACGAGTAGTAGAAGGACTGTTTTCATAGCACATTTAAGAAGTCTATATATCAGGGAGCAAGATCACCTTTCTGAGTCGGCATAAATTTCCCAAATGTATGAAAAAGTTCGATTGAGCAATTATGATCCTTCGTGGGTCATTCCGGAATTTTTGTAGTGTAGTGGAGAAATTATGAGAGTCTCCACGGGGCTTCTGCTTCTAAAGACGCCGAGTCCTCTGC
>NZ_SMLW01000622.1 GCF_009711405.1 Fulvivirga kasyanovii | reverse complement strand
TAAGTTACTCACAACAGGACTCCACCAAGTTTGTTGAACCCCCTAAAAGAGCTGTTTATTTTGAAGCATTAGGTACAGCATTATTTTATTCGGTTAATTATGATCAGGTGTTTTACCGATATAAACGGCTTTCACTTTCCGGTCGCCTGGGCCTAAGTTACTATCCAAAAAATCTGGTTAACAATTATAGCTCAGCAAGTGTACCCGTAGAGGTAAACCTGATGATAGGTAAAGGAAAATATTTTGAAGTAGGGCTTGCAGGCTTATTTCATCGAAACTTTAAAAAAGATGATCCATCAAATATTCTAATTGCTTCTCTACGGCTTGGGTATCGCAATCAAAAAGCTAATGGGCTGATGTACAGAATCGGTTTCACGCCCCTCCTTCCGGTTTTTGAAAGTGATGAAAATCGATTGACGGGTGGTGACTACATTGCCATATTGCCCTGGGTCGGCTTTGGTGTTGGGTATGCTTTTTAGCAACACGTATTCCTTATAGCATAGATTTGCTTACGCTTATCGTGGCTTTACCTCATAACTGTCATATTCGGACAAGGAAAATAAAATAATCCGCCACTTCTAAAACCACAAAGCCCTAATTTCAATGTCTAACCCTCAGTTTACACCCTCTGCTTTTCACAGATTATAAATTTTCTTCTACCACGTGCAACGTTTCGTATGTAACTTGCATCTACCTTGTGAAGACACCTAAATGAAACTGAAGATTCACAAAACAGAAGAAGAAGTACTGATCCGCCGATGCAGGAAACAAGATGGCCAGGCGCAGAAAGATGTGTACGATAAGTATGCCTCTAAGATGCTGGCTATTTGTATACGCTATATCAAGGAGCCGGATCAGGCGGAGGACGTGATGATCAGTGCCTTTATGAAGGTGTTTGACAGAATTGATCAGTTTAAGGGAGAGGGTAGCTTCGAAGGGTGGATACGCCGGATAATGGTGAATGAGTCGCTGACTTATATCAGAAGAAACAAGGGGATGTACCTGGAAGTGGATATAGAGTATGCGGACAGGGAGCCGGACTACAATACGCTAAGTACCCACCTTGAAGCAGAGGACCTGCTTAACTTAATTCAACAACTGCCCATTGGTTATCGCACCGTGTTTAACCTGTACGCAGTGGAAGGGTATTCGCACAAAGAGATAGCGGAGCAGTTGGAGATCAGCGAGAATACTTCAAAATCGCAGTTGAGCAGGGCAAGGACGTTGCTGCAAAAGCAATTATTGAACGCAGAGAAGACATTACAAGAAAAGATCAAATAGCCATGAGCAATCGAGAGCTGGATAACTTATTTAAAACGAAACTGGAGGACCTGGAGAGAAAACCCTCTGCCAATGCGTGGGAAAGAATACAGGCAGGCAAGCAGAAGAAAAAAGGAAAGGGCGTCTGGTTCTACGCGGGTATAGCTGCCGCAATAGTGCTATTGGCGGCATTTACAGGTGTATTGTTACTTAACAACGAGACTGAAGATACTACTATTGCTAACCTGGAAGAAAGTACAAAGGGTCAGGAACGTGCTATCAACACCGAAAGTCCGCTAGCTTCAGATAAAAAAGAAAAAGAACCTGAGGTTCCGGAGGGACAGAAAAATAATGCCCGGCCTGAAGCCTCTGGCACAATAGCATCACCATCACAACAGGCTGGCGATACTGATAATTTTATCGCCCATAGCGACCGGAACAAGGACAAAAAAGGGTCAAACAATAAAAAGCCTTTAGAGAACGGCTCGTCTGGAGTTGAAACCTATAATAACTTCAATACCCCAACAAAAGTTGAAAACACTTCGGTTGAAATTCAAAACGAGAAGCCTGAAACCGGAGAAGAAGAAATAAAAATTTTGGATAGCCATGCAACCAACTCAACTACGGTTGCATCTACCAATCAGCAGCCTGAAGCACAGGATAAAGGGCAGACCATAACCTTTAATATTGAAGACTTTAAAACTGCTGCGGCAGTAGCGAAGGCAGAAGAAAAAGAAGAAAAGAGATCTCCACTGAAAAAGGTTGTGGATTTTGCTAAAAACCTCAAGGAAGGTGACGCAGGGCTTGGAGAGTTAAGGGAGGCTAAAAATGAACTATTCGCTTTGAATTTTAAAAAGGAAAATGACAACTCAAAATAAATCGATAACAACCAAATTGTTCAGAAGTGTGGTGGTCGGGCTTATGTTTATAATGAGCATACCGGCTACCGCGCAGGAGCAAACAGATTCATTGATCATCAATGTAGGCAAGAGTAAAATTATCTTTTTGGTCAGAGATAAGCAGGACCTTGAAACATTGAAAAATTATGACCTGAATGCCATTCTTAACCAGTTGAGCTTAAAGCTGGAAAATGACTCTACAGGACTCGTTAAAGAAGAAAACGGACAGGTGACCTCCTTATCCGATACTACTATTGTGGTTGATGAGGTTGACACCGCTGCATCAGATATCGAAGATGAAGAATACAGTGATAACTTGAACGAGGAAGAGGAAGAGGATGCGGATACCCACGAGGCCAGGCCTAAAGGGACTCGTCATTTCTTCAATCTTGATCTGGGCACGAACAATTATATGCAGGATGGGAAGTTTCCTGATGAAACCGACGAGCTTTATACCGTACGGCCTTTCGGATCATGGTATGTGGGTATCAACTCTGTTAACAACACTTACATTGGCGGACCATTTTACCTGGAGTGGGGCCCAAGTGTAACCTGGTATAATTTCAAGTTTCAGAATGACCGGGTAAGGGTAATTGACGGACCTGATGGCACCACTTTCGCTGAGGACACTGACTTGCCTGATGCAGATTTCAAAAAGAGCAAGCTGACTGTAGCTTATGCTAATTTCACTGTAGTGCCTATGCTATCCTTTGGAGAAGCTACAAGGAAGAAAAGGGCTTTCTGGGATTGGTATGACAAAAAAGACTGGGACGACGAACAAAGAGGGTTCAGGATCGGTGTAGGTGGATACGCTGGTTACAGGATCGCCAGTTATTCGAAAATCGTTTATGACGATGGCGGCAAGGAAAAAGACAAAGATAAGGACAATTATAACCTGAATAACTTCCGCTACGGTCTCCGGCTGCAGATGGGGTACCGCGGAACTGACCTCTTTTTCAACTATGACATGAATGAACTGTTCACCGAAGGAAAAGGGCCAAAGCTAAATGCTTTCAGCTTTGGAATAACTTTCTAAAGCAACTTAAACAATAACATATTAACCATTTAATCAACTCCCGAAAGGGTGTACTGGAAAAACTACGTAAAATTTAAAAACTCAAAATCATGAAAAAATTATTTACAATCGCACTGGTCATGCTCGCAACTGCCATTCAAATACAGGCTCAGGATGAAGCAACGGATGAAAACAAAGAAAAGAAGAACATGGGAACCCACAACAGCTTTGACATTGATTTGGGCACCAATAATTACCTTCAGGATGGTGAATTTCCCAATGACAATGACGCTCCTTACTCAGTAAAGCCGTTTGGCAGTTGGTATGTATCTCTAAGGTCTATTAATGACACCCATATTGGCGGGCCATTGCACTTGTTGTGGGGGCCGGACGTAAGCTGGTACAATTTTAAATTTGAGAATGAAGATGTACGCATGAGCAAGGCCAACGGTCAGGTTGTGTTCAATGAAGTAGCCGATCTTGATTCCAAGAAGAGTAAGCTTACAGTTGCTTACGTAAACTTTAGTGCCGTGCCGATGCTTAAATTTGGAAAAAATGAACGCAGAAGCCACAGACACAACCATTGCTGGGGAGACTGGGAGCACCATGTGGGTGGTGAGAGTGCTTTCCGCATTGGTGCGGGTGCCTATGCCGGTTATAAAATCGGTAGCTATACCAAGACGGTGATCGAAGCCGATGGTGATAAGAAAAAAGACAAAGACAAGGACAGCTACTACCTCAACAATTTCAGGTATGGTGTTCGTGTACAGGCTGGCTTCAGGGGTGTGGATGTATTTGTTAACTATGACCTGAACACGCTTTTTGTGGAAGACAAAGGCCCTGAGTTGAATGCGTTCAGCTTTGGGGTTGTGCTGTAGGGTTTAGTTGAGGAACAATCAAAGTTTTAGAGTCATCCGAGGCGTATTGAGGTTTAGGTAAACTCCTCGGATGACTTAACACAGTGATGTAAGCTAAAATGTCGCAGAGTCATCTTCGAGAGACATCCGCTGGGAAGTAGAAGATTAGTGAAACTTCAGGCCAGTCTACTTCTGCATCTCCAAAAGTTCAATAGCTTTCTTCAGTTCTATCTGAAGTTCATCATAACCAATGACCCTACCTATATTTGACAACTCGAAGAAATGCATTCTCAAATTCTGATACAACGTTTCTTTTATCTGGTTTTTCAATTGAATAACTTCTCTGGTCTGCTCCATGTCATCCAATTGTTTATATAATTTCAAAATATCGTTGTTCATTCTATTGTCTTTTTATTGTTGGCTTATCTGGGTGAAAGTTAAACATTTTATTAAAGGTTGCTGATTTAAACTCTGCACACCACTATCTCATACTTCTGTTTTCCATAAATCACTCCTATCCAAGTTTTTGATCAGAGTCATACGGTGAATGTCGAGGTTGGCGCGTAGTATCTGTTCTGATAGCATTTCAGATTTAGGTAAGCTCATCGGATGACTTAATGCAGTGATAGCAGCCGGGACGTATTGGTTGTCTCGTCGTAACAGCTACACTGTCAGGATCTTCCATAAAAATCCAGGCATAAGGGTCATGTTAGTCCCATAAAACTTAGTTTTTAAAGGTGGAGTGTATTAAATTCAAGTCCCCATTCCTTAATTACCAAACCTATATTTTACATGAAGGACAATATCTCTTCCTCTTCCCATGGTACAGGGAACAGAAATCAACTGAACCTGGATAAAAGCTCATTATCAGGCAGTAGTCTGGACAGGAATGCTAACTTTCCCGATAATTTAAGTAAGGGAAGTGCAACCACTCAGCTACACCAAGACGGCTCCACAAACCGTAAGGACTCCGTAAAATCAACAACAAACAATACGGGCTTACCTGATAATCTGAAAGCTGGAATAGAGAACCTCTCAGGATATGCTATGGATGATGTAAATGTGCACTACAACTCACCAAAACCTGCACAATTAAAGGCGCATGCCTATGCCCAGGGCACGGATATACATGTAGCCCCGGGGCAGGAACAACACCTGCCTCATGAGGCATGGCATGTAGTACAGCAAAAGCAGGGACGCGTACAACCTACCCTGCAAATGAAGGGCGGAGTGAGTGTGAATGACGATACCGGCCTTGAAAAAGAGGCTGATACCATGGGAGCAAAAGCTGCTCAGATGAAGGGCAACAGCACATCCATACAAAGGAAAAGGTCCGAAAAAAATACCAACCTAACCACAAAACAGCTAGCTGCTGCCAGCACCATACAAATGGCTGTTGATGTAAATGATCTTGATCTGAGGTACCAACACTGGCTTCAATATAATGATACCGAAGAGCTATTGGCATATATCAACGGGAAAACCAATGGAAACCATGATTCGATAGATCAATATATGCAAGCAGGTACGACAACAAAAGAGGGGATGCAGAAACACATGCGCAATTTTGTCGGCAAAAGCGCCATTGATTCAACTAAAGAAGCTATTGTCAGCTATGGCAATGACTTACCTAACATTAGAAAAAACAAGTTCAAAAATAGTCCTGACCTTACCAGTAAGGAAAAACTAAGGTCAGTAGGCGTACATGCCGTCAGAAATACTTTTGACCGTCAGCTTGCCAACCTGCCAAACAATACGAAACTCTACCATTGCACCAAAGCTGCTCAGGCCATTATGGACGGTGAGATGCGAGGGGGCAGCGGCATTCGTGACGGTGGTAACTTCTATCAGCTAGATCCGAGTTTGATAGGGCGTATCAGTTTTACAACCAACAAAAACAGAAAGATGGTGGGGCACGATCAGTTGGTGATGACTTTGCAGGCTGGAGATATTGAAAGATATGGTATATTTCATTTTAGTCAGGATGAATATGTCGCTACCAAGCCTATTCCCGGCAATAGGTTTTCTAAAACTTAACTTATTTTCCTGAAAAGTTTTCAGGCAGTTTATAAGCTGCCTGAAAACTATAACCTTCAGGAATCAACAGGCTTTGCTTTTGATGGCCTGGCAATTTACTAGTTCAGCTACTTGACAGACTCTCAAATCTTATTCACCCAAAGCCTCCATATTATTATTTCTTAATTTCCTTATTACCTCCAAAGCTACAGCCCTGGACGACAGGTGATTTTGGCCGGTCACTAAGTTTCCATGCACTTCCACATGCTCTGTATTTCTAGGTGAGAATTTAAAAGTACCACCATGCCTTTCAATAGTCTCCTGAATGTTAAAAGGGAACGTTTTGTAATATTCTGCATCGTGCCTTTCATAGACATCGGGGTACCCATTTACATTTTTGCCCTTGACCAGGTATTCTCCATCTTTAGTTTTCAAATTTACTATCCCCGCAGTACCATGGCACACGGAGGAAATGATCCCGTTATGGTCTTCATAAATAGACATTACCAGTTTCTGAATTTGTTTATTTTCCGGCACTCCAAACATAGCACTGCCTCCTCCTATATACTGCACGGCCTTATAGCTTCCCGGGAGTATCTCTGCCGGTGATTTCGTGTTTTTCAGCTTATACATAAAGTCTGCATCGTAGAGGTATTGCTTATGTATGTCAACAGAAGTATTGAGATAAGCAACGGGAATACTACCTCCATTGGGGCTGACAAAATCTACACTGAAGCCCGCTTCTTTGAAAGTATGGTAGGCAATTACTATTTCGGAAAAGCTATTGCCAGTAGATAACTCGGAATCACCATAGTAATGGGCATTGGAGACTACGAACAGCACCCGGTCTCCAGTCTGGTTACTGTTTTCACTGCTTGCTGACTTGCTGACGATTTTCCACTCGTTGTCAATTTTCTTCAGTAAGAACATGTCAATAAACCTCAGGTTCCTCGCAGGGATCAATATCTCCACCTTGGCTGAGGCAATAGAGTTAAAATGGTCGATGGATAGTATATTTCCAACTCTCCCGTTAAACTGTCCTTCATTATTCTTAAACCAACCGGTGTACGTACCTGCCGGAACGATCCACATTTCCTTTTCCTCATTTTCAAGGTATAAATTCGCTTCCGGATAAAAAGCTTTGTCAATAAGTTCAGTCCTGTTATAGGAAGTCCCTTCAATGTAGTTGAGGAGTGCCACCTTAATTTGTACCTCTTCCTGTTGCGCAAACAAGGGGTTAGTAAGGATTAAAAGAAGAATTAAAGATAAATAACGATACATAGCTATAGTGTTTATTGTTGAAATGATTTTTCAGCAATACTAGCCGGTGTATGTATGAAAGTAATTAATGATTTATACGTTACCATTCCTGATTTATAAATCAGGAATCCAAAACCGGCCCATTATCAGCGTACTTGGCAGGAGTGGTTTTAGTAACTTTTTTAAATGCGGTATAGAATGTACTGTTAGAATTGAACCCACACATTTCCGCAATCACCTCCATTTTCAAATTCCTGTCTGACTTTAATAGCTCAATAGCCTCTTTTACTCGGAATTCATTGATAAAATGTGAAAAGCTCTTATTTAAGTTATCATTCAATAGCTGGGACAGCAGATGGGGTCGAATATTCAGTTCCTTCGCCAGTTGGGGCAACGTAAGGTTAGGATTTTTGTACAATGCCTCTTTTTCCAGTAGCCGGGAAACCTTGCCCAAAAGCTCATCAGCCTCCTGTTGTGGTATTTTGTTGTTGGCATACTTTTTCTTTTTATCCGAATTGCTCTTTTTCCGATGATGAAAAACAAGAAGCAAGGACAGGTAGAGGGCGAATGAGAATGAAATTGCACCCATAATATATGAGGTGTATGATGCCGTAAAGTATGCCAGCCAAATAACAGAAACACCAAAATAAACGCTTAGCAGCCAGACATCTTCATAATTCAATGAAGTCCTTGTTATCTTCCTGAACCTGTCTCTAAGCTGATATCCCGACACCAGAATAAATGCCAGCCATTGATAATTGATAACCTTGTAGAAGTATCCCCTCCATAGCATGGGATACTGCTCATAGGGATACATAAACCCGGTTGTGACTACCAGAAACAATAAACCCAACAACAGAAAATAGGAGTTTCTGGCCTTAAAATTTGCTGCACCCGTTCCTGATTTTATATAGAGATACAAAAAAGGACCAATAAAAAAGCACGCACTTAGGCCAACCTGCAAATAGAAGAGTGACAACCCGTGATTAAAATAGAAGAAAATAGACTTCCACACACGTATGCTCAAAACAGCCAGCAAGCCTCCCAGAAAAAGGTCTGAGACATTTTTTCGCTTAAAAAACAGAAAATAAATACCCAGAAGAGAGCTGTTGAAAGCCCCAAGAGCACTGAAGAAAAATAAAAGCTGCTTGTTAAAATCCATCTAAAAACTGGCCACGTCGTAGTTACAAATGTAGCAAAAAGGATCAATTTGATGGTTTCAGTCATGGCTGCCTCACTGACTGTCGCCCTTCATAAACGAAGCCATTCCCAAACCTTAATTATCGGCTTCTAAGACTTAGGCTGTTCCTTTAAAGGTGTTCAGGCTGTTTTATAACTGCCTGAAAAATATATCGCCTATTCATACTTTAACGAATCCATGGTACTTAGTCAAACTATGGCCTCTCGCTCTCTTAATTAAAAGTATTCTATTTCATTTTTATACCCCTTACTAACCCCTCAATGTATTCAACATATCCATCGGGTGGCCCGGCAAACGTTGAATGCAACATAGCGCAATTGTTTTCATTTAGTACTACCCAACAAATGATCGTGTTGGATTGACCGTTTTTATCTCCTTGCATATGAACTTTATAGGCTTCATAACCATTAACTTCAACTGCCAGTGTGTCTATAACCTGAACATTATCCATTTCATAAGCATCCAGAGAAGCATAAGTGAAAGCTGTTTCCCGGGCACTTGAATTATTATTTGAAATTGACTGTACTGCCAACTGTATATCATCGTAGTTTTCCGGCTTGATCGAATAAACATAGACTCCAGGGCTTGCTTCAATGAGCTCCAGGCCATTTACAGGGGCATTAAAGCTGAAGACAGCCTTTTCAATAGCATTAACCGGAAAGTTCTCTTCATATATCATGGAAAACAGAGCGTTTTTTAGCTGTGTCCTTGTGGTATCATCTCCTGCCCTGTGTAAGGCGCGTCCTTGGACTGAAAAGGATTCATTACCGAAAATAACCAGCTGGCAAAAAATATCTTCTTTCCCTTTCAAATGGACATATTTCCCGGGAAAGCCATTAATAGAAACATCTTTATACTCCAGGACATTATTTCCTTCACTCAAAATCCACTTTTTTTCGAACTCATCCAGCTCCTTGCTCAAAGCATTTTCAGGATTAGAAGTAATAAATAACATCGCATCCTCACCCTTGATTAATCCGATAAAATCAGAAGCTTCTTCAAAACCTGGTGGAGGAATAATATATATGTTAGTCTCTAAGATTCTTTGATGGTTAACGGTAATATTTGAATTTACCGGCTCATTTACGGCAACGCATGATGCAACCACAATCGACAGCAACAAAAAAAAGTTCTTCATGATTAGAATTAGATCTGAAATTAACGCGCAAATTCAAGGCATTGAATAATCAGTCACAAAACTATTTACTTCAATAAATTATAACAGCAACAAGCTAAAAAATTTACTATTATTATATTTAAACTCAATTTTGTCATTCTCCATCATCATGAATGATCAATATTTCAAATGGTTTCAATTTCTGTCAGCCCTCATAAACGATCACCATCGGTTACCACACACCTGATATACCAGTAACCAAACTCTACTCCCCAACAATAAAATTCACCTTCCCCACTCCCGTATTCCCCGTTCTATCGTCATAGGCGTAAACAATGGCTTCGTAAGTGCCTGGTTCTTTGATGTCAACATCGGCCTCAAAAGTATTCACCTTGTCTTGTACGCTCATCATTACCGTTTTTAGATGCTTACCGTCTTTTTTAAGGATGGCCTGAACTTCCATTTTCTCTGCATCCCAAAGACCTCCGTTGGAAATGGTGCATCCGCACATCATGACCACATTAGCTTTAAGCTTGATAGTAGAGGGCTTGATAAATTCGTGGGTTTGAGGACTAAGTACATTAACAACAAAACCGGGGATCTCCAGCACCACACCCTCACCATCGATATGTTTTCCCGGTATCAGCCAGAGCTGGGTTTGGGCCTTTACACTGGCTTGGGGCTGATTGGCGGGAGCTATAACCTCTATGGTCAGGAATTTTGGTTCTTCTATTTCAATTTCAGCCATAAATCCGGCAGTCTGTTCATCGGTTATGGGCTTGTAGCGTTCATGTGGATCTTTCATGATCAGGCCGGTATTGCCTGTACTTCCTTCGGTTATTCCCTGGCTCAGTACTTCGCCAGTCAGCGCATCACGAATGATCACTTTGGCTCCTCCGATAGAGCTCCCGATAAATTTAGCGTCTTTAGCTTTGGCCCTTACCACCAGCTTCGTGGGCTGGGCTTGCAGACATATGGAAAATATAAGAGCGAGAATGGTGAAAAAGGTTTTCATAGGGCGTTGGTTTTTCCCTAAAGTTAGGACTGAAATGTAGCAATCGAAATAGCCTGCTCTAAAATGTTTATGTCTGTTTATTGATAAATCCTCCTGACAATTAGAGTAAAAAAGCATGGCCGGTGTGCCACCGGCCATGCATTACCATGAGTAGAAGAATTTTGATACTTAACGACCACTTTAGTCTTTATTAACTTTCCTCATTTCTTCCTTTGCCCTTTTTATTTCTATCTGAGCCTCTTTTATCGCTTCTTTTGTTTCCTCTTTCCACTCGTCACTCCAGCGTTTCAGCTCCTCTTTATGTCCCTCCCAGTGGTAATTAAAATCTTTATTCATTTCGAACCCCACATCGAAATTATGATCAAAGTCGAAGTCGAAATCAAAGTCAAACTCAGGAATATCAATAGCCACATCGATTTCAGGTATATCGATATCAATGGCCGGTATCCGTACATTAAAGTGTTCATCCATATCTGCCAGCATAACCCCTTCATGAGACCTGTCAAATGAAACGACCAAATAATTGCCCTCATCACCTATTACTTCCGCTCCGGTAATTTCCACATTACCAGAAGCCTCCACTCGTTTCAAATGGCTATTATAAACATGGAGCTTAACAGGTGTGTTGCGCTGTATGGTCAGTGTAAGAGTTCCGGCATTGACTTCTGAAAGGATATCCGCATTTGCCGCCCCTTCAATTCTGACTGCCGGATGATCTTCACTGCCCCGGTGTAGTACTATTTTCTCCGCCTTGCCTTTAACCACAAGTTTGTCAAAAGCGGTCAGGTTTTTCAGAGTAGACTCCTGAGCGTAAGAAAAGCAGGCAATCAGCATGCTCAGGATTAAAGTTAGAGTTAAGTTTTTCATAGTAGTTTGTGAATCGGTTGTAAATACTTTTACTGGATTTGTAATCGGAAAGTTTACTTCTTACGCAGGTAGATATCCCCGTTATAATTTTTGATCATAAATTCCGGGCCTCCACCGTTGACATCACCCCTCACCCAGTCGTCGAGATAAACTTTGTAGGTGCCGGATTTTTTCTCGGTTTTGGTTACAGGTTCATTTTTAACCACCGAAAAATCAAATCCAGAATAGATCTCACCCTGGGCAGTTTTCATTTTAAGGCTGGCTTTAAAGCTTGCAGGCAAGGTGAGGTCTACATCGCCATTATAGGTAGTAAAGGCCATAGGCGTATCCGGTGATACCTTGTCAAAAGTGGCCTTGATGCTGCCATTGTAAGTATTTGCAACCAGCGAGCCTGAGATATTTTCTGCCGATATTTTTCCATTGTAGTTATCGGCTACAATTTCGCCATTCACGTTGCCAATAAACAGGTCACCGTCGTTATAGGTCTCCACATGCAGGTCTACATTTTTAGGCACCTCCACCACCAGGTCAAGCCCACTGTTCCATGAATCTGACTCAATGTCAATGTAATTGTTCTTTTCGCTTACCTCCATATCCATTGCCGCCCCGGATATCCTTCTTAAGCCATCTTTTGTAGCATTTTGCTTTTCTTTTCCTTTCCTGCCCTTGTAGACTATGAGCACATCCTTCCTGTCCGTACCTCTCACCTCGATCGAACCTTTCTTAAGCTCCACCCTCACTTTTCCCTTTTTGGAAGGGTCGCTAAAGGGTACGATCAGCTCACCATTGTCCTGTGCCAATCCATACTTTGCACCCATCAGTATGAGCAGCATTATCACCGTTGTTAAAACCTTTTTCATCTTGATCTAAATTTTGTTTATCCTATTTATTTTGAGTTGTTGTTATTGTTATTGTTTCTCCTTTACAAATACATCTCCGTTGAAAGTCTCGAAATCCAGGTTTACACCACCTCCGCCTACACTAATAGCCGTGCGGCTATCCACCTTATAGGCCAGTCCTCCTGATTTACCGGCAGGTTTCTTTTCAACCATTGCCTGTTTGTACTCCAACTTTTCAATATTGGTATAAAAATCGCCATTGAAGCTTTTAAAAGTCATGTCTGCTTTTAGCCCTTTCGGGAATAATACATTGATATCTCCATTTAGCGTATAGTATTTCGATGCTTCTTTAGGCAGGCTTTGATAATCCAGGGTAACATTTCCATTGATCGTATGTACTTTGGCCAATCCTGACACCTGTTTAAGGCTAATGCCTCCATTGACATTGTTCACGTTCAATGATCCGCTGACACTGCTCACATCAATATCACCCTCGTTGATCGTGGAGAGGTATAAATTCATGGTTTTTGGCACCTTTAAGGTAAAATCAAATTTAAAATCATAGTCGTATTCGCAGTTGTTCCAGTTGTAGTTCCACCTGCTTTCTCCATGTTTGTTGCCCTTGATCCCAAATGCCCCGCAAGGTCCCTTCACATACACTATGATGGTATCATAGCGATCGATAACCCCCAGACTTAATTCCTGCCTCGACCGCTCAAGCCGCTCGTTGTTTTTTGCCTTCACCTGCTTTTTGGCTTCCAGTATAACCTGCTGACCTTCATAAGCCTCTACCTTAATACTGCCATTGATATTGGTTAGATAGAAGACATTCGCTGCACCTGGTTTTTCAAAACTTATCTCCTGCCTTATGTCTTCGCTGTAGCTCTGAGCGGGAAGGTTTCCCGCCATTAAGCCTGCTAAAATTGTTATTATGGTTTTCATTATTTTGAGTTTTTGACCTTGTTGTTATATGAGTACTTCAATGCTTTTCTCAATTCTCTCCCTGACCTCAGGAGGTGTGTTTTTGTTTTTCAATACCTTTTCAAGGTTTTCGACTGACCTTTTTTCCTGAAGTGCCACCATCATCTCAGCCAGTGCCATCTGTACCAACGGCGACTCCTGCATGGCGATGGCCTTGATCAGGCCTTCCCTTACCTGCGGGTGCGAAGCATAGGGGTACAGCGCTTCAAGCGTAGCCAGCCTTACATTCACATTTTCATCATGGTTAAGCGTTTTCAGTAAAGCCTCTGTCACTTTTACGCTGGCATCAGGCAGCTCACTGGTAAGGTTTACAGCCTTAAGCCGGTCGCTGGGCGATTCCTTGTCAAGAAGGGTCAGCATCATCATCTCCTTCATTTCACTCACTTCTGCAGAAAGGTTTTCCAGCTTGCGGTTGTCTTCACCACCAGGCCTGAGCAAGTAACCTAAGCCTACCCCCAGCGTTATCAACCCCACACTATAAGCCCACCTTAGCGCTGGCTGAGCTGCCCATAATTGAGCAAACCAATTTCGTATAGTTTGGGATTGCTGTTCTTTTTGCTTGGCCGCTTCCAGATTTGCATAGAAATTATCAGACAGATTTTGAGATGGCTCCGGTGTGGGCAGAGCTTCA
This sequence comes from Fulvivirga kasyanovii, assembly GCF_009711405.1. Lineage (GTDB taxonomy): Bacteria > Bacteroidota > Bacteroidia > Cytophagales > Cyclobacteriaceae > Fulvivirga > Fulvivirga kasyanovii. Next base: position 14,307 of record NZ_SMLW01000622.1, on the reverse strand, counting down.
AAATTAGCTTTGATACTCTTCAAATCTTCAAGTTCTTCAAGGCTCACAGTTCCATTTTCTACGTACCTGTCCAGCAACTCCTCTTCCTCAGCCGAAAGCCGCCCTGACCTGTATTTGTTTATCAAATCCTTCGTATCCATTGTCTATGTTTTGCTAAATACTTCCTTATATTTTATACTCTGGCCTGCAAATGCATATATTCCTGTTTTAAAGCTTGCAGCGCCCTGAACACCTTAACCTTCACGGCACCTTCAGAACAGTTAAGGATGTCTCCTATATTTTTATATTTCATCCCCTCCAGCTTGCTAAGCGTGAGTATCTCCCTTTTCTCCTCATCCAGCCGCTTAAGTGCAAGCCTCAGCAGATCGAGGTCTTCACCCTTTTCCATTTCAACTTCCCTGTTCATATTGTCATCGCCGAGTTTGTCCTTCCAGTTGTCTATCTCATCCGTTTCTTTCCCTTTGGTTTTCCGGTAATGATCATGCCCTACATTGCGGGCGATATGAAACATCCACACCTTAAACTCCCCATCACCTTTAAAACCAGCCCTGTATTTAAGTATCCTCATAAAAACATTCTGCACCAGGTCTTCACTCAGGCCAGTATCATGGCTCATGTTATAAAAGAAGCCGAAAAGTATTTTTCTATACCGCTCAAAGAGCAATCCCAACTTATCGAGATCACCATCTCTAACCTTCAGCATCAAAGCATTATCCGAAATCGAATCCAATAGATCTATATTTTATTTGCAGGGTTCCGAACCATTTTCAAACAGGGAAACTGAGCGACTTTGAAATGGTTACAGACATTTAAAAAATTTAGATCAATTTAATGAATAATGCTATACTTGTACACATGGCAGACCAGCAGCATTTTGATGTAATCGTGATTGGCGGCGGACAAAGTGGACTGGCAACAGGCTATTTTCTCCGCCGTACAGGTTTAAAGTATATTATTCTCGATGAGCAGGAAAAGCCCGGCGGGGCCTGGCTGAAAACCTGGGATTCTTTAAAGTTATTCTCTCCGGCAGAGCATAGCTCATTACCCGGTTGGCTAATGCCTAAGGGTGATGAAGCATATCCGGGCAAGGCACAGGTAATACAATACCTGACAGACTACGAAAACAGATATAAGCTACCCGTTGAACGACCCGTAGCTGTCCATTCCGTTACCAAGGCAAATGGCAGGTTCATTTTGGAAACTTCAAAAGGTGAGTACACATGCTCGGCATTGGTCAGCGCCACCGGGACATGGAAAAAGCCATTCATTCCCGATTACTTAGGCCGTGATGAGTTTGAAGGCATTCAGGTACACTCTGCTCAATATCGCAATGAACAGGAGTTTGTAAACAAAAAGGTTTTGATCATTGGAGGCGGTAATTCCGGAGCCCAGATACTGGCGGAAGTATCCAAAGTAGCCAGCACTACCTGGGTAACACTGGAGGAACCCAAATTTCTTCCCGATGATGTTGATGGGCGGTACCTTTTTGAGTTTGCCACCAGACAGTATAAAGCCCGGCAGGAAGGCAAGGAGATCAAACCGGTCGGCTCTCTCGGAGACGTAGTAATGGTTGCCTCAGTGAAAGAAGCCCGTGAACGCAATGTACTAAGCACTGTTCGTCCCTTCACCGCATTTTACAATAATGGTGTCATCTGGCCTGATGGCACAAAGGAAGCATTTGATGCTGTAATCTGGTGTACAGGGTTTAAATCTTCACTGGATCATTTAGAAGGATTGAATATAGTCGAAAATGGCCGGATAGCAACCCATGACACAAAAGCCACTGCCTTGGATGGCCTCTGGCTTGTAGGTTACGGAGGCTGGACGGGCTATGCCTCCGCCACTTTGATTGGCGTCGGGCGCACAGCGCGTCAGACTGTAAAGGAAATAGAAGACTATCTGAATTAACCCGTAACTTCCTCCGATCGAATTGCGTTGGTTAAAGCTTTAACCCATAACTTCCTAACCATGTTTGAGCCAACCCAACTTATAACATTCATATTTGCATCCATTTTACTTTTGGTTATTCCCGGGCCTGCGGTATTCTTTGTAGTTGCCAAGAGTATTGACCAGGGAAGAACCGCTGGTGTGGTATCAGTTTTAGGCATACAACTAGGCACCCTGGTACACCTCTTAGCCGCTGCACTAGGCATCTCGGCAATATTGGTCTCCTCTGCCATGGCTTTTAATGTGATCAAGTATGCGGGAGCAGCCTATCTGATCTACATGGGTATCAAAAGCTTGACCGCAAAAACTGAGACTCCTGACATGAACATGAGATTTGAGAAGCAAAAACTGAGTAAGGTTTTCTTTCAGGGTGCGATTGTAAACATACTCAATCCCAAAACAGCATTGTTCTTTTTTGCTTTTCTGCCGCAGTTCATCACCCCGGGCACAACTTCTTCCACATGGCAAATATTTATACTGGGCCTGATATTTATTGCACTAAGCATCATAAGCGACAGCATTTATGCATTGCTGGCAGGGTCAATAAAAGGTTATCTTCATCGAAACCCGGTAAGGTTAAAATTCCAAAAGTATATCAGCGGCTGCATGTATATACTTTTAGGAATAGCAACGCTGGTGGCGGAGCCTGGAAAAAGAATAAAGTGAGGTGAGGCTACAATGCCGGGTTTTGATTGGCCTGACATAAAAAAGGAAGTGGTGTCAACCACTCCCCTTTTACGGCATATTCTGCTATTTACCGCTTCAACACCTTCACATAATGCTTCGAAACACCATCCGATATCTCTGCATAATACACCCCGGGGGGTATTTGCTGACTGATATAAAATTGCACCTCTTCCCTCTCAAAGCTACTGGCATCGGCAGACTGGTACCTTACCTGATTATTGCTGTCAAATAATCGTATGCTTACTTCTCCTTTTATAGCTTCTGGGAGTACTACTGTCATTCTATCCTGTACCGGATTGGGCTTTACAGATACCTCGCGCAAAAGCTGCTTATTAGCATTTGATGCATTGAGGTCCAGCTCAGGTGCTACAGGTGGCACCACCACCGGACCATTGTAAGTGACCTCAATGGCCGCTATGATAGGGTTTGCCACCCTGTCTTCGAAAACGATGCTCAGGCTGCCATCTGTAACATTGGTAGTAATATTCTTCTGTAGCGGAACATTCTTCGCGGTTTCACTCAAAATGTCAAAATAGCTCAAAGCCACTGCTCCTTCTACCGCCACATCAAATACACGCTGTCCGGGCAGGTTGAAATTGCTCTCCACAAAATACAACTTGACAATATAATTACCATCGGGCAAGGGAAACTCCCAGGTCATGTCGTTGAAACTATTATCAACTCTCGATTTAAAGAATACGCCGCTGGGAGCATCAGTAGGATTGGTCATAACGGTGTGTGAGGCAGTGGCAAAACCAATGGCTGCGCTATTGACATAAGTGCTTGGCTTCGAATAAGTATCTTCATCCCATGGCGTTAATGGAGAACTCACTGGCAACCAGTCTCCGGCATTTACTCTGTAGACAGCGCTATCTTCGGGTGTATCCAAAACAATAACTTCACCAAATGCCCAACATGCATTGCAGTCAGTTAAAATACCATTCTCATCCTCTGCCAAAACATATAGACCATAACCAAATTCCCCTGAAGCATCGTTGTAACCAGGCTTTATAACCAGTTCACCTACCCCTCCTCCATAATCATATAATTCATAAGGGACTTCATTAGAAGGCAACCCTCCTGCCAGAGTTATTGAATCAGCGGGACTATCAAAATCAATTGCTTTTAAAGGTATTCTAAGTTCTACACCCTCTCGCACAGTAAATACTAAACCGTGAGCATTATAGTTTATAAAAGGGTCTATATCGTTAATACTTCCGGGAGCAATCTCAATCGCAGAAATCAGCGAACTTCCTTTTTCAGTGATAAAATCTATATCCAGATTCCCATCTGAAACATTTACCGACACAAAGAATCCGGCTGCAAAATTGTCCCCAGAGTAACGAAGGATGTCAAAATCATCCAAAGCTTTCTTACCTTCCACAACGACATCAAACACGCGGGAACCAATAGTCTGAAATGTATAGGGATTTTCTGCAAAATATAAGGAAACAATATAACTACCATTAGCCACTGGAAAGTCCCATTCCATATCCTCCAAACTGGCATTTACCCGACTTTTTTCAGTAAAGAAACCGCCCCAGCCACCACTATTCCCATTGGCAGAAGAATAACCAATTTCACTGTTATTAACATAAGGAGATGGATTATGCCATGTATCTGCTTCCCAGGTACCTGGAGTCTCCCAGCCTCCGGCATTGATCCTGTACAAATATGAAGACATCATTGATTCCTGCCGCCCGGCTTCCTGTATACCCGCCGACTTCAGGTGTTGGTAATATATACTCAAATCATCTTTATCTTGAGCATATGAACTTGCAAAGCAAATGACAAATAGCAGCACCAGGCACCCTGGCACCTCTTTGCTAAGGATGGAGACATAGTTTTTCATGATTTTTGGTTTTTATATTGAGAATTGAGAATATTGAACTCCGGGTGATCAAAGATTGACGCAAATCACAATCAGAATAGTAATATTTTTTATTTATATAAAAATAAATATTTAAGCTTTCTGTAACTATTGTCCCCTGCGGAGATATTTCGGAAATGTAAAGCAACAAAAAAGGGAACCTATTGGCTCCCTCATTGATTATCAGATAGTTACTATTGATTTAAAGCATTATTTCTTCCATTTAATATTGCATCCCTGGCTCGGAATCTGATCTTCTGAAATCGGATTTCCTTTCAAGATATCATCCAAAGCTGCCCTCATATCTTTGCCCGTCAAAGGCTTCTCATTTCCCGGACGTGAGTCATCCAACTGTCCGCGGTAAACAAGCTCCATATTACCGTCGAAAATATAAAAGTCAGGAGTGCATGCGGCATCGTAAGCCCTGGCCACCGCCTGTGTTTCATCAAAAAGGTAAGGAAAAGGGTAGCGCCATTTTTTAGCCTCTGCCTGCATCAATTCCGGGGAATCTTCCGGATATTCTTCAATATCATTTGAACTGATTGCAATAAACTTCACCCCTTCCGGAATATAATCCTCGGCAATATTTACCAACTCGGACCGGAGGTGCTTTACATACGGACAGTGATTACAAATAAACATGATCACGGTCGCATTGTCTGATTTAAGCTCATCGAGCGTCATGGTTCGTTCTGATACCGCATCCAACAGTTCAAAAGGAGGTGCTACAGTTCCCAGCGGTAACATATTCGAAGGTGTAAGTGCCATTGATAAATTTATTTTATATTTAGTTTAAAGTTAGAAAGTTAATCCTTTTCCCATGAGAGTTTACCATATTTTTTGGCTGCTGATCCTGCTGTTTGAACCAGGTTGTAAAGAGCACGACAAAGTAATACATTCGGAAGACGGAACCAAAGTTATTAACGGCTCTGATGTTTACTACAAAATCACCGGGAGCGGTCCTCCCATGATCGTGATACATGGTGGTCCCGTACTGGATCATTCTTATTTCCTGCCTCACTTCAACACACTATCTAACAACCACCAACTGATCTTCTACGATCAGCGGGCATGCGGAAAATCTTCTGTAGATATTGACACTTCAAGCATGTCGGTTGCAGGCTTTGTGGACGATATTGAGCAACTGCGAAAAAAGTTGAACCTCGAAAAAATTGATTTGCTAGGCCATTCATGGGGCGGTTTGCTGGCTATGTATTATGCCATTCAATATCCTCAAAACCTGAATCACCTCATCTTGTCTAACTCCATACCTGCCAGTACTGAAGGCTGGCAGGCCGAAGAGCAGCAACTGGCTTCACGGATAACAAAAGAAGACAGCCTGACCAGAATTGAGATTATGAATTCTGATGAAATGAAAAACAGGAGTGCTTCTGCCATTAAAAAATTAATGATGCTTTCTTTCAAAACGCAGTTTCACAATAAAAACCTTCTGGACAGCCTCCGTGTTTACATACCGGAAGATTTTATGGCCAGAAGTGCCAAGTTCAGATATCTGGGCAAAGACCTGGCTTCCTTCGATCTTTATGATGACCTAAGAAAGGTTAGTGTTCCCACACTCATTATTTATGGCGAAGAGGAGCCTGCCGCTACCCTTTCGGGCAAAGCTTTGGAAGAGGCCATTCCTCATGCTAAGCTTGCTATTATTCCCAGAAGCGGCCATTTCCCTTTTGTAGAACAACCTGAGTTATATTTCTCAACAATAGAGCAGTTCGTTAAAAAACAAAACTGATTTGTCCGTGTAAAATCATCTGTATAGCTTAGAAGCCCGAAATAAAAGATATAGATGAAAATAGGCCTGCTTTCAGACACCCACGGACACCTGGATCCTAAAGTATTTAAATATTTTGAAGCCTGCGATGAGATATGGCACGCCGGGGATATCGGCAGTGGTGTGCTGGAACAGTTGGTAGACTTTAAACCAACCAGAGCTGTCTATGGAAATATAGACGGCCATGACGTCCGGGTCGTATGCCCTGAACATTACAAATTCAGGTGTGAAGGCCTTAAGGTCTGGATGACCCATATCGGCGGCTATCCTCCACGTTATAATCCTAAAATAAAAAGAGGTCTCCAGCTTTCCCACCCCGACATCTTCATTTGCGGCCATTCACATATCCTGAGAATTATGAGAGATCCGAAGATCAATAACCTCCTTTACATTAATCCCGGAGCAGCAGGGATACATGGCTTCCATAAGGTTAAAACCCTCGTACGCTTTGAGGTGGTCGGCAAAGAGGTGAAAGATATGCAGGTGATAGAGATCGGGAGCAGGGCCGGGGGCCAGTGATCGTGATTGGTGGTGAGAGTGAACGGTAATTAGAGATCGGAGATTAGCGATTAGAAGGATCAATCGGAATTTCTGGGGGAGAGCCTAAATTTGCACTTCTTTGCTGACATACAGTAGTTAATCAGCAATCGGCAAAAGCAGTAGGCAAACCCGTATAATGATAACAATAAGCGCGGTTTACTGATGTTTAGTGGCAAGTTTTACATTACTTGCTTTACTTTCCAGTCCATTTACTCCACAGGTTTTTCGTTTGTTCCGATTAGAATGATCAATAAGCAGTGATAAACAAGTGAGTGGTGATCAGTAAACGGTGAGCGGAGAACGGAGAATTGCAGCACAGAAAAGGCTGCATCGATGATACAGCCTTTCTTTTATAAATTATCTAAAGATTACTCTTTATCTTCTTTGTCTTCTTTTTTAGAAGCAGCCTTCTTGGCTTCTTTCTTTTCAGCTTTAGGCTCTTCTGATTTAGCCTCAGCTTTTTCCTTTTTTGCAGGTGCTTTAGCTTCTTTTTTCTCAGCTTTAGCCTCTTCTTTCTTCGTATCAGCTTTAGCAGAACCTTTTGAGCCTTTTTTGAACTCTTCTTTAATTTCCTCTACGTCAACTGATTTTATAACAGGCTTAGTGTTCAATCTCTGGATAGTCTCCTGTCTTACTCTAGCCCTTGTTTTATTTCTTTTCGCTTTTCTTTTAAGTCTGGTAACAGCCATTTCTGATAATATTTTTGTCAAAAGAGGTTGCAAAGATACATTATTAGTATTTAATAATAAAAGGAAAAATTCAAATTAATATTTGTCAGTTTGAATGGGCCACAAATCATTTGCCTGCTTTTTTGTAGCTTTGCGGCCATGAGTCAAAAACCTACATTACCCAAAGGTACACGCGATTTCGGCCCTGAACAAATGGGCAAAAGGAATTTTATATTTAGTGCCATCAAGCAAGTATTCGAAAAGTACGGCTTTATGCCCCTCGAAACACCGGCAATGGAAAACCTTTCAGTCCTAACTGGAAAATATGGAGATGAAGGAGACCAGTTGCTTTTCAAGGTACTTAATTCCGGGGATTTCCTCTCCAAAACAGACGAAAACGATTTTGCTGGTGGCTCAAAGCAGTTACTTCCTAAAATTTCTGAAAAGGGATTGAAATACGATCTCACAGTTCCCTTTGCCAGGTATGTAGTCATGAACCGACATGAACTGGCATTACCATTCAAAAGATACCAAATACAACCCGTCTGGCGAGCGGACAGGCCTCAAAAAGGCAGATACAGAGAATTTTATCAGTGTGATGCGGATGTGGTAGGTACCAATTCACTCATTTGTGAAACGGAGATCATCCTGATGATCAATGAGGTTTTTGCCAGGCTTGGGATTAAAGATTTTGACATTAAAATAAACCACAGGAAAATACTTTCAGGCATTACCCAGGCCATAGGGGCAGCAGGTAAAGAAAGTGATTTTTGTGTGGCTATTGACAAGCTGGACAAAATAGGTATAGACAAGGTGCTGGAAGAAATGAAAGACCGGGGCATCAGCGAAGAGGCTACCCAAAAAGCACTGCCCATACTTGAACTTACAGGCACCATTGAAGATAAAGTAGCGCACCTTAAAAATATATTGAAGGATTCGGGCGAAGGCTTGCAGGGCATAAAAGACCTGGAAGAAATCCTCGAAACCCTTAAAGCCTTTGATCTGGAGCAGCACCATGTAGATTTTGACGTAACGCTTGCCAGGGGCTTAAGCTACTACACCGGGGCCATTTTTGAAGTTAAGGTCAATAATGTAAGTATCGGCAGTGTAAGTGGTGGTGGCAGGTACGATGACCTAACCGGTGTATTCGGCGTTCCCGATCTTTCGGGCGTTGGCTTTTCATTCGGCGTAGACCGCATCTATGATGTTATGGAGGAGCTGGGCATCTTCCCCGAAGAAGCACTGAAATCAACAGAAGTACTGATCATACACTTTGATGATGAATCTAAAAAATATGGTCTGTCAGTACTTAACCGGTTGAGGAAAGCCGGTATAAAATCAGAGATCTATCCTGATTCTGCCAAGCCCAAGAAACAGTTTGACTACGCCAATAAAAAGAACGTCAGCTATACCATCGTCATCGGCTCCGATGAAATAGCGACACAAAAATTGTCTTTTAAAAATATGACCACCGGAGAACAGGAGAAATTAACTCTGGAGGAAATACTACAACAATTATCAAAGCATTAATTAATGAACCAGATCCATTATATATCCGATAAGTCATTAACCTTAGAGCAAGTTCAGGAAGTAATCTCAGGAAACTATAAACTGGCATTATCGCCGGAAGCGGAAGGCAAAATCAGCAAATGCCGCAATTACCTTGACCGAAAAGTACAGGAATCTTCCGAACCTGTTTATGGGGTCAATACCGGTTTTGGATCATTATACAATAAAAACATATCAAAGGAAGACCTTACCAAATTACAGGAGAACCTCGTAAAATCGCACGCCTGTGGTACCGGTGATGAAGTGCCTCAGGAAATAGTGAAGCTTATGCTCCTGCTAAAAGTCCAATCGCTGGCGTACGGGCATTCGGGTGTGCAAGTAGAAACCGTTAACCGGTTGATCGATTTCTACAATAGCGGTATCTATCCTGTAGTTTATGAAATGGGATCGCTCGGGGCTTCCGGCGACCTGGCTCCTCTGGCCCACCTTTGTCTGCCTCTCATCGGGCTTGGAGAAGTAAATTATAAAGGTCAGCGATATTCGGGTAAGCAAATTAATGAGAAACTGGGCTTCAAACCCATAGCATTCAGGGCGAAAGAAGGCCTTGCACTGCTCAATGGCACCCAGCTCATGAGCGCCTATGGCATCTGGGCTCTGATCAACGGAGAAAAGCTGCTCGACCTGGCAAATATAATTGGTGCCATGTCAGTTGATGGCTTCGATGGCAGGATAGAGCCTTTTAGTGCTAAAGTGCACGAGATCAGGCCTCAGAAAGGACAAATTCTCGTTGCTAAAAAATTTAGAGAACTTCTGGAGGGCAGCGACATCATCTCCCAGCCCAAAAAGCACGTTCAGGATCCATATTCATTCAGATGCATACCGCAGGTACATGGCGCGAGTGCTGATGCAATTTTCTACGTCAAGGATATTTTTCTAACAGAGATCAATGGTGTAACTGACAACCCGAATGTATTCCCCGATGATGATGAGATTATTTCCGCCGGCAATTTCCATGGGCAGCCTTTGGCCCTGCCGCTGGATTTCTTATCTCTGGCACTGGCCGAGTTAGGCAATATTTCCGAGCGCCGTACATACCAGCTTATATCCGGGGCACGCGACCTGCCCAATTACCTTGTAGCCAATCCGGGTATTAATTCAGGACTGATGATACCTCAATACACAGCAGCATCACTGGTAAGCCAGAACAAGCAGTACTGTACACCTGCTTCGGCCGATTCTATTGTTTCTTCCAACGGACAGGAAGACCATGTGAGCATGGGTGCCAACGCTGCGATCAAAACATATAAGGTAGTCAACAATTTATATCGTATTTTAGCCATTGAACTGATCACTGCAACGCAGGCATTGGAGTTCAGAAGGCCTTTAAAAACATCAGGTTACCTCGAAGACTTCATGCGCAATTTCCGTGAGCATGTTCCGTTTATAGAGGATGACCGTGTTTTATATGAAGATATAGCCCAAGCGGTCGGTTTTTTAAAGACAGTTAGCCTTTGATATTTGACACAAGCATTTAAACATATTGCTCTATGCACTTTGCTGCTGTTATTTGCAGGGGTATCTTATGCCCAGTTGAGCAATAAAGGTTTTTTTACGGTCAATGAAGACCGGGGTTGTAATCCGTTAACGATCACAATTGAATTCACGGCATCCGCTCCATGTATATGCAGGCAAAGTGGATGCCCCTGTAACATAGATTATGATGGTGATGGAACATATGACCCTATCCCTCCAATTCCAGACCCTATTGAGCATACTTATACCGAAGCTGGTGTCTACCAGATAGAAGTCCTTTTTCAGGGAGGTTCTGCCCAGGACTTTATCACTATTGAGGTAGCAGAGAATACTCCACCGGACTTTGACATTTACTCATGTTCTGCCGAGCGGGTGGTAATCAACATCAATGACAACAGTTTTGAAAACTATGTTATTGATTATGGTGACGGGAACACTGAAACAGTGCCCCGAGGAGCCGCAAACCCTCAGCACGCTTATGCTGACAATGCGCAAAAAACCATATCTATAAGAGGCCTGAACAACAGTGCAGAGGATAACTGCAATGCGTTTAGTAATACTGTTGTCCCTCTTAACGCCATCCCTGCTGCCAGCATTACAGCTCTGGAAATGATTGACATGAATACCCTGGCACTGGAATATAGTTTACAGCCAGACATATTATATGAGCTACAAATATCCCCGGCGGGCAACTCCAACTTTAGCCTGCTCAAAAAGCCTGTAGACGAGACTACGGTAAGGGACACCATCAGGAACCTCAATATGACCGATACTTATTACTGTTTCCGCATGGCCTCTATTGACCCCTGCTCCAACACGGTGGCTGCTTATTCCAATGAAATTTGCAGCATTGATCTTAATTTAATCCTGGAAAGTGATGTTAATAAACTTTCCTGGCAAACTGGTAGCACGGCAAGCTTTGATATTATAAGAACAGGCGAAGACCCGTTAAATTACAACAACCGTCCCGGGGCTGAAAGGGCTTTTGACGACACCAACGTGCAATGCGATACAGAATACTGCTATACCCTGATAGGCAGGTACGCCAACGGAGCCACTTCCACTTCACTCGAGCAGTGTGGACTGGCCTTTAGCACCATCCCCCCCGACCAGATCATAAATATTTCTACAACAGTATCTGACAACACTATAAACCTGTTTTGGGAAGCGCCGACCAATCAGAATGTAAGCGAATACCAAATCAAAAGGAGCAATACCGCCAGCGGTTTCATCCCGGTTGGGGCGAGCAGTACTAATGAATTTCAGAATACGGATGTAGCTACCTCTCAGCAATCTTATTGTTATGAAATAGCTTCTACCGATGACTGCGGTAACAAAAACCCACAAAGCATTATCGCCTGTTCCATTTTACTCAGCGGCAGTGCCCAGGCTGACAACACGATCAATTTAACCTGGAACGAATATGAAGGGTGGAAAAATGGTGTAGCCGGTTATACGGTTGAAAAATCATATCCCGGAGGCGGCACCATACCATTGAACACCAACACCAACTCCCTTACTGATGTTGACAATAATAACAATGAGCAGGTTGTACTATATAAGGTGATTGCGCAGCCTAACCAGGCCGGTTTGCCCAATTCAACATCAAACACCATAGAGATCATTAAACCTGTAAACATCTATTACCCTAATGCTTTTACACCCGATGGTAACAACAGGAATGAAATTTTCAGGATCAACGGCAGATTCATTGTCAGCTATGAATTAAATATTTTCAACCGGTGGGGTGAATTGATATTTGTTTCTGACAATATGGATGAAGGCTGGGATGGCACGATGAATGGCAAAATACTGCCGCTAGGCACCTATGCCTTTGTTGCCAAAATGCAGGATATGGCAGGCAGGGAGATCACAAAGACGGGTACAATACTGCTTTTAAGAAAGTAAAATATTTAAAATATCAATCAATGTTTTGAAATTGATATTATCCAATACATTTTTGCGATCCGATTTATGAAACTCTTACCTTTCAACAGGGGTTTTATATACTTACTCATCTAAATTTATTAGCTATGTTTGACATGATGAAGATGATGGGCAAAATGAAAGAGGTGCAAGCCAAAGTCAAAGAAGCCCAGGAAAATCTGGTACACATAAAAGCAACAGGAGAATCAGGTGGCGGTATGGTTAAGGCTACCGTTAATGGTAAAAAAGAGGTGATCAATCTGGATATTGATCAGGACCTTGTAAAACCTGAAGACAAAGAAATGTTGCAAGACCTTGTAGTTGCGGCTATAAACAAGGCTTTACAGGAAGTTGAAGTGCTTGCAAAAGAAGAATTGAAAAAGAGTACAGAGGGCATGCTTCCCAATATCCCCGGACTTGATCTGGGTGGATTAGTGTAGATGGAAAAAACCGCCATTGTTATTCTTAATTACAACGGAGAAAAACACCTCCGTCAGTTTCTTCCCTCTGTAATATCCCATAGTGCTGACTGCCGTATAATAGTGGCTGACAATTGTTCTACGGACAATTCCATGGACTATGTAATCAAAAACCATCCGTCGGTTGAAATTATAAAATTATCAAGCAATGGCGGTTACAGTCTCGGCTACAATGAGGCTCTCCGGCAGGTTGAAGCACAATATTATGTATTGTTGAACTCCGACGTTGAAGTTACGGAAAACTGGGTCACTCCTATTATAGATATGATGGATAGTGACCCTGATATTGCCGCAGCCCAGCCCAAAATACTCTCTTATCACCAAAAGTCAGAATTTGAATACGCGGGTGCAGCGGGTGGCTTCATCGATTCACTGGGTTATCCCTTTTGCAGGGGGCGTATTTTCAACACCCTCGAAAAAGACTCCGGTCAGTACAATGATGTTAAGCAAGTGTTTTGGGCTACCGGTGCATGCCTGTTCGTTCGTTCAGATATCTTTCATCAAATGGAAGGTTTTGACCCGGACTTCTTTGCCCATATGGAAGAGATAGACCTTTGCTGGAGGATCAACAGTGCAGGCCATAAAGTGATGTACAACGGCAACAGTACGGTGTACCATGTAGGGGGCGGCACGCTGCACAAGTCAAATCCCCGTAAAACATATCTTAATTTCAGGAATGGACTTGCCCTTATTTATAAAAACTACAGCACCTCCGAGCTGTATATTAAAATGCCTTTGAGAATTTTGCTCGATGCCATAGCATCGGTAAAGTTCATGCTCTTTGACACCTTCGCTGACGGTGTTGCCGTGATGAGGGCGCATATAGACTTTTTGAAAGAACTAAAAGGAAACTACAAAAAACGAAAGGCTGTACAGCAAAAGAAGATACGGCAAGCTGATACGATATGCAGGGGCTCCGTAGTGTTTGAATACTTTATTAAAGGTAAAAGGAAGTTTAAAGAGTTGAAAATGTGTGGCAACGATCAATAGGGATCAAGCGGAATTTCTGGGGGAGCCCCTAAATTTTCACCTCTTTGCTGACAGACAGTTGTTAATCAGCAATCGGTAAAAGCAGTAGGCAAACTGGTATAATAACAATAAGCGCGGTTTACTGATTTTTAGTGGCAAGTTTCACATTACTTGCTTTACTTTCCAGTCCATTTACTCTACAGGTTTTACGTTTGTTCCATCAATAGTACCACACAGAATTTTTCCTTCGACGAAGGTGCTTTCTCATGTTCATGATAAATGCCATTGCGAGGTAAATGATCAGAGGTGAACCGAAAGTCAGAAATGAAGCATAGATAAAATACAGTCTGATACTGGAGCTTGCAATTCCTAATTTCTCACCCATTCTCG
>NZ_SMLW01000253.1 GCF_009711405.1 Fulvivirga kasyanovii | reverse complement strand
GCCTTACAACACGACCGGCAGCATCAATAAGCTTAAGCTGATATTCATCCCCATCAGGGTTAAACCTGAGGTTAATCCTATCATAGCTGGGATTTGGATAGAAGGAAAGATTCCCTGCCTTTCCAAAACGGGAAGCAATATTAGAGCCTACCACTCTTTCTGCATCGGCCAATCGTCCTGTTGTTTCTGAGCCATTTTCTAATCCGCAGCCCACAGGAGTGCCGGACACATTAGCATCTATTACGATCTGGTAATAAAGGCTGCCGGAAGGCGGGGTAACATCTGTATAAGTATAAAGGTTGGATGACACTTGATCCAGGTACTGCATTTGGTCGGGAGATGTCCCACGCAGGATCTTAAAACTTGGATAGTCAAATCCCTCATACCTGTCCCATATCAGATTGACCTGACCTTTATTCCCCTCACTCACGGTCAGGTGCATTGTTTTATGAGGAGCCCCTGGTGATGTTTCCTTTCCGCAACTTGCTACAGCCGATACCCTGTAGCGGTAGCTTCTTTTATGTATATTTGCCAGTGTATCATAAAATACTCCGTCTGATTCGGCTGTGCCAATAACTTTAAAATCATTGAATGCCTTATCTTCTTTGTATATTTTATAATGATCCACTTCATCAAAGCCATCCGTATCCCAGAAAATTTTCACCCCATTTGCCGTTTTACTTGTGGTGACATAGCAAATTTCTGGTACTGTCGCTGTTGATGGAGTATCTGGAATTTCTACTTCAAATAAGCAACTATGAGCATCCATTACAGTGATGGTAGATTGCCCCTCAGCTAATTCGATTGACGTTTTTTGTGGCAATCCGAATTTTGCAATTGAAAGAAATTCGTCATAGTTGGCATAAATAATATAATCATCGTTTGTTGAGGTGATTGGATAAGCCTTGGAATAGTACGGTGTGTATGAAAGATCGGTTCTTTCAAAATATCCTCCATCGGCATTAAGACTCATCATAAAAGCACCCTGATAGTGATCCAGATAGTAATCTGAGACTACACGGCCTTCCGATACACCTGTGACATAAACAAACGGAAATTTATCTACTGCTATTCCTGTAATAGCATTTCCATCAGGACTGTTGTTATCCATAAAAACAATAGGATTTGTCCATTTCGTGCTTCCATCTGTGGCTTTGAGTTTTCCGAGAACTACTAAAGGGTTTCCAAACCCTTCATTACCAAACGTACTATTGTGGCTACCTAGAGTGAAACCTAAGTACACACTTCCCTGATCATCGAGTGTTAGTGCAGTGCCAACGTCGTAATTACCTGTTCCTCCACCCTTTCTGGCCCACATGAGAGCCCCGATGGCATTATATTTAGCTATGAACATATCATCATACCCGCTACTTTCCAAAGTCAAATCGCCAAAAGAAATATCAGTTTCAAACGCTCCAGTAATATAGGCATCTCCATTATCCGCAACAGCAAGATCCTCAATCCTCTCTGAGTTGCGTCCTTCTATATCAACTACCCAGTGCAAAACACCATTTTCAGTATATTGGGCCAGATACAGATCAGAAGGTCCTTTTATATGATCAAATTCAGGCAGCGAAAAAAAAATGTCCGATATTTTTCCCGATACGTAAACATTATTAAATCCGTCTAACCCTATGTGCCCGACACCTTTTGGCATATCAATAATCCAGTCAACCATACCTGCTGAAGTCACCTTTGCCAGATAATCTCCTTCACCTAAACCATAGGTACCGTCAGATGCTTCAATATTCCCTCCCGGAGTGTAAAATGCAAAAAAAACATCGCCTTCAGTACTTACCGCCATATCTCGCAACTCCGCCATATCTACAGCCGGATTCGTGACCTGAGATGATATTCCCCACATCAAATCCCCTTTTGAATTAAGTTTAACTACATAAATGCCCTGATTTCCAGCAGTTCCTACCGGATTACCTGTAAAATCTAATTTCCCATTATAGTTACCTCCGACATAGATGTTATTCGCTCCATCAGATTGTAATTCTACTGCCATATTGTGATAATTATCATCAGGATCATGATCAGCGACAACTTCCCATACATTTTCTCTGGTATCCGATCCGAAGTTCAGATAAGATCCCCCATCAATAGCATAATAATAGGGAGCTGTTCCTCCTGAAGCCTCAAGTCTGCCCTCGCATCCAAAAACATTTAGCGTAGCTGACAGCTCTACAGGTTCTTCAATTTTAGCAGACGTAGAAGCTGTTTTACCATTCGCATCTGTAACGGTGACAGTATAAATTCCCGATGGCAGTCCGGAGACATCTTTGGTGGAAGCTCCATGACTCCAGGCATAGGTATAAGGAGGAGTACCACCGTCTACGGTTGTATGTATTTGACCATCGGCGGCCCAGGAACAACTTACATGCCATAGCCGGCTTACGCTTATGCCGGAAGAAACAGTATAACTCACCGTATCAGAATAATGCAGGCCACCATATTCATCAATCAATACACCACGTAGCAGATTCTCTCCCGGATGCATGATAACGTCCATGGAGGAAAAAGGCATCAGAGTTTTAGTAATCTCTCTGTTATGATTAAGTATCTCCAGTCGTACCTCCTCAATTACAGGAAGACCCTCATCTATAATTAATTCAAACATATCCGTTGGAGAAGGTGATCTGATACCATTATCAAATTTAGAAGGCCCAAACCATACCAAGTCTTCTTCGCCTCCGGTAAATTTTATTTCTTTAATATGATAGTTTATGTCATTATAACCTTCATTAAAAAACATATACTGGATCTCCTCAAAATTGTCAAATTCATGCATAGGTATGGAGACCTTACTCCAAACGGAGTCAACAGGGGTTAGTGGATAGTTGCCAATTCTAACACCGGCTGGTAGAATGCTTCGCATGCCAACAAAAATATCACTCCAATCCAAGTCACCACTTGCTTTCAAAGTAATTTCTACCTGCTGGGTGCCTTCTGGTAATTGATATAAATCACCATATACCACATCCTCTCCATAACCAATCCGCACAATTGCAAATTGATCATAGGCCAATACTTTTAATGATTGGAGTGTGGCTATTCCTTCCGGGTTAAATTCAACCTCTACCTGGGAGGTAGCTAACCGTCCATAATCGTTAACTTCCAGATTAATAGAAGGAGAAACAGAATCAGCCTCTACATAAATTTCACCCTTATTAAAGTGTTCATGATCAGGAAAGCCATCAAATGAATAGGCACATAAGGCCAAAACACAAGCTAAAAAAAAGAAAGTAAAT
>NZ_SMLW01000338.1 GCF_009711405.1 Fulvivirga kasyanovii | reverse complement strand
CAAAATTGTAGTTGACCAGGAAGTGAAAAAGGGTAAAAAAACAGAATATAAGGAGGTAGAAATACCAATGTCAGAAATTAACAAAACTATAGTTCAGATTTCATTTAAATAAAAGAAAAATGGATACCGCTGTATTAATTGAGTCGTTTGCAGATTTTGCAAAACAGAAAAACATAGATAGACCTACGATGATTCGTATCCTGGAAGATGTATTCAGGACTATGATCAGGAAGAAGTTTGAAACAGATGAGAACTTTGACATAATCATCAATGCTGATAAGGGTGACCTTGAAATCTGGCGATTCAGAGAAATTGTGGACGATGATTCTGAAGATATATGGGATCATGACAAAATTAGTTTGAGCGAGGCGAGAAAGATAGAGCCTGATTTTGAAATAGGAGAGGAAGTTGCTGAGGAGATCACATTAATAGATTTTGGTCGAAGAGCGGTAATGACGGCCAGGCAAACCCTGATCCAAAAAGTAAAAGACCTTGAAAAGGATATCCTTTTTCAAAAATATAAAGACCTTGTAAGTGAAATTATTTCCGGAGAGGTCTACCAGATATTGAGCAGAGAGGTATTGCTGATTGATGCTGAGGGAAATGAAATCTCTATCCCTAAAAATGAGCAGATACCAAAAGACAGATTTAGAAAAGGAGATCAGGTACGTGCTATTGTAGACCGTGTGGAGATGATCAATGGAAACCCGAAGATCATACTTTCAAGAACCAGCCCCGTATTTTTGGAAAGGCTCTTCGAAAGTGAGGTTCCTGAGGTGTACGATGGACTGATCACCATCAAGAAAGTAGTAAGGGAGCCTGGTGAGAGGGCAAAAGTAGCTGTAGAATCATACGACGATAGGATAGACCCTGTAGGAGCCTGTGTGGGTATGAAGGGGTCAAGGATACACAGTATTGTTCGAGAGTTGCAAAACGAGAACATAGATGTGATCAACTATACAGAGAACCTGGACTTGTATATCACAAGAGCGTTAAGTCCGGCGAAGATCACCAGTATTAAAATAAACGAAGAAGAGAAAAGAGTTGCCGTTTATTTAAAGCCTGATCAGGTTTCTCTGGCAATAGGTAAAGGAGGTCAGAATATTAAGCTTGCAAGTAAGCTTGTAGGTTTGGAAATAGATGTGTTCAGAGAGCTGGGAGACTTCGAAGAAGAGGATGTGGATCTGGACGAATTCGTAGATGAAATTGAAGATTGGGTTCTTGATGAACTCAAACGAGTAGGGTTGGATACAGCTAAAAGTGTATTGGCATTAACCAACGAAGAACTCGGCAGAAGGACCGATTTGGAAGAAGAGACAATAGAAAATGTGAAGAAGGTTCTTAAGCAAGAGTTCGAATAACAAATTTTTTATAATCACAAAAAAAAGGGATATTTGAGTATGTCAGAAGAAAAAACCATGAGGCTTAGTCAAGTCGCTAGAAAACTTAATGTAGGTAGAACTACCATTATAGATTTTCTTGCCGACAAGGGCTTTGAAGTAGATACCAGCCCCAATTCTAAGGTGACAGGTGAGCAATTCGCCATGTTATCTAAGGAGTTTGCTGCGTCTGCTTCTGAGAAAGAGGAGGCTTCCGGGCTGACTATCGGGGCTAAGCATAATGAGCATGTGGTTATTGACAGTGAAAGTGATACGTCGAAAAAATCGGAAGACGAAGAAAATATACTTATAAAGAACCTTTCTGCTGGCAAAAATCCTGAAGCAAAAGCAGAGAAGAAAGAAGAACCCGCGGAAGAGAAGAAGCCGGAAAAGATTGAACACGAAAAGCCAAAGTTACAAGGCATTAAAGTAGTGGGCAAAATCGATCTGGATAAGAAGAAGGAGGAGCCGAAAAAGGAAGAGGCCAAAAAAGAAGAGCCTAAGAAGGAGGAGCCAAAGAAAGAGGAACCCAAAGTTGAAAAGGCTCCTGAAAAGAAAGAAGAAAAAGTAGAGCCGGAAAAGGCTCCTGAGCAAAAACCTGTGAGTGAAAAGCAGGAGGAGAAGCCTAAGGAAGTGGAAAAAGAACAGCCTAAGGCTAAGGAAGAGCCTAAACAAGAGGCAAAAGCCGAGCCTGAAAGATCCCAGGTAATAGAGGCAAAAGCCGATAAGCTAAAAGGACTAAAAGTAGTAGGCAAGATTGAGTTGCCTGTCGAAAGAGATAAAAAGAAAGATAAGCCTGTAGCTTCGTCTGACGATAGAAAGGAGCAGAAGAAGAAAAAGAGGCCAAGAAAGAGGATTCCAAGACAGGATACTCAGGATAGGGGTAAGCCGAGGAGAGCGCGAGCCGAAAAAGAGGAGCCGTCTGATAAGGAGATCCAGGATAAGATTAAGGCAACACTTGCCAAGTTGAGCGGAAATAAAAAGAAAAGCTCAGGTTCTAAATACAGAAGAGAGAAAAGATCTGCCATAGCTGAGGCTAAAGAGGAGCAGATGCTACAGGAAGAGCAGGAGTCAAAAACACTAAGAGTTACAGAATTTATCTCTGCGAATGACCTTGCTTCCCTGATGAGTGTTTCGGTAAATGATGTGATCTCGACATGCATGAGCCTGGGAATGTTCGTTTCGATCAACCAGCGTTTGGATGCAGAATCTATCACCGTTATAGCTGATGAATTTGGCTATAATGTTGAGTTTACTTCGACTGATGATGAGGTAGAGGTTGCCGTTGATGAGGATGCGGAGGAAGATCTTGAGCATCGTGCACCAATCGTTACGATCATGGGACATGTTGACCATGGTAAAACCTCATTACTTGACTTTATCAGAAGCTCTAAAGTAACCGCTGGTGAAGCCGGGGGTATTACCCAGCACATTGGTGCTTATGATGTAATGACTTCCAGCGGACAAAAAATTGCATTTTTAGATACTCCGGGTCACGAAGCATTTACTGCAATGCGTGCCCGTGGAGCTAAAGTTACGGATATAGTAATTATTGTTGTGGCAGCAGATGATGACGTAATGCCGCAAACAAAAGAGGCTATCAATCACGCTCAGGTGGCGGGTGTACCCATAGTTATTGCTATCAACAAAGTAGATAAACCCAATGCCAACCCTGATAAAATCAAGGAGGCACTTTCAAACATTAACATTCTTGTCGAAGATTGGGGCGGTAAATACCAGTGCCAGGAAATTTCGGCCAAAACTGGCCAGGGTGTAGATGATCTCCTGGAGAAGGTACTGTTAGAAGCTGAGCTTCTGGAGCTAAAAGCCAATCCTAATAAGAATGCAGTTGGTACTGTGATAGAAGCTTCTCTTGATAAGGGACGCGGATATGTGGCTACATTACTGGTGCAGAATGGTGAAATGAAGGTTGGAGATGTTATTCTTGCCGGAGCATATCATGGTAGGGTAAAAGCCATGTTTGACCATACCGGAAAGAAAATGGATAAGGTCGGACCTTCCACACCTGTATTGATGCTGGGGCTTGACGGAGCCCCTCAGGCCGGTGACAAGTTTAATGTCATGGAGAGCGACCGGGAGGCCAGAGAGATTGCTGCTAAACGTGAGCAAATCCTTAGAGAGCAAAGTATCAGGACCAAGAAGCATATTACGCTCGATGAAATCGGAAGAAGGTTGGCTATCGGTTCATTTAAAGAGTTGAACGTTATCGTTAAGGGTGACGTGGATGGTTCCGTTGAGGCACTTTCCGATTCATTGTTGAAGCTGAGCACCGAAGAAATTCAGGTGAATATCATCCACAAAGGTGTAGGACAGATATCCGAATCCGATGTGTTGCTGGCTTCTGCCTCTGACGCAGTAATTGTAGGTTTCCAGGTGAGGCCATCAGCGTCTGCCCGTAGACTTGCCGAGAACGAAGAAATTGAGATCAGACTTTACTCCGTGATCTACGATGCTATCAACGATGTGAAAGATGCCATGGAAGGTATGCTTGATCCGGAAGTTGAGGAGGTGATAGTGGGTAACGTTGAAGTCAGAGATGTATTCAAAATATCCAAAGTGGGTACAGTCGCCGGATGTATGGTTACAGAAGGCTACATCAAACGAAACAACCCTATTCGATTAATCCGGGATGGTATAGTGGTGTACTCAGGAGAAATGGGGCAGTTGAAACGTTTTAAAGACGATGTCAACGAGGTCAAAAACGGATATGAATGTGGTATTAGCATTAAGAACTTTAATGACATCAAAGAAGGAGATGTGATTGAAAGTTACGAAGAAAGAGAAACGAAAAGAACGCTATAATATTTTACGAATGGCAGCAAAAAAAAGGGCGCCGCGCCCTTTTTTTGTTGTGATAAGTTTTATTTTTAACAATAGCTATAAATAATATTATTATAAAGGCTATTTTTGTACTTATAATTGAGGAGATACTTCAACACTCTCCTGCTATTGTATATTATTTGTTCTTTTTTTCCTTAAAGAATATTAAAATTGGAGAGTTATTTTTAAATTGTCCTTTAAATAAATTTTATTTGTTTAACATAACCTTACAATACCTTTAAAAAATAATAGGCCATGGAAGAAACCCCGATACAATCTTTTGATACCTGGAATACGTGGGCGCAGTATCTTGCTTACGGTTTGACGGGCTTAGCAGTTCTTATTTTATTAGGCCACCTTATCAAACTAGCAGCTACCAGCGATTCAAAGACCAAGTACGATTATATTAACCGGAGTGAGATAAATATTTTGATGGTGTGCAGCGTGCTGGTTATTATCGCAGGAGGGCTCTACGCCAACTCGTTTATTGCTGAGTTGGGGGTGTTGTGGCTGTTTGTGAGAGTATTCGTTACAATATCTATGGGCTTGATCATAGGTGTAATTATACAGAACCTTCTTAAGTTCTACTATCCGTTCTATATCGAAAAACGTTTAAAGAAGTTGAGATATAAGCCAAGGATATCTCCTAAAACCGGAAAGCCGATGAAGTTGTTGAGTGAAGAAGAAGAGGACGTTTATCTGGATGAAGGTATGCAGGCTGAGGAAGAGATTTACTCAATTGACTATGACGTTTGGGTAGATGAAGAAACCGGATACACTAAAATTGAAAAATATGCTGGTCACCTTCATGCTTTGCAGTGTCCTGAGTGTAATTATCAAACGTTTAGAGTTTCTAGAGAGGAGATACTTAAAGCACCATCTTCTACAGAAGAAGGTGAGCTTATGAAGCATTTTGAGTGTGGATACTGCGGATACAAAGCCAAAAAGAACTATAAAATTGCTATGCTGCACGATACAGCCCAGTCTGAGGAAACAGCAACAGCTTAATTTTAGCAGAAAATCCTTAACAGATGGCTGCCCTAACGGGTGGCCTTTTTTGTTTAAGCTTCACTTGTGAATCTGTCTGAATTTCTTGTTAGCTGCTAATAGGTAATTAGCTAAAGCCAGTTGGCAAACCCGCTTGATTTGTTGGTTTAGCCTATATTTTCAAAAAGGATTTCCTGTTTTATTTATAGTCAAGAACTGACTGTGCGGGATTTGATAAATTTCCAAAATCAGAGATTGCCAGGTTCTTTCCTTGACGGTGATTAAGGGCCGCCACCGTTAATTGATGCTAATCAGCACATCAAATCACCCGGCAGCTTGATCTGATCAGAGTAGAATTTCATGCGGGTATGGTTTTTATCCAGAGGTTGCACCTTCTCAATATGGTCGTGTTTGTGGTTATAAAAAACTTCAACGTAAAAGTTATTGAGAAGGTATAAGTTGATCTTGTAGCCATAGTACCTGATGGATACAATAAAGCTCCCCTCTAAAAACAATGTTTTAAGTTGATCTTTCAGCTCAAGTGCAATGAATTTATGAGATGGAATCATCCTTCGAACATAGCCAATATATGAATAAGAAAAAAGATAATAGCTTTGAAAATGTGGTGTAAGTGGGGTTTAGCTAAATTTCTGAGGAGAGCGTGGATCATGCGGAATCTCTGGGGAACCCCTAACACTTTCACCTCTTTGCTGACAGACAGTAGTTAATCCGCAATCGGCAAAAGCAGTAGGCAAACTTGTATAATGATAACAATAAGCGCGGTTTACTGATTTTTAGTGGCAAGTTTTACAATTACTTGCTTTACCTTTCCAATCCATTTACTCCACAGGTTTTACGTTTGTTCCCTTATATATCTCAAGCTATTTTATGATAGGAGTCCTGGAATTAAAAAAGCCCTCCTGAAAGAAGGGCTTTCGAATTTTGAGGGTGGAAGATGGGACTC
>NZ_SMLW01000457.1 GCF_009711405.1 Fulvivirga kasyanovii | reverse complement strand
AGTTGCTATATTTTGTCTGCTTACTCTAAAAGGTGTAGCGCAGGCTCCATCATCACTTAGCGAGCAGCTATGGCAAAGGGCACAAAAATGCTACTCGATGTTTGAAGATTACGATGAAGACGGAAAAGTAGACTATGGAGAGCTAATAGATGATGCAAGAAACGGCTATTTGAAAGTTTCAGGAAGCTTCCCGACATGTGGTTGTAGTTGTACTAGCGAAATCGGTGCCTATAAAGACCAGTCTGGTCAGTATACTTTTATCGAAAAGGAGACATGGTCATGTTCATGGACAGAGAGGATCCATTCAAATAAAGAAATCGAATCTATATTACCGGACGATCTTATTACCAACGGTTTTTTTTCAGGCCAACCTGATGTTAATAGCGAAACGACCCCTTTTTTCCTGGAAGTAGAAATCCCCAGAGTTGGTACAGATACGAGAGTAGCGCTAAAGCTAATCCCCTTTGGTTTAAAGGTTAAAAGCAAAAGTATAGTGGCGTATGATTATTCTGAAGAAGGAAACTCTTCACCCAAACCTTTATATGGTATCTCGCGAATAGCAGGGAAAGTCAGCAGTTCTCAAATTCTGGATTATATTGTTAAAGGACATTATGACAAAATACCGGCATCAGATCTGTCTGTAATAAATCAATCAATTGGAGAAGACTATGATCAGTTTGCTTCCAAGGCTGAGCTAAGCAAACATCTTCGGGAATTAAAAACTGCATATGAGTTGTATTCATTAATAAAGCATAACACCCTATTGCTAAAATGGAATAGAGATACAGGAAAATTTTCAATAAAGGAAAAAGGTGCTCCTCCGAAACCTATGTCTTTCAGTGAATTTTTAACGGGGAATATGTATTGGGCTATGGTATGTTAATATGGAAGTTGAAATAGAAATCTACGACAAAAGGGAACATTCTATCAACTTCTTGAAAACTTAATATAATTTATAATCTTTCAAAGACTTAAAAGGATTACTTTAGTGCTGTTTTTTAATTAATAGACTTTAGTAATATCCATGTCGCAATCTAACTTCTTCCTTCGGTCCTTTTTTATATTTTGTTTCCTACTGGTCTTATCAGTTTCATGTAAAGAAGACGACTCGGCACCTGTTCCTGGAGACGGAGAAAAAAAGTTAACCATTTTTTTGTTTAATGACCCCCATGGTCAACTGGATAACTTTGCTAAGATCAAGCATATAGTAGATGCCGAAAAGGAGAAGACTAATGTATTGCTGGTTTGTGGAGGTGACATATTTTCCGGCAATCCTATAGTTGATCAATATAATAAGAAAGGCTACCCTATGGTGGACGTTATGAACAGGGCAGGGGTAGATATAGCGGTATTGGGCAATCATGAGTTTGATTACGGAGTGCCTATTCTGAGCAATCGCTACGCCGAAGCCGAGTTTGATTGGGTTTGTGCCAATGTCAATACAAGTGGAAGTGAGCTTCCGCAACCCGACCCTTATAAAACATTAACCATTGACGATTTGAAGATAACTGTACTTGGTCTTGTGGAAACCAACGGAAAAGAAGGGGAGGTTATTCCCTCAACTCACCCTTGGCGTGTTATGGATCTTGAATTTCAGCCTTACACGGATGTGACAGGCCAATATCAAAACCTGAAGACAAGTGAAAATGCAGACGTATATATGGCATTGACCCATCTGGGAGAGTACACCGATAAAGAGTTAGCCAATGACTTTCCGTATTTTGATTTGATCGTAGGAGGGCATAGCCACACTTTTGTAAACGAGAAGGTAAACGGTATCCCGATATTTCAGGTAGGGTCATACCTTTCGCATTTGGGTAAGATAGAGCTTACCGTTAAAGATGGGGAAGTAGAGGTAATTGAAACTGATCTGATTGATTTAAATGAGTATACTGAGGTAGATGAAGAGCTAAAAGGTATTATTGATGCGTATAATGATGCGCCGGAATTTGAAGAAGTTGTCGGTTATGCTACATCGTACCTTAATACTACCGAATTGGGATGTTTTTATACTACTGCCTTGAAAGAATATATGGGGGTAGATGCATCTTTTCAAAATGGTGGAGGCATCCGTGCAGGTATTGATGAAGGAGATATTACCGCGATGGAAATATACAGAATGGATCCTTTCAACAACGGGAGCGTGGTATTTACTATGACCGTGGCAGAGATAAAAGAATTCTTTGAAAACACCGGAGCTCATATGCACATTTCCGGTATTACCTTGGAAAATTCCGGATCGGGAATTATCATCTATAATGAATCTGGAGATGAAATGAATGATAGCGAAACGGTTACGATCGGAATCAACGACTACATACCTGCCGTTCATGACAGCTACTTTAATTATAGCGGAGCAGATATTAAGGAGTTGACCACGGCAGAAACTATCATCCAATATTTGAAGACAGTCAATAGTACAGTGGATTATGAAGGGTGTGACAGGTATTTTTAAAACAATCAGGATATAATGGTTAGCATTCTATGTCACCTTGTATTTCCTCTTTTTCTTTTACAACCAACTGCTACGGCCGAACAAAAAGCAATAGATCACTTCCGGGAGAATATTTATTTGAATCCCGACATTTATAAAAAAACATGTAAAGAAAATAATCAGGACTGCCTGTACCTGGGTACACTGATACCGGATAAATTTATAGGAGATAAATTTCTTGAAGGATTTCAGGTTTTTGTTAATCCTGTTGCAGGTCAATATCCTGATAACATTACATTTCCTGACTCTGCTTATTTAAGAATTGAAGGTCAGGGTCAGTATGAGAGACAAAAAAGAGTTTATGATACCTTTTATTCAGTCAAAGAGCATTTAGAAGAGGTGCATATTGATGTAAAGAGGCCTTTTTTCTCTACTAAAGATGTTCCCTATGACTTTACTGATGATTACGGCCTCTATGTTGTAGTTTCCAAAGCTATTTACACCGGACAGGAATATTTTGTAGAACTGAGCGTTTTTAGTCATTACAACAGTTCACACACTCATGAAGATTCTTTTGGCTACCGGTTTACATTTAATAATGACCTTAAACTAGTGCATACGGAGTTGTTTTATTACTGAATGTACCCAAAACTTAAAATCATATGAGGGGGATGTTGCTTTTTGCGCTGGTTCTTTTTACGATCAGTTTTGATGGCAAAGCACAAATTAATATAACCGGAAAGGTCTTAACATCAAAAGGAGGAGAACCCATTCCATATGCCAACATCGGGATCCTGAATTCGGAAATTGGCACGATCTCCAATGCAGACGGCACCTTTGCATTAATTATTCCGGAAAAATATCATAACGAGCACCTCATCTTTTCATCCATAGGCTTTACCCGGAAAAGTATACCAGTAGTTACTATAAAAGCTGACCGGGAACTTTCCGTTTTGCTGGAAGAAAAAGTGGTTACTTTAAATGCGGTAACTATTTCAGCCCAAAAAGAGAAGAAGAAAAGCAGACAGTTTGGCAATGGGAAGAGCTTATTATTATCAGGCCAGCTATATTCTGACACCCTTTCTGCCGGTAGTGCCATGGCTTTGTTCATTGACAAAAAAGACTATCCTGACCTGACTTATATTCAAAAAGTATCCTTATATATAGCCAAAAACAAATTCCCATCTTTTAAAGTCCGATTAAGGTTCCTCAATATAGACCATGAAACCCTTAAGCCCGGCGCTGACATTTTGCATGAACAGGTTATTGAAACCTCAGACCTCAAAAAAGGGTGGCTCGACTTTACACTTCCCCACAACCTTGAGATCAGGGAGCAGTCTTTTTACATCATGTGCGAGTGGATACTCGACAGTAAAGACCGGCAGTATATTGCAGATAAGTATGCCGAATATATGGAGTTGTACCCTGACCGCGTCTCCTATGACACCGTGCTTGTACAGGGCGAAAAATTAGTGATACCGAAGGTAAGCATGGTAGTGGCCGGAACCGTCTTTGGAACTACGCATTCAAAAGCAGACCTGGAAGAAAATTCATGTTTCTATCGCACAAATAGTTTCGGGGAATGGAAAAGGTCTGCAGGTGTACTCTCCGTAAAACTTGAATTGTCCAATTATCCATTGATGGAGAAATCAGAAAATCTATCAACCCCATGTCCTGATTCATCCGTAGCATGCCAGGTAGATCATTGGGTGGAAAATTTCAGGCAAGGACAATCATTTATGGGGTTACAGCTAGCCATTAGCTCCGGGGGCGAGACCGTATTTTCAAAAGGCTATGGATACTCGGATGCAGAACGAGAAATTGCCGTGCTAAACACAACACAATTCAGGGTAGCCAGCATATCGAAATCTATGACAGCAGCAGGCTTAATGAAACTTACATCGGAAAATAACCTGAACCTGGACACTGCAATTCAAGTATATGTCCCATCATTCCCTGTAAAACATCACCCGGTTACGGCAAGGCAGTTAGCCGGACATTTAGGAGGAATAAGAGGATACCATGGAAAAAGCTGGGACGAAATATTTATTCAGGATCATTTTAATAGCTGTACAGATGCCCTTGCCTTATTTAAGGATGATCCTTTGGCAGTAAAGCCGGGAACAGAATTTTTGTATTCTTCCTATGGGTACACTTTGCTGGGAGCCATGATTGAAAATGTATCCGGACAGCATTATTTAGAATATATGAACAATACCGTATGGAAGCCATTGAAAATGCTCCATACTTATGGAGATATAAAGGATAGTGTAATGCTTAATAAAAGCAAGTTTTACTATTTGTCAGGTAAAGAAGCCGAGCCTTACGACCTGAGCTATTCCTATGCCACCGGGGGGTTGGTTTCTACCTCGGAGGATTTATTAAAGTTCGGTGAAGCATTACTGGATACGGAGTTTCTTGATAAGCAAACTAAAAGCCAGCTCTTTACTACTCAATATACTGAGGATAAACAGCCAACCCATTACGGTATGGGGTGGTATTTGTCAAAGGACAACAATGGCTGTGAAGTCTGGTATCATACCGGAGAACTGCCTTCTTCTGGTTCGATACTCCTGATCTATCCTCAAAAAGGAATTGTTATTTCAATCCTTGCCAATTCCCCGATACTTTCGGGAGATACATTATTATATGATATTCAAAAGCTGGTCGAAATAGTTGAAGCAAAATCTTAACAATGAAATTATCCTCAGCTCCATCAAATTTTCACAAAATAAAACTCAGGAAATTATAAAGTTTATTTAATTTGGAATTTGATTAAACCGGCACATCAGCCTGGGTCATTATCATTTAGCAACAAATTACAAACATGGGACTATTTAGCAGCATCAGAGGGGAGTTCATCGACATAATAGAGTGGACCGACAATACCAATAATACCCTGGTATACCGGTTTGAACGACACGATAATGAAATTAAAAACGGGGCAAAACTTACCGTAAGGGAAGGCCAGGCAGCAGTATTTATTAACGAAGGCCAGCTTGCCGACGTATTTTTGCCAGGCATGTACACCCTTACCACGGCCAACCTCCCTATTCTTTCCACCCTCAAAGGCTGGAAGTATGGCTTCGATAGTCCGTTTAAGGCCGAAGTGTACTTCGTTAGCACCCGTAAATTTACCGATCAGAAATGGGGCACTAAAAACCCCATAACCCTTTCCGACAGCCGGTTCGGCATGTTGGAGATCCGGGCCTTCGGTACCTACGTGATGAGGGTTAATGACCCCGCTCTTTTCATTCGCGAAGTGGTAGGTACAGATGGCCACTTCACTACCGATGAGATCAACAATCAGCTCCGTAGCCTGGTAGTTACGCGTTTTACAGATGCTATTGGAGAGGCTGATCTTCCCGTAGAAAAATATGCTGCGAATACCAACGAGATATCAGGGTTGGTGCAAGGCATTATGCAGGAAGATTTTAAGGTCTACGGTATTGACCTCGCCAATTTTCTCATAGAAAACATCTCCATGCCGGATGAAATTAAGAGCGAGATATTCGAACTAAGCAGGCTCAACGCTGTGGATTTGGATAAATTCGCCAAAATTAAGGCAGCCAAAGCCCTGGAGAAAGCGGCAGAAAACGAAAGCGGTACCGCCGGTGCTGGTATGGGCATGGGTATGGGCTTTGCTATGGCCAACCAGATGGGGCAGGCCTTCTCCCAACAGCAGAACCAACAAACACAAGGCGGACCACCACCACTGCCCAACCAGGTAGCGTTCTATGTGGCTATCAATGGACAGCAGGCCGGGCCGTATGATATGGCAGCTTTGCAACAAATGGTTGCTCAGCAACAAATCACCAGGGAGACTTTGGTCTGGAAGCAGGGCATGGGCAACTGGACGGCAGCAGGCCAGGTGCCGGAGCTTAATAACTTATTTGGTAGCGTACCACCACCACTTCCCCCTCAATAATAATTATGGATCAACAATTAAATCAGGAGGCTGCTGCTACGGGTACCTTTGGCTGCACCTCCTGCGGTGCGGATTTGAAATACAAAGTGGGAACTACCGAGTTGGTATGTGATTATTGTGGTGCTACCAACGAAATTCCACAATCTGAAGTAGCTATTGAAGAGCTGGATTTTGAGGCCCATCTTGACAGGGCATCCGTAGCCCAGGACCATATGGAGCTAAATGTGGTCAAATGCTCTGTTTGTGCCGCAGAATCTTCACTGGAGCCGAACATTACTTCATCACACTGTCCATATTGCGATACGCCGCTGGTTATAAGCAGCGCCCATATTGAAGATATATTACAGCCCAAAAGCCTGTTGCCATTTAAAGTTACCAAAGACGAAGCCCTAAAGGCCTTCCGTAAATGGATTGACAGCCTATGGTTTGCCCCCAATGCCCTGAAAAAAGCAGTGCTTTCATTTGACCACTTTAAAGGAGTCTACCTGCCATACTGGACCTATGACGCCAATACCGATACCCCTTACACCGGGCAGCGGGGAGAGTATTATTACATAACAGAAACCTATACAGCTACCGAAAACGGTAAGTCGGTGACCAAGACCAGACAAGTTCGTAAAACCCGCTGGTATTCAGCTTCGGGCCGTGTGCAGCAGTTCTTCGACGATGTGCTGGTGCCGGCATCCCAGAGCCTGCCCCAAAAGCAGGTAACCGCTCTGCAACCCTGGGACCTGAACAACCTCATTCCGTTTGATGCCAAATACCTGAGCGGATTTATTACCGAAAAATACCAGGTTGATCTAAAACAAGGCTTCGGCCACGCCTGTAGAATCATGGATGGCCGTATCTCCAACCTGATCCGTCAGGATATCGGAGGCGATGAGCAACGTATTCTCAATTACAAAACCGGCTATTCCGACATAACCTTCAAGCACATACTGCTGCCGGCTTACGTGAGCGCATATAACTTCAAAGGCAAACTGTATCGCTTTTTGGTTAATGCCAGAACAGGAGCCGTACAAGGAGAAAGACCATGGAGTATAATCAAGATCGTACTGACCATCCTGGCTGTTATAGGCATCTCAGCACTTTCCTATTGGCTTTTCAGGAAGTAAAATTCAAAAATTATGAAGTATTCCATTTTCGTTCTTTTATTTCTTATGGTCTCCTTTTTTTCAGTGGCTCAAAACAGACTTGAATATGGTACACCAAACTATTTGAATCAAAAACTTGACAGAAGTAAATTTAAGGAATGTGAACTTTTTATCCCCATCAACTATATTGATGCGGAAGAAGATTTTGCAGTAGCAAAAAAATACCACAGTATAGAAATCGTAATCCTCAGTGTAAAGGGTAAAAAGATAAAAGGGTATATAAGAGGATATATTGAGGTGGATGAAAATGGCATTTATTTCCGTCCTTTAGGGGAACATATTTCTGTTAAAAGAATGGAAAATGTTTTATTTATGGATGAAAGGATGCTTTTTTATGAAGCTGATTGCTTTGATGGCAAGAATAAATAGGCTTATAATCTCCAGCCCGTGTCTGTCCCCGACAGGCACGCTGACAGATGGAACATACTACAGATGATCTGCCTGAACATGGAAAGTTCAGCTAGTTATAGCAAAGTAAAAATTCCCTATCTTCTACAACGGAGAGGACATTCAGGCCATGACCAACCTACAGCCCTTTGCAGAGTGAGATAAAACACTGTCCCCTATGCCAGCCGCAGCTCATCTTATGCAGCAAATACTATAAAACTCCCAGAATCAAAACCCTGAAAGGGTGCCATCTACCAGCAAAAGGTGCAGCCTTTTGTAATCAACCACATGCAGCCAAAAGCCCTGCAAGGGTGAAATCACCACTGCCTGGAGATATTACCCACGGCCAGTGCCAAAGAGCAATCCTGGCTTTACCAAACTTTAAGTAAAGCCCATTTTAGTCCTGCTGGTTATTGTTTTAGTAAAATCAAAAACAACCCTTTAACACTTCATTTACAATCTTTAACAACCTATTAACATAAATACTGCCAGAAAAAATGTTGTTTTACCATTTCAATAATTAACTAAACCATTATGAAGCTACCCCTAATCCTTATTACCCTTGCATTTAGTCACTTTGTTTACGGCCAAAGCCCCAATACATATTCTGCAAAAGGGAAAACCCACTTGATCGGAGCGTTTGAACTTACCGTCCTTGAAACCGATACTACCTACAGCAAATGGTATCAAGAGAACTATGAAAATGCCCAACTGGACCTTTCCAAAACAGACTGGAAAGAAAACCTGGGTAATACAAATGTGGAAATTTACATGGGCACCTGGTGCGGCGACAGCAAAAACTGGGTGCCGAAATTTGTGAGAATGTGGGAAGAACTTGGCCTTAAGAGAAGTCAATTGAAATTTATTGCCCTGTATGGTTCCGGAGACCATTATAAGCAAGGGCCTGAGGGAGAGGAGAAAGGTAAGCAAATTCATCGTGTTCCTACCTTTATCTTTAAAAAAGATGATACCGAGTACGCCAGAATTGTCGAAAGCCCGTCCTCTGACTTGATTACAGATGTCGCCCAGATTGCATTAGGGTATCCTTCAAAGCCCAATTATAAAGCAGCCAATTTTCTCCTGAAGCACTTTGCAGAAAATACGATAGATCAAATGCTTGAACAAAAGAGATATTACCTCTACAGTGCATATCATTTGGTAGGTAAAAGCAGTGAATTAAATACTTTAGGCTATGTGCTACTGAAAGCTGGTGAAACGGAAAAGGCTATTTTTACTTTTGAACTTAATACCCACCTGTTCAGGTATGAACCCAATGTTTATGATAGCTATGGAGAAGCACTGGCAGAGGCCGGAAATGTAGAAGAGGCTAGAAAACAGTACCAAAAAGTGCTGGAGCTTGACCCGGAAAATGATAATGCTAAACAACAATTAATGGCTTTGAAGGACTAATACGGCATAGTGCTTTAGCCACTTCAAAATGAACCCACTGGCATAGCCGGCTTGAGATAATCCGGAAACTAAGGCGGCTATAGCCAAAGATTTGGTTATATTACCTAAGTCTTACTATGGGTTTTCGTCAGGTCATATGGAGTTTATGTGTTGCGACCACCACACTTTGGTGCCGCACGACTCATGGTCAGCATCTTACTGAAATATGTAACGAACAAGTAAGTAGAAGAGATAGCCTGTGCCGGGAAATACTTTATGTCCGCCCGAAGGAAGCACTAGAGTTGGCAAGGGAAAACCTCAAAGCCGTTCAAAGACAGTATGATAACGACAAGTGTAAAGGACGCGTATTGCTGACCCTTGGACTGGCCGAGCAATTTACGAATGACCTTGTTAAATCCGTTGAATACCTAAAACAAGCCAATGTAATATTCGAAAGGGAAGGAATGTATGAGGCACTTGTTGAAAGCCATAACCTCATTGGTGGCACCTTTTATAAAATAGGACAGTTCGATCTCACCATTAAGTATACCCTGGAAGTGCTGGAGGTGGCCCAAACCCATGACGTGAGTGGCAAAATCCCGGTTTTGTATAATAACCTTGCCGGAGCATACAAAGAATTAAATCAATTTGAGGAAGCATTGAAATATGCAAACCTGGCTATTGAGGAGGTAGCGGATCAAAAAGATTTTACAGGGTTGATGTATGCGTATAGCACAAAAGGAGAAATATTAATCAGTCAGGGACAATATGATAGCGCGCTATACTTCATGCAGAAAGCCTATGAGACAGGCAATATTCACCATTTACATATTGACTATTCCGAAGCGTTTTGCCTCTACGGGATAGCTGTCAACAACTTCTATCTGGGCAATACCGATCTCGCCATGTCATTAGGCAGCAAAGCTTATCAACTAGCCAATAAAGACCATATGATCTTTATACAAAGAGATATAGCACTCCTGCTGTCCAGACTATGGCACCGGAAGGGCAATGTAGACAGTGCTTTTTTTTACCAGGCGAGAGTGCTGGAAATAGACGATAAAATACAGTCGAAAGAAAAGACCAGCCAACTGAACAATATTATATTCAGAGAGCAGGAAGAGAAGATGGAACGACAGATCGTCAAAACCAAAAAGCAGAGAAACCTTTCTATAGTTAGCGCCATTATAGGCTTTGTATTGATATGTCTGCTTTTGCTTTTTGTCATCGTCAATAAGAAGATACGAAGTCTGTATCAGCAACTAAAAGAGCAAAAAGAAACTATAGAAGCATACAATCATCAGCTTGCAATGCAGCGGGACGAACTTGATAACCTGAATCAACTAAAAGACAGGATGTTTTCAGCAGTAATGCACGATTTTAAAACACCCATCAATACCCTTGAGAGCATGCTCAACCTGCTCATAAAAAAGCACATGTCTCCCGATGAAGCAGTGCCGATTTCAAAAAAGCTCTTACAGAGTGTGCAGCAATCCAAAGCCTCTATCAATAATATTATTACTTGGATAAAGAGCCACTTTCAAGGATTTAACACACAAAAAGAGCCAATAGATTGCGATGATTTGTTCAATGAAATTAAAATTTATCACGCAAGCCCTGCCAGGGAAAAGAAGATAACTATTGAGGTAGAGAACGGCATCACACTGCTGTTTATCTCTGACCGGGAAATCCTGTTCATAGTACTCAACAATTTAATGTCAAATGCCATCAAATTTACAAACAGAAATGGGAAAGTAAGTTTGAAGTCCCATATCGAAGATGAAAGTGTGGTTTTCGAAGTGACTGATACAGGAATAGGTATTCCTGCAGAAGTCCTGAAGAAGTTATTTGGAGCTTCAAATTACTCAACAACAGGTACCTCATTGGAGAAGGGTACAGGATTAGGATTACTGATTTGCAGAGAGTTGCTTGAAAAAATTGGAGGCAGCATATCCGCTGAAAGTGAAACAGGAAAAGGCTCAACTTTCCGGGTTGCAATCCCTTTTGAGAATTCCTGATCTGGAGTAAAATAATCCGATCTTACTCATATGTGCATTTTATCGTTTCAGACTTGGTTCTTGTGATATAAAGTTTAACTATTTGATTATTAATTTATTATTCATTTACAAACGACTACAAATGGATAATAAACGATTACAAATATTTACCATCCGACTATCGCTTTTTACCCGCCCTTACTTTGTGTCAACGAAATCGATGAACAACTCATCAG
>NZ_SMLW01000651.1:25497-35782 GCF_009711405.1 Fulvivirga kasyanovii | reverse complement strand
GAACCAACTCCTCAAAAATGGTCTATAACAAACCGGAAGTTACTTTATGGCTGGGACCCTGAACTGTTGATCCATTTACAACATGCTCAAGCTACAACCTTGCTGGAAAAAAGATTGATCGATCAGGAGATATGGGACACCTATTTTAAATTCGCGTTTGTTCGTAACCCTTGGGAAAGAGCAATGTCTGATTATTTCTGGATGATGAAGGACCGTAAGGTTCAAGGTACCTTTTTAGATTACCTTATGAAAAAGGGAGAGTTTGCCCCCTATACCAGCATGCCTGGGAGGAAAAGTTACAGAGGAGATCATCTGTTGCCCCAGCATGAATTTATTTATGATAAAGAGGAAAATTTAATGGTGGATTTTGTTGGTAGGTTTGAAAATCTGACACAAGATTTTAAAGTAGTATGTGATAAACTGGGAATTAGCACAAAAAAACTTCCGCATTTAAAAAAGAATAAAGAAAAAAGGGTTCACTATTCTCAGTTTTTCACACCTCATGAAAAGGATTTGGTTTCCCAGGTTTATTACAAGGATATAGAATTGTTTAATTATCAGTTTGAAAAGAATTAATGACCCCTTCCCCTTTGGTTTATGCAGTAGTCGTTGCCTATAATGGTATGAAATGGCTAAATAAATGCTTAGAAAGCTTGTATCAAAGTAAGTATTCTGTTCATGTAATTGTGGTTGACAACGGTTCTACAGATGGATCGGTTGAGTTTATTAAAGAGAAATTTCCTCAAACGCATGTTATTGAAAGCAAACAAAACTTAGGGTTCGGTAAAGCAAACAATATTGGAATCAAATATGGCCTTGTCAATGGCGGTGATTTTTTTCTATTGCTCAATCAGGATGCTTCGATTGATAAGGATTCAGTCAAGGAGTTGTTAGCAACCTTTCAATCGGAGAGTAAGGCAGGGGTAGTAAGCCCGGTACAGATGGAGGGCAGTGGAACTGCTCTGGATTATGGCTTTGAAGATTACCTTAAAAGATATGCAGCTAATGAGGATGCGAACCTCATTCTTTCGAAGCAGTGGCAGCCTAAGAACATACCAGCAGGCTTTGTCAATGCGGCGGCATGGATGGTAAGTCGCAAATGCATAGAAACAGTGGGGGGCTTCAACCCACTCTTTCCTCACTACGGAGAAGATAATGACTACATAAACCGCATGCAATATCATGGGCTTAAGCTATTTGTAAGGTGCAATGCATTTGTCTGTCATGATAGGGTACAACATAAGAATCATATGCCTCTGCACAAACTAAAGATGAGAGAGTATGTTAGTTTTTTGAAACATTTTGCAAATGTTAAAAATACCGTATCAATGTCGGTTTTACATGCTATGGATAAGCTCTTCAGGGAAACTATTTACTACCTTTTACATTTTGAAGGAAGAAAAGTAATCGCTGTAATGGCCGGGTTTGGAAAAGCTGTTGCCAATTTTTCAAACATTGTAAATAGCCGCAGGGAATCCATACAGAAGGGGGCCTATTTATGAGAATAGCGATGTTTTTAGATACAACTTTTCCTCCTGATTCAAGGGTGGAGAATGAGGCCATTAGCCTGATCCAGGAAGGGCATGAAGTATTCTTGTTTTCATTGAATTACGACAAAAGGCCTGAACAGGAAGAAATTAGAAATATTAAAGTCAGAAGATACCCGGCTGGAAAGTTAGTTTATAAATTTTCGGCCTTGGCTTACACTTTGCCTGTTTACCACCTTTTGGTATATCCTAAAATTGTTGACTTCATTAAAGAAGTAAAGCCTCACGCACTGCACGTTCATGATATGGTAATCGCCCGCGCTGTTTTTTGGGCAAATCGAAGTGGAAATCTGCCGGTTGTACTGGACCTTCATGAAAACCGTCCGGTAATCATGAAAGAGTATTCCCATTTAAAGAAATTTCCTGGGAAGTATATGATCAACACAAAAACATGGGCCAAAAAACAGGTTGAACTTATGCAAAAGGCGGATAAAGTAGTATTGGTTACTGAAGAAGCAATGGATGAGGCCATCTCCTACGGTGTTTTCGATACAAATAAATTCGTTATAGTACCTAATACACTTCATGTCGATGTTTTTTGTGGTTATCCTATTGATAAAGGAATACTGAAGCGGTTTGAAAACACTTTCAATATTGTATATACAGGAGATACCGGGCTGAGAAGAGGCACGGATACTGCTATTATGGCACTTAATATACTAAAGGAAGAAATTCCAAATGTTAAATTGATTCTGGTAGGGCAGAACTCTGAAGATGTAGTATTGCATAAACTCGTGAAAAGCCTGAAGCTGGAGGATTATGTAACCTTTGAGGGATGGCAGGATGTAACTCTCTTCCCTAGTTATATAGAGGCAGCAGAAATATGTATTTGCCCTCTCAAAAGGAACCTGCATCATGATACTACATTTGCCAACAAGATTTTTCAATATATGGCCATAGGCAAACCGATAGTTGCCAGTGACTGTCCTGCACAGAAGCATGTATTGGAGCAAGAGGAATGTGGCCTCATACATGAGGCTGGAAACGAAAATGATCTTGCAGAAAAGATTCTTACATTATACCATGATTCAGCGCTTAAAAAGCAACTGGGAAAGAATGGGTATAAAGCTATTGAATCACGCTGGAATTGGGATGTAACCAAAAAGCAGTTGATTAACCTCTATGAAACTATAGTTTAAACCTGCTAACCCGAGACTTATAAAAGGGAGGGAATGAATTATATCTTCTTTTACTTCACCCTCCCCGGATTCTCACTCACAAAAGCTCCCCAGCTTTTGGAGGATTTGGTTTGGGCTACACCTTTTTGGAAATGATGGCAAACAGCAACTGCCAATGCATCCGTGGCATCGAGCAGTTTGGGTGCTTCCTTAAAGTTTAAAAGAGACATGAGCATGCTGGCAACCTGCTCTTTGGAGGCATTTCCATTGCTGGTTACCGATTGTTTTACTTTTTTTGGTGCATATTCGGTAATAGGGATTTCCCGCGACAAGGCTGCTGCCATAGCCACTCCCTGGGCACGCCCGAGTTTGAGCATTGATTGCACATTTTTTCCATAGAAAGGAGCTTCCAATGCTACTTCATCAGGGTGATAATCATTGATGAGGCTTAAAACCCGCTCAAAGATCTTTTTTAGCTTGAGTTCATGGCCGGAATACTTGCTGAGGTGAATAACACCAAACTGGATTAAACTTAGCTTCTGGCCCTTTACAGAAATAAGTCCGTAGCCCATCACGCTTGTTCCGGGATCTAACCCTAAAATAATCCTCTCGGTTTGAGGTTTTTTATCTATTTTGCCCACTCGCGCAATTTATGAATATGCCAAGTCTAATAAAAGCTTCTTTTTATAAACAGGTAATATGGCCGCTGCTCAAAGTCACTATTCTCCTGCTTTTGATAGCGTTTATATATCTTAAACTGCAGGATAGGAGGGATGATGCAGAGACCACCCTGGAGTATATTCAGTCTATTCTTTATAATAACATAGGTATGTTAATCCTCGTAGTGGGTTTAATGCCCTTGAATTGGGGGCTTGAAGCTGTGAAATGGAAGGTACTTGTAAAACCTCTTGCGGATATGTCATTTATTAGTGCTGTCAAAGGAGTCCTTACCGGCTTAAGCCTGAGTTTTATGACTCCCCACGGTTTGGGTGATTACTTTGGAAGGGTGATGCAGGCAAATAACCCACAGAGGGGAAGATACATTGGAGCCATAATGTTAGGGAGGTTTTGTCAAATGATCCCTACACTTCTGTTCGGTGCTTTAGGCCTGTATTATATATCTTCCACCTTGTTTCTGATCTATATAGCGTGTGCTGTGATAATTGGCGTAAGCTTACTGCTAATATTTATAGCAGTAAGAAGTGGAAGAGGATTAATGGGTGGAATAAAACTTTCTGATAAGTTAAAAAGTAAAATCAACTACTATTTTGGTGTCATAAGCATGTACTCGGTTGTGGAGATATTAATAATAATGTCACTATCGATCTTTCGTTATGCTGTTTTTGCTGCGCAGTTTGGTCTCATATTAGCTCTTTTCTTACCTGAAATTAGCCTGCATCTCAATATTGCCGGTGTAACCTGGATATTTTTATCCAAATCCATACTGCCAACCTTTAACTTTCTAAGCGACCTGGGTGTGAGGGAATTTTCAGCTATCTATTTCTATGAAAAATATCCGGTCGATCTTATGGCCGTTGTGAGTGCCAGCTTAACTTTATGGCTGGTCAATATTCTTGTACCGACTATTGCAGGAGCACCCCTGACCTTGAAAATGAGACTAAAAGCACGATGACCTTTAGTTTAATCATCATAATTCTGATTTATTGTATCTTGCTGATGTTATTGAACATAGGTTGGGCAATCAATAAACAAACGCCTTCATTTCAAGGGGAGATAAGTCAGTACTATTCCATAGTTATACCCTTTAGAAATGAGCAGGACAACCTTCATAATCTATTGTGGAGTATTCAGAAGCAAAGTTTCCCAGGTAATGCATATGAGGTTATTCTTGTCAATGACCATTCCAATGACTCGTCTGTAGAAATCATCAAAGAATTTGAGCAAAAAGCGAGTTTTTCATTAACCCTTTTACACCTGGAGGAGGTTCTCGGGAAAAAACAAGCCCTGGCGAAAGGCATACTGACCTCAAAAGGCTCTGTTATTGTAACCACTGACGCTGATTGCACTTTTGGGGCCAACTGGCTGTGGAGCATTGCTGCATTTTATGAAGACAGTGATGCCCAAATGGTAACCGGCCCTGTTACTTTCGAAAAGGAATCTACATTTTTTGAAAAACTCCAAACTATCGAATTTGCCAGTTTAATAGGCACCGGAGCAGCAAGCTTGGCTTTAAAAATGCCAAACATGTGCAACGGAGCCAATCTGTCGTTCAGGAAAAGCTCCTTCTTTGAAGTCGAAGGTTATAAAGGCAACGAGGAAATAGCCAGTGGTGATGATGAATTCTTAATGCATAAATTTTGGGAGGCATATGGAGGTAAGGTCTATTTTAATAAATCAAAGGATTCAACTGTATACACACAGGCGCACCAAACTTGGAGAGGCTTTTTTCAGCAACGAAAAAGATGGGCGAGCAAATGGAAACACTACTCCAGTATAAAAACCA
This sequence comes from Fulvivirga kasyanovii, assembly GCF_009711405.1. Classification (GTDB taxonomy): domain Bacteria; phylum Bacteroidota; class Bacteroidia; order Cytophagales; family Cyclobacteriaceae; genus Fulvivirga; species Fulvivirga kasyanovii. The sequence continues at coordinate 30,653 of NZ_SMLW01000651.1, read as the reverse complement.
CCCTGTTGGCAGTATTCGTTTTGCTGTTTAACCTGTCCTTTATAATGGCCATAGGATTGCTGCTAAGGGGTGTAGGAAACTATATTGATCTCCTGGTTGTGGTGACTTTAAAAGTTATATTAGAAGCTATATTTCTATATAAAGTTTTAAACTTCCTTAATAAAAAAATGAATTGGATGTATTTTATTTTCTTGCAATTTACCTATCCGTTTTATGTAATAATATTCGGAATAGCTGCTAACTTTGGCAAATACAGGTGGAAAGGGAGGAAACATTAGCCTATCTTTTTCAAATATTTATTATATTGTATTAGGTGTGTAGGTTGATTTCTTATGGAGACATTGTCGTTACAAAACAGATATAATTTAAAGGAGCTTGAGCTCAATGCCCTTCTGGAGATTACTCAGGCTATTAACAATAACCTTCCCGAGTCTTCTCTTTATAAAATCTATGATTTTACCCTAAGAGCAAACCTCAATATCAGGCGGCTTGCACTTTATGTGTTGGATGAGAAATGGGAATGCAAAGTGAACTATGGTACCGAAATGGACTGCTTTGCTACTGAATTGGATGAAGAGTTTACAAAAAACACTTCTATAACACCTATTATCAAAGGAAGAGGGGATGTGTTTGATGAGTTTGACTGTGTAGTACCCATCTCGCATAAATCTTCAATACTGGCATTGGTTTTTGTGGGCGATCTGGAGGAGGAAGATGACGATGCCCGTAAAAGCAGCATGAGGTTTATTCAGGCACTAAGTAATATTATTATTGTTGCCATAGAGAATAAGAAACTGGCACGAAAGCAACTGGAGCAGGAAGCATTGAGGAAAGAGCTTGAAATTGCCAGTGATGTGCAACAATTTTTGTTTCCGGAAAGCCTTCCCTATGGGTTGAGACTGAAAATTGAGGCCAGCTATTTGCCTCATGACAGAGTCGGTGGTGATTACTATGACTATATCCCCATCAATAAAAACCAGTTTCTTATCTGTATTGCCGATGTTTCGGGTAAAGGTATACCTGCAGCATTGATGATGTCGAACTTTCAGGCTTCTTTGAGAACCCTGGTAAGACAGACACCCAATATTAAAGAGATCATTGAAGAGCTTAACTACCATGTGCTTGAGAATGCAAAAGGGGAGAAGTTTATTACCTGTTTTCTGGGTATATATGACCATCAACTGAAAACGCTGGTTTATGTCAACTCAGGGCATAACCCTCCGCTTTTGGTGAATAGGAAAGGAGAGGTACAACTTTTAGAAGAAGGCTCTACAGTTCTGGGAGCTCTGCATCCATTGCCATTTATTAACGAAGGTTTTATTACCGACTTAGATGATTTTCTGCTCTTCTGCTATACCGATGGGGTTACGGAAACAGAAAATGAGAGTGGCGATGAGTTTGGTATGCAAAAATTGCTCGACTATTTCAGCAAAAACAGAAATAAGGATCTTAAAAGAATTCATCAGGATATAATTATTGATCTTGATGGCTTCAAGGGAAGGAATGGTTATAAGGATGATATCACTATGTTGTCGTGTAAAATAGAGCCTTGATATGTTTTTTCATAAAACGCCAGGTATAGTACGATGGCTCTACCCTCAGCTTACCTGGAAAATGCCCAAAGAAAAAAATAATACAATTTACCTGACTTTTGACGATGGCCCTATCCCGGGGCTCACTCACTTTATTCTGGATACGCTCGATCAGTTTGATGCCAAAGCCACTTTTTTTTGCGTTGGGGAGAATCTCAGAAAAAATAAAAATATAGCAGAGCGAGCCATAAGTCAGGGACACGTGTTAGCTAACCATACTTTTAATCATCTCAACGGTTGGAAAACCAACGATAAAGAGTATTTGAAAAATGTTGAGCATTGTCAGGATGAACTGGATGAACTCGGACAGCATGCGAAAATACTTCGCCCGCCCTACGGGAAAATTTCAAGGAAGCAGATCGGCACATTGAAAAAGGATTATCAGATAATAATGTGGGATGTGCTTTCAGGTGATTACAGCTCGAAGATAACCCCGGATACGTGTTTGCATCAAACCGTTAAAGCTACCAGGAATGGGTCCATCGTCCTCTTCCATGACAACTTAAAAGCAGAAGCAAATGTAAAGTATGCTTTACCGGCCTTTATCAGGCATTTTCACGAGCTAGGATATCAGTTCAAATCAATATGTATGAATTAGTAACAGTTTTAGGCACTGTAAGTACTATCACTGTAGTCATAGATTTGCTACTGATCTGGTTTTGGTATGCTCATCATCAAGCCTATAACGCGTCCCCTGCTGAAGGTTTGCCTAAAGTTTCAGTACTGGTAGCTGCCCGTAATGAAGAACAGAATATTGGGAGGTGTATTCATGCACTGCTGAGCTTAAATTATCCAAAAGATAAGCTTGATATCATAATAGGAGATGACTCTTCGGAAGATAACACTTTGCGGGAAGCACGTCATGCCGCCAAAGGTAGCACGCAGGTTAACGTCATGGAAATATCAGAAAACCTTGGAAATGCCCGCGGCAAAGCCAATGTTCTGGCCCAGCTTGCAAAAGAAGCACAGGGAGATATATTTTTTATCACTGATGCAGACATTGCCGTGAATGAAAATTGGATAACAGGCATGCTGCATGGCCTGAAGCCTGGTGTTGGTATTGTAAACGGCGTAACAGCAGTGGAGGATCATGGTCTGCAAAATGTGGACTGGCTTTTTGCAGCCGGAATGATCAAGGTGATAACAGATCTCGGTATGCCAGTAACGGCTATTGGCAACAACATGTGTGTCACCAAAGAAGCTTATGAAAGTGTGGGAGGTTACGAGAACATCCCTTTTTCAATCACTGAGGATTATGAGCTGTTCAGGCAGGTCAGGAATAAGGGGTTTGGCCTGGTGCAGCTTATGAAGCCAGAAGTGCTGGCCTGGACAAAAAGCATTCGGGGGATCAAAAACCTGCTTCACCAGAGAAAGAGATGGATGTTGGGTGCAGTTCAGCTTCCTGTCCCTGTAGTGGTCCTTTTACTATTTCAGGCTTTGTTTCATTGGATGGTAGTTCCGTTATTGTTTATTGCCCCTTATTTAGGGGGTAGCATACTATTATTTAAAATGCTTGTTCAGATATTTTTTATAATTGTCATCCACAAAAAACTCAAATTACCCGTTAGATGGACTTCAGTACTTTCCTATGAGCCTTATTCCTTTGGCTTGTCCCTGCTTAGTTCAATTTTCTTTTTAATCCCTGCCAAAGTCAAATGGAAAGGTAGGAAATATTAACTTTGGCCGGTCTTGTGACTTTTTTTGGTTTGAATAATTATATATAACAGAATGAATGAATTTGTAGACAGCCATGCACATATTTATCTCAATAAGTTTAAAGAAGACTTACAGGATGTCCTTGAAAGGTCATTTGAGCATGGAGTTAACAGGATTTACATGCCGAATATAGATCATACATCGATTGATGACATGATGGAGTTGGAAGGTAAATATCCGGCCAACTGTTTTTCTATGATGGGGCTTCATCCATGTTCTGTGAAGAAAGGGTTTGAAAAGGAGTTGTACATTGTGGAGGAGTGGCTTGGAAAGAGGGACTTCACTGCTGTAGGCGAAATTGGTACGGACCTTTACTGGGACAAGACCTTCTGGGGTGAGCAGCAGGAAGCCTTTAAAGTGCAGGTGGAATGGGCAAAGCAATACAAACTGCCCATAGTTATTCATTGCCGGGAATCCATAGATGAAACCATTGAGTTGGTGGAGGCATTAAAGACTGATGATTTGACAGGTGTATTCCACTGCTTTTCGGGAAACCTCGAACAAGCAAAGAAAATCGTGGAATTGGGTTTTTACTTAGGTTTTGGTGGTGTAGCTACTTTTAAGAATGGTGGGTTGGACACTGTTATCCCGCATATTGACCTCGACCATTTTTTGTTGGAAACGGATAGCCCTTACCTGGCGCCGGTTCCACACAGGGGAAAGAGAAATGAGCCGGCTTACATACCCATTGTGGCAAAGAAAATAGCCACTTTGCAAGAAAAGCCCTTAGACGAGGTAGCATCAAAAACAACTGCAAATGCATTAAAATTATTTGGTCATAAATGAATTACTCCAAAATAAATATCATCACCTCGGCCTTTATTAAACCCGAAACTTCCATATTAATTATATATACAGGAGGTACCCTGGGCATGGTGCACGACGAAAAAGGAGCGTTAATCCCTTTCGATTTTAGTTCGATTTTAAATCATGTACCATCCCTAAGGCAATTAGAATTGAACTTGACCGTTATATCTTTTGAAGAACCTATAGACTCTTCAAATATAGGCCCGGATGACTGGGTGAAGATTGGTCAGATTATTTTTGAGAATTATAATGATTTCCACGGGTTTGTTGTGTTGCATGGTACCGATACCATGGCATTTACAGCGTCCGCATTGAGTTTTATGCTTGAAAACCTAGGTAAGCCAGTGATATTTACCGGAGCTCAGTTGCCTATATCCTCGCTGAGGTCCGATGCCCGTGAGAACCTGATCACGGCCCTTGAAATTGCCTCCAGTAAATCAGAGGGACGACCGCTCGTACCAGAAGTTTGTATTTACTTTGATTATGTGCTATTAAGGGGAAACAGGTCAAAAAAGGTCCAAAGCCTGCATTTTGATGCATTTGAGTCTGAGAATTACCCTACTATGGCCGAGTCAGGCGTAGTTATCAATTATAACACACCAGCCATTCGTCAAATTGAAGGCGATAAACCACTTGCTTTACACAGTAAATTTGATCCCCGGGTCGTTATACTTAAGCTTTATCCCGGCATTACGAGAGAGGCCGTTAAGGCTATTCTTGATATTGAAGGATTGAGGGGTGTGGTATTAGAAACATTTGGGTCGGGCAATGCCCCAACGTCGGCATGGTTTATTGATCTTATCAAAGAAGCTATTGATAAGGGAATCATTATTCTTAATGTATCGCAGTGCCCGGGCGGCAGGGTTATACAGGGAAGATATGATACCAGCCAACAATTGAATGAGTTAGGTGTTATAGAAGGCGCTGATCTTACTCTTGAAGCCGCCATTACTAAATTGATGATGGTGCTTGGGGAGGAGGAGGATCAGGTGCAAATTAAAAAACGGTTGATAGAACCGATTTGTGGCGAGTTAACGCTGA
>NZ_SMLW01000651.1:0-25248 GCF_009711405.1 Fulvivirga kasyanovii | reverse complement strand
CATAAAGTGTTTTTTATTGATTTATTTGTGCTTGCCGTGAAGCAAAGGCTTTACATATGGAGAGGTGACCGAGTGGTCGAAGGTGCTCGCCTGGAAAGTGAGTGTGCCCCAAAAGGGTACCGGGGGTTCGAATCCCTTCCTCTCCGCTTGACATACGGATGAATGAAACGGGTGGATTAAACACCCTTCATCTGGAAACAGAACCTGAGGAACAAAGTCGGAAAGATTTGAGGTTCGAAAGGAGTAAAAGACTAATTGTGAGGGTAGCGTGGAAAGAGGTTATTTTCTTTTTCTTTATGCTGAGGATGTTGATATGAAAATCAAAACAGGTCGAGGTTTATTGTGCAAATACAAAATCATTCAATCTGTTCAGATCGACAGTTAATATTGGCCCCTCACACTAAATTTAACGGGCGAGATTATTTAATGTTCCGAAAAATTGTACTAAATATGCTGCCCGGATCAGTCTTTTAAGATTTTATAAGTTGTATAAGTAATGGATATTGCGGGCTTATCCGTTGGATTTGAAACTTTTAATTAATTTTAACTATAAATTTTAATCGTTTAACACTCTCAAAACAAAAACTCTGAGAAATACTTAAAACTTGAATTATGAAAAAACTATTTACATTATTGGCGCTGGTAGGGGTTCTTTCCCTTGGTTCTCAATCTATGGCTCAGGATGAGTCTGTAGATACAACTACTGTGGAAAACGATACTACGGCTGCAACGGCTGACCCTGTGGTTGAAGATCCAGATCCTGTAGTAGAAGAAGAGACACCTGTTCAGGATGTAGAGACTGAAAAGTCGTTCCACCAGGTTGTTAAAGATAAATTTATTGAAGGTGGTGTTGAGTGGATGACACCTGTACTTATCTGTTTGATCTTAGGTTTAGCTATTGCTATCGAAAGAATTATAACATTAAACCTTGCTACTACTAACACTGACAAGCTTTTAGCTAATGTTGAAGATGCTTTGGCTTCAGGTGGTGTAGAGGCTGCTAAAGAGGTTACAAGAAACACAAGAGGACCTGTTGCTTCTATCTTTACTCAAGGTTTGATGAGAATGTCAGAGGGTATTGAAATGGTTGAAAAGTCAATCATCGCTTACGGTTCTGTAGAGATGGGTAGATTAGAGAAAGGTCTTGTTTGGATCTCACTTTTTATCGCTCTTGCTCCAATGCTTGGTTTCACCGGTACTGTAATTGGTATGATCGGTGCATTTGATGCGATCCAGGCTGCTGGTGATATCTCTCCTCAGATCGTTGCTAACGGTATTAAAGTAGCACTTTTGACAACTGTTGCGGGTCTTTTCGTAGGTATTATCCTTCAGGTATTCTACAACTACTTAGTTTCTAAAATTGATTCTCTTGTAAACCAGATGGAAGATGCATCAATCACTTTGGTTGACCTTCTTGTTAAGCACAAGCTTACTGGTAGAGCTTAATCGATTTTTTAGTAAACTTAACGTAAATTATATATGGAATCATTTATTAATATAGCGTTGTGGGTAGCGATGATCATGGTGGCAATCGCAGCTTTGGCTGCCATTGTACTTCCGCTGATCAATTCGCTTAGCCACCCTAAGTCATTGATAAGAAGTGCCATAGGGGTAGTTGCCCTGATAGTGCTTTTTGTAATTACCTGGTCTATTGCAGACAGCACGGTAACTAATGCATACATTGAGTTTGGTGTAAATGAAACCAGCTCAAAGTTCGTAGGAGGATCTTTAATGCTGATGTATGTACTTTTCATTATAGCAGTAATTGGGATCGTATTTTCAGAAATCAATAAAGCTATTAAATAATGGCTCGAAACAAACAAAGAGATAACCCGGAGATTAACTCCAGCTCGATGGCGGATATCGCTTTCCTGCTGTTGATCTTCTTCCTGGTGACAACCACTATTGCTAATGACAGAGGTCTTAGCCTTTTGCTCCCTCCGGATCCGGATACTATGGAGCAAATGGATATCAAAATACCTGAAAGGAACATATTCAAAATTCAGGTAAACTCTGCAGATAAGCTTTTGGTTGAGGGAGAACCTCTGACTGATGTTACGGCTATTAAACCCATGATTAAAGAATTCGTATTGAACAACGGTCGTAATCCTGAACTTTCGGATACGCCTAAAGATGCTATTGTATCTTTCAAAACGGATAGGGGTACAAGCCAGGAAATGTTCATAGAGGTGTTGGATCAGATTCAGGGGGCATACTATGATATGTATGCTGCAAGAGTCGGAGTAACAAATAAGCAATGGAGAGAGATTTCCAACGATCTTTCCGATCCTGAAAACAAGAGATTGTATGATAAGGGAAGAGGCCTGAAGGATGGAAAAGTGGAGTTCCCAATGAACATCTCTATTGCAGAACCATCTAAAATCGGAGGCTAAATGTCAAAATTTAAGAAAAAAGCAAATACAAAACAGGAAATCCCTACGTCTGCTTTACCTGATATTATCTTCATGCTGTTGTTCTTCTTTATGGTGACAACGGTTTTGAGAGAGGTAACGATCAACGTAAAACAGAGAATTCCTGACGCTACCCAGCTAAGAAAGCTACAGAGAAAGTCATTGGTAAGCTATTTATACATTGGTGAGCCAAAGAAGACCTCTCAGTGGGGTTCAGAGCCACGGATCCAGGCAAATGATGTTTTCATAGAGCCTAAAGATGTGGTATTGTGGGTAAACCAGGAAAAGGATAAACTGGATGAAGTAGAGAGAGACCAGATCACTATTGCAATGAAAGTTGATAAAGAAGCAAAAAGAGGTTTGGTGTCTGATGTAGAGTTTCAGCTTAGAAAAGCAAACGCAAGAAAGCTTCTCTACACCACATTACAGGAAATGGAAGAATAACTATTTCAGTTAAATAATGTAATAATATAGAAAAGGGCTTACTGTTGCTGACAGCGAGCCCTTTTTGTTTCAATACACTTTCGAATGGAGCTTAACAATCCCAAGACAATCAACGGATGGTGTATGTATGACTGGGCCAATTCCGTTTATTCTTTAGTCATTACATCAGCTATTTTTCCCGTTTACTTTAATAGTATTACCACCACCGAAGATGGCTACGATAAAGTAGATTTTTTTGGGTTGACGATCACCAATTCGGTACTCTATTCCTATTCGCTTTCATTCTCGTTTCTTTTTGTTGCTATTATATTGCCACTGCTGTCCGGTATAGCTGATTACAGCGGACGAAAGAAGCTCTTTATGAAATGCTTCATGTATCTTGGGGCATTTTCATGTATAGGCCTTTATTTCTTTAACGGACCTGAGGATGTAGATTTAGCCATCATTTGTTCTATACTGGCCAGTGTAGGGTATTCCGGTAGCCTTGTTTTTTATGACGCCTTCCTGCCTGAGATAGTTACAGAAGACAGGTTGGATAAAACCAGTGCCAAGGGCTATGCTTTAGGCTACATAGGCAGTGTATTGTTGCTGGTTGTCAATCTGGTAATGATCGAGTATCACGATGCCTTCGGTTTTGCTGAGGGGCAAACGGCGGTGCGATTTTCGTTTCTTCTGGTAGGCGCCTGGTGGATACTTTTTTCTCAAATAACCTTTTCCAGGGTTCCTGATAATGTGTATAACCAACAGCCAAAAGGGAACATATTAACAGAGGGGTATAATGAGTTGCTTAAGGTATGGAATAGTCTGAAGGGGCTCTCAGTTATGAAGCTGTATCTTGTTGCCTTTTTCTTTTACAATATGGGTGTTCAGACGGTTATGTACCTGGCGGCCACCTTTGGTTCCAAGGAGCTGAAACTGGAAAGCAGCAAGCTTATCATGACTGTTTTGCTCATTAACATTGTGGCCATTTTTGGAGCATACTTCTTTGCTTATGTGAGTAAGATAAGAGGCAACAAAGCGTCACTCCTGATCATGGTTTTTGTCTGGATACTTATTTGCCTGGGCGCTTACTTTGTGTACAACGAGTACGAGTTCTATGTACTTGCTTTTGTGGTGGGCCTTGTGATGGGCGGTATTCAGTCCTTATCCAGAGCCACTTATGCGAAACTCATCCCCAAGGGCAGTATAGACCATGCTTCCTATTTCAGCTTTTATGATGTGGCTTTTAACATTTCCATAGTGTTCGGAACATTTGCTTATGGCCTGATAGAACAAATAACAGGGGATATGCGCAATAGTACACTTGCACTCATGTTGTTTTTTATGGTGGGTATGGGGTTCTTGCTTCTTATCAGGGTTCCAATGCACAGGGTTATCAAGCTGGATGAGTTGGATGCGCTAGATAAATACTCCTTTGTAAAGAAAGATGATAGAAGAGATAGCCAGAAATAAATAGATCACCGTAACCGGGAAACCTATTTTTAGAAAGTCTCTGAAGTTATACCCGCCAGGACCATATATAATCAGATTGGTTTGGTACCCGACAGGAGTAAGAAAGGCAGCAGAAGCTGCAAATGCTACCCCAAGATAGAAAGGAGCACCATCTATGCCCATTCCGGAAGTTATGGCAAGTGTTAAAGGGAAGGCTATGGCCACAGCTCCTACATTAGTTATAAACGAAGTTAACAGCGTGGTAATTGCCATCAGGCCGGCTAGTATGGCAATGTTGCCATAAGGTTGAAGAAAGTGTAGAACCTGATGAGCTATCAGTTCTCCGGTGCCTGTATTGATCATGGCTTCGCCAATAGATAATGACAATACCAGAATAGCCACAAGGTGTATATCCAAATCTCGCTTGACATTTTTTATGGTAATCAGTTTCATCGCCACCATCACGGTAAATATAGTCATCAGAGAAAGGAACAGGTTGAAAACCTGTGTGGTTACAAGACCTAATACGACCAAGCCAAGAATTACAAGTTTATAGTAACTATTGGTGTTTTTATCAATTTCTTTGGTCTCACCAGTGATGACGTAGAGGTCTTTGTAAAGGTCTACGCGGTCATTGAACTCTTCACCTACGTAAAGCAAAAGTACATCGCCTGCTTTAATGGTAATTTTACCTATTTTGCCACTTAATTTTTCGCCGTTGCGGTGTACTGCTATTACTGCTGCGTCATACCGTTCACGAAAGTTCGATTTCTTTACCGTTTTACCGATTAGGCTACTGTTGGCGCTTACTACGCTCTCCACCACCCGAAGCTTACCGTTAGTGGAGGGAGTCAGTTTTTCTGGTAATTCAACGCCAATGTCGGTTAAAGTGAGATCTACAATGTTATCAGTATTACCTGCAAAAATGAGAATGTCTTTGGCCTGTATGATCTCTTTTGGAGTAACAGGAGAGATAAGTTTGTCATTACGGACAATTTCTACGAGGTAAACACCGCTCAGGTTCCGGAGTCCTCCTTCGATAATAGATTTGCCTATCAATGGGCTGTTTTCACTAAGTCGTTTTTCTATAAGGTATTGCCTCTTGTTCGATTCAAACTTTTCAATAATATCTTTACGGTTAGGTAACAATTTGTTGCTGAAAAGCATCAGAAAGATGATGCAAACTACGGCAACGATACTACCTGTGAAGAGTAGCTGCAGTGGATCAATCCCTGGCAGATTGTTTTCAATCATAAATCCGTTCAGCACCAGTGTGGTAGAAGTACCTATAAGGGTTACCATGCCTCCGATGATCGTAGAGTAGGAGAGTGGTATGAGTAGCTTGGAAGGAGAGATGTTGTTCTTTTTTCCCCAACTGAATACATATGGGGTCATCAATACCACTACCGGGGTATTATTAACAAAGGTGGAAAGTACGGCTACTTTGCTCATCATAGAGATCAGGAACTGCCTGTACGTTCTGGCCCTCCCAAAGGCCTTGTCGAGCAGCAATTCGACATTGAAATTGCTTCTGATGCCAGCCGTGATGAGAATAAGTAATATGACACTTGCAATGGATTGGTTTGAGAAGCCTTCGAGTATTTCAGCCGGTGTTATTATACCAAAAACCACAAGAAGCAATGCTGCAAAAAGGAAGCTCACAGCAGGCTTAAGCCACTCAAGGTAGATTGAAATAAATAATAACAGTATGACGGCTATAACAAAGTAAGGCTGTAAACCAATCTCAATGAAGTTCATATTAAGGGTTTAGTATCTCAGGTGTTTCACCGAATCTCCCGAATTAATTAATTCCATTAGTGCATCAATGCCTATTTCCAGATGATTTGCAACATACGATCCGGTTACACTTTTATCACTTTCGGAGGTCTTAACACCTTCGGGGATCATAGGGTTATCAGATACCAGTAAAAGTGCTCCACGTGGGATCTCATTTTTAAAACCTACTGTAAAGATGGTAGCTGTTTCCATGTCAATAGCCATTGTCCTGATTTGACGGAGGTATTTCTTAAAGGCCTTGTCATGCTCCCATACCCTGCGGTTGGTAGTATAAACAGTGCCTGTCCAGTAATCCAGTTCTCGGCTTTTTATCATGGAAGAGACTGCTCTCTGCAGGCTGAATGAAGGCAGGGCAGGGATTTCCTGGGGCAGATATTCATTGCTTGTGCCTTCGCCCCTGATGGCAGCTATGGGAAGGATCAGGTCTCCCAGTTTGGTTTTCTTTTTTAGGCCACCGCACTTTCCAAGAAATAAAGCTGCCTTAGGTTCTATGGCCGATATCAGGTCCATAACGGTTGCAGCCATGGCGCTGCCCATTCCGAAATTGATAATCGTAATGTTATTGGCCGTGGCAGTTTGCATAGGTTTGTCAAGGCCATTAACCTCTACGTTAAACTTCTCGGCAAACATGTGAACATAATTGATGAAGTTGGTTAAGAGAATGTACTTTCCGAATTGGTCAAGAGGTACACCAGTGTAACGGGGTAGCCAGTTGTCAACAATTTCCTTTTTTGTTTTCATATATTATTGATTGTTATAGTGTTACATGATTTTGACAGGTAGCTGATACTTTGGCATTCAGTTGAAATTTAGTATGAGGAGCGATCAGTATAAGATACCAAAAGTTTTGAACAGGCTGAACAAGTATTGTTGATTTTATTGGTGGACATGTGACTTCAAATAAATCACGAGGTTTAATCAATGTATCTGTCTCCTTATTCTTTAAATTTGAAGATGGTTGAATTGAATCTCCCTAAAATTGACTGCAATATTAGAAAAAAAGAGGGGAAAATTGAGATTTTTGATGTTATAAGGAAGAAATTTATCCTGTTAACTCCTGAGGAGTGGGTCAGGCAGCATATGGTTCATTTTCTGATCTACGACAGGTCATATCCTAAATCCCTCATAAAAGTTGAGTCAGGTCTTAAATATAACAGGTTGCAAAAACGATCCGATATCCTGGTGTACGACCGTTCGGCTAAGCCATTTTTGATTGTAGAGTGCAAATCATTTGATGTAAAGATCAACCAGGCTACTATAGATCAGGTTTCGGTTTACAACAGGCAATTGGGGGCAAAGTATGCTGTGGTTTCGAACGGGCTTACCCATTATTGCTGCGAGTTTGATCAAGAAAGTGGAAAGATGGGATTTATAAATTCGTTTCCTGATTTTGCGTAAAACAAAAAGGGACTCTCTTTCGAAAGTCCCTTATATAAGTATTCTTCAAAATCTTAATTCAAAAATTTAGAGACATCAGTACTTGGCAGGTTGAAAGTTTCAGCAACTGCTTTGTAAACTACCTCTCCATTGATAATATTAAGACCAAGTTTCAATTCTTCATTTTCCTGACATGCTTTCTTCCAGCCTTTGTTTGCCAATTGGATTGCGTAAGGAAGGGTAGCGTTTGTCAGCGCCAGCGTTGAAGTGTAAGGAACAGCTCCAGGCATATTAGCCACACAGTAATGAACTACATCATCAATAATATAAGTAGGGTCCTGGTGTGTGGTAGGCTTGCAGGTTTCTATACATCCACCCTGATCTACAGCCACATCTACAAGAACAGTACCTGGTCTCATATCTTTTAGCATATCGCGGGTAATCAGGTTAGGAGCTTTGGCTCCGGGGATAAGTACAGCTCCGATGATCAGGTCATGTGTAGTGATCAGCTCACGAATGTTATATTCATTGGACATGAAGGTATTTACGTTAGCCGGCATTACATCATCCAGGTATCTCAGGCGTGGCAAGCTAACATCCATGATTGTAACATCAGCGCCCATACCTGCGGCCATCTTAGCTGCATTGGTGCCTACAACACCTCCGCCAAGAATTAAAACTTTGGCAGGCCTTACACCTGGTACACCACCTAAAAGGATACCTCTTCCTTTTAAAGGTTTTTCAAGATATTTTGCACCTTCCTGCACCGACATACGGCCAGCCACTTCCGACATTGGAACAAGTAGAGGCAGGCTTCTGTCTTCTTTTTCAACAGTTTCGTAAGCGAGACATACTGCCTTGCTTTCGATCATTGCTTTTGTAAGGGGTTCGTATGAAGCAAAATGGAAATAGGTAAATACCAACTGATTTTCCTTGATAAGCTTATATTCAGGTTCGATAGGTTCTTTAACCTTCATGATCATCTCGGCAATTTCATAAGTTTCCTCAATTGTAGGAAGCATTTTAGCGCCGGCTGATTCATATTCGCTGTCCAGAAAACCACTACCTTCACCGGCAGTTGATTGAACATAAACCGTATGACCTCTTTTGATCAATTCCTGGGCCCCTGCGGGGGTTAGTGCAACACGGTTTTCGTTGTTTTTAATTTCTTTGGGTACACCTATTATCATGACTTCAAATTGTTTATAAGGGGTACAAATATAGTAACCATAAGATATAATGCAGACGTTTGCAGTTAATATTTATAGCGCAAATTCATAGTAATTTTTTCAGAAAAATAAAATTTTATGAATTTATATTTTTGCGAAATTTTCATCTTTAATTTTAAGTAATTCGCAATATATCGGTTGGTATAATTGTTGAATTATATATGATGCTGGTTTCGGAGGTTATGCTCACGATTTGAAAGCTTTAGCTTTTTCGTTATTTTTGTTACTCTTCACATAAAAGTGGTCAATTGTAAAATCAATTAAATCAAAAGGATTTGAGTACTATAAAAACCGTTAGAAAAGCTTCCAGTAAAGTAAGTGAGATATTGCAGGATTATAAATTGGCCTGTGAAAGCCGGGAGGCAAGCTTATTGGGAAGAAAAGAAGTTTTTATGGGTAAGGCCAAGTTCGGAATATTTGGGGACGGCAAAGAAGTTGCCCAGATAGCCATGGCCAAAGCCTTTAAAAAAGGAGATTTTCGATCCGGATACTACAGAGATCAGACTTTTATGTTCGCCATTGGCGAGCTGACCATTCAGGAATATTTTGCCCAATTATATGCTCACACTGATGTAGAAGCAGACCCGGCTTCCGGTGGAAGGCTTATGAATGGCCACTTCGCTACAAGAATGCTCAATGAAGATGGTGAGTACAATCCACTGGCTGAAAACAAGAACAGCAGTTCGGATATATCCCCTACAGCAGCACAGATGCCTCGACTGGTAGGTCTGGCCTATGCTTCCAAGCTGTTCAGACAAAATGAAGGACTTGAGGGCTTTAAGAACTTATCAATTAATGGTAATGAAGTTGCTTTTGGAACAATAGGTAATGCCTCAACTTCCGAAGGGATGTTTTTTGAGGCAATCAACGCCGCAGGAGTGTTGCAGATACCTATGCTTGTTTCTATATGGGATGATGAATATGGAATTTCTGTCCCGAAAGAGTATCATACTACCAAAGGGAACATTTCAAAGGTGCTGGCAGGATTTCAGAGAAATGCAGAAGAAAAAGGGTTTGAGATATTTACAGTTCGCGGCTGGGATTATGAAGGACTTGTGAAGACTTACCAGAAGGCGGCTAAGGTGTCGAGGGAAGAGCATGTGCCTACTTTTGTGCATGTTCAGGAGATGACCCAGCCTCAGGGGCACTCAACTTCAGGTTCGCATGAGCGGTATAAGTCTAAAGAGAGATTGCAGTGGGAGCAGGAGCACGACTGTATCGTAAAACTTAGAGAGTGGATACTCGAAAATGGCTATGTTGATGCCGAAGAGTTGGATAATATAGAAGAGCAGGCAAAGAAGACGGCAAAGGATGCCAAAAATGCAGCATGGAAAGCCTTTATGGCATCTATTAAAGAAGATGAAGCAATTGCACTAGACCTGTTGGGACAAGCCCAGGAACAAAGTAGCCACTCCGACGCCATAAAAAGTATTAAATCAGGCCTTGAAAGTACACTGAACCCTATTCGTCTGGATAGCGTGAAGGCGGTGAAAAAAGCTTTGCGTGTGCTGAAAAATGAAGACACTCCAGCCAGAAAACAATTACAGGACTGGGTGAAGAGAATAGAGAAGGAGAATTTTGAGAGGTTTAGCTCTCATTTATATAGTGAGTCACCGCAGAGTGCGCTTCAGGTTGATGTTATTGAGCCTGAATTTGATGATGAGGTGAAGCTGGTTGATGGCAGGGAAGTGCTACAGGCATGTTTTGATGCTGCGCTGGAGAGAGACCCACGTGTTTTTGCTTTTGGTGAAGACGTTGGGAAAATAGGAGACGTTAATCAGGCATTTGCCGGTCTTCAGGATAAGTATGGGGAGCTACGGGTTACAGATACAGGTATACGTGAGTGCACCATTATCGGTCAGGGCATAGGGGCTGCGCTACGAGGTCTGCGTCCAATTGCAGAGATACAGTATCTGGATTACCTCTTGTATGCCATCCAAATACTCTCTGATGACCTGGCTACCTTGCAATACAGAACTAAGGGCGGACAAAAGGCCCCGTTGATAATAAGAACAAGAGGCCATCGCCTGGAAGGAGTATGGCACTCGGGATCACCTATGGGAATGATCCTTAACAGTATCCGCGGTATTTATGTACTGGTGCCCCGAAATATGACTCAGGCTGCCGGTTTTTATAATACTTTACTTAAATCTGATGACGCAGCTCTGATCATCGAATGTCTCAATGGCTACAGGTTGAAAGAGCGTGTGCCTTCCAATATTGGTGAGTTTACTGTTCCTTTAGGCAAACCGGAGGTATTGAGAGAAGGAGAGGACGTGACTATTGTTACCTATGGCTCCATGTGCAGGGTAATTATGGATGCAGCGGAGCAACTACAGGAAGAAGGTATTTCCTGCGAGGTGATAGATGTTCAGACCCTGTTGCCCTTTGATATTGACCATTCTATTGTAGAGTCCCTCAAGAAAACCAACCGGGTGGTATTTGCAGATGAAGATGTTCCAGGTGGAGCAAGTGCCTTTATGATGCAAAAAGTGTTGGAAGAGCAGGGAGGATATAGGTACCTGGATTCAAAACCTATTACCATTACCGGTAAAGAACACAGACCGGCATATGCCTCAGATGGAGATTATTTCTCTAAGCCAAATACAGAAGAGGTGTTTGACAAAGTGTATGCCCTGATGGCAGAGGCCAATCCGGAAAAATACCCTGATATCTACTAATTCACTTTGATCTCATCCAAAGTTACAGGTTCGGAAGTTATAGCGTTGCTATAGTTTCCGGCCCTGTCCAGGATAGTTACCCTGATTTTGAATTTCTTGTTCCCAAAAGTTGATTCCCATCCTTTATTCGGGATCCGATAGGTTAAAGTACCCTCAGAGGGTGTTTCCTTGCCCTCTTCATTAATGATAGGGAACCGCCCATGGTAGGCAATATTGCATTGCGGTTTTTGAAGATACTCCCAGAAAAATTCTTCAAATTCTCCATTTGAATTTTCCAGGAAAAAGTCTACATAAATATTGTTATATCTGGGGTTCTTTTGATAGTAGACTGTGTCCTCTTTTAATACTGTACTTCCTGCGGTAATATTCACTTCCTGCCAGTTGTCGCAAGTGTAAGGGAACTCATAGGGGGGGAGTGTATCCAGTTCAGGTATGCTTCGGTTGGATACGGTTATCATATTCCGTACGAGTGAGAGGTGGAATTCGGAGGAAGCTGTTAACGTGTCCAGGGCAAACATGGTTTTTCTTCGTGAGTTCGAGTCATATGAGAAGAAGCCAAATTCATTATATGGAGAAGATATATGCTTTTCGTCAGAAGCATCAAACCCTAAGTCGCCGTCACCATCCTGAAAGTGCAAGGAAATGATAAGGGAGTCATCTTCCTGCAATCCTCCTATTTCCTTATAGGACAGGTCCATAGATTTTAATACAGGGTTGTCGGGAAAGTCAGGATCTTTAAGGCAGGATGTTAGTAACAATCCAATTATAAAAAGCAATAAAGTATTTATCTTCATCCCTGGAAATTTGATACGGTTGAAATACATAAAATAACTAACGATTGAAATCTTCTAAAAGTTTTTATACGGATATCTTTCATACAAAGAAATCAAATTTTGACGAGCTTGCACTGAACCTGTTTCAATATCAAGCCACCAATAATGCTATTTACAAAAGTTTTATCGAAAATATTGGTGTTCAGGTAAATCAAATAAAGGAAGTTGAACAGATTCCCTTTTTGCCGATCTCTTTTTTTAAGACCCAGGAGGTGAAGGCAGGAAGCTGGGAGGCACAGGCCGTTTTCGAAAGTAGCGGTACCACCGGCGCTGTCACCAGTAAGCATTATGTTAGGGATCTTGATTTTTATTTATTCAACTGCAGGGAGGTATTCACCAGGTTTTATGGGCCGCTTGACCAGTTTCATTTTCTTGCTTTGTTACCTTCTTATCTGGAACGCAGTAGTTCCTCGCTTGTATACATGGCCGATTATTTTATAAAGCAGAGCAACTCACCTCAAAGTGGATTTTACTTAAATGATTATGAAGGGCTGATAGCAACCATTGGTAGTATTAAAGATGGAAGAAAAGTAGTGCTGTTAGGTGTTACATTTGCATTACTTGACCTGGCAGAGCAGTATAAGCCTGACCTCTCGGGGGTTATCGTTATGGAAACCGGCGGCATGAAGGGGAGAAGGGCAGAGATGATCAGGGAGGAACTACACAGCGTTTTGAAAGATGGCTTAGGTATAGACAGGGTGCATTCTGAATATGGTATGACTGAGTTGCTGTCTCAGGCTTATTCCACTCATGATGGTGTTTTTCAATGTCCTCCATGGATGAAGATCATCTTGAGGGACATCAATGATCCGTTTGACCTGAATATAAAAAGGACGTCAGGTGGGATCAATGTTATTGACCTGGCGAATATTGATACCTGCGCTTTTATAGAAACCCAGGATATGGGAAGAGTCTCTAAAACCGGCGATTTTGAGGTGATAGGGCGGTTTGATAACTCTGATATAAGGGGGTGCAATTTGATGGTGTATTAAAAAATGCCTTGAATATTCAACAATCATTTGATAAATATGATTTAGTTTAATATTTTTGGTTATATTTCGTTAATACTTAAAAACTGGAAAATGAAACTAAGATTAGCTGTAGTACTCCTTGTTGTGTTCGGATTGTCTGCCTGCAGTCAATATACCTGTCCTACCTATGCTAAAAAGGATGTGAAGAAAGAGGAGGTCAAAAGCGAAAAAGAAAGAATATAAATATCCTTTCTTTTCCTACCTGTTTTTATTCCTGTTTAATATCTGCATTCCGGATAACGTCTTCGGTGGTAATTTCTGCACCTGACATTATTATTAAACGTTCTACGACGTTTCTTAATTCGCGTATATTTCCGGTCCAGTCGTGTTTCTGAAGTAACTCTATAGCTTTGTCACTTATGGCCTTGGGCTTAGTACCGTATTCTGCGGCTATATCAACCAGAAATCTCTCCACCAACAATGGAATATCCTCTTTTCGGTCCCTGAGTGCCGGTACTTTGATAAGAATTACGCTTAACCTATGATACAGGTCTTCCCTGAACTTATTTTCTTCAATAGCAGCTTTTAAATCCTTGTTAGTAGCAGCAACCACCCGCACATTGACCTTGATTTCTTTATCACCGCCTACACGTGTGATTTTATTTTCCTGAAGTGCCCTCAATACTTTTGCCTGGGCGGACAGGCTCATATCCCCAATCTCATCCAGAAAAAGCGTTCCTCCATTGGCTTGCTCAAACTTACCTATCCTTTGCTTAACGGCAGAGGTAAAAGACCCCTTTTCATGTCCAAACAGCTCGCTTTCGATAAGCTCTGATGGAATAGCAGCACAGTTGACTTCAATCATTGGCCCTTTTGCGCGGTTGCTTTTTTCGTGAAGCCATCTTGCCACCAGTTCTTTTCCAGTCCCGTTTTCACCTGTAATCAGCACACGGGCTTCTGTGGGCGCAACTTTTTCGATAGTTTCTTTAACCTGATTAATAGCCTCAGATTCCCCAACTATATCAAAACTTTTGGATATCTTTTTCTTAAGTACTTTGGTTTCATTGACCAGGGTTGACTTGTCCAGGGCATTTCTTAAGGTTACGAGCAGACGGTTGAGGTCCGGCGGCTTTTGAATAAAATCGTAGGCTCCTTTTTTGGTGGCTTCCACCGCAGTTTCGATCGTGCCATGGGCGCTGATCATGATAAACTGGGTATCGATACCCTGCTCCATGGCCTTTTCGAGTACTTCGAGACCATCCATTTTAGGCATTTTGATGTCGCAGAGAGCCGCATCAAATTTCTCTTTGGCCAGCATTTTCAGGCCTTCTTCACCATTTTTAGCCTCGCCAACTTCAAATTTTTCATACTCCAGTATTTCCCTCAGAGTATTTCTGATGCTCTGTTCGTCATCAATAATTAAAATCTTCGGCATGTATTCATGTTTGGTTATACTTCCTCAGCAGAACAAGTAGCGTGCCGCTTAGTATGGAAGCTAATGATTAATGCTCTAAAATAATAAAAAAATGCAAGCCTGTAAGCCGGGTTCTGTCCTCCCGATCGGATCGGGATGGCTTATCATTTATCTGGCCTCAACGTCGCCATTGAGATCGTAAGCGATCTACCCGTCACGCTTATTTCCGAAGAAAGTCAGACGAGCAGCCTGACGGCCGCTTACCAGGTAAGCAGCCAGCGTGACTTATTTGATCTTTCAACTCGTAAGGTTTACCGTGCCCCCTTGGTCACCCTTGGGGCGGTGAGCTCTTACCTCACCTTTTCACCTTTTCCTCCGATTGCTCAGAGGTAGTTTGTTTTCTGTGGCACTGTCTGTCCCCCCGGCAAGCCGGGAAGCCTTCCCGTTAGGAAGTACGATGCTCTGTGTTGCCCGGACTTTCCTCCCTCCGGTATGCCGGAGAGCGATAAGCCAGCTTGCATTTTTATTTTTAGGCAATTAGGGCGAAGCTAACGCATTAGCTATAGGTAAACAATAAAAAAGCCCATTTAGATTCAAATGGGCTTTATTGTCTTTAAATGAGGGTATTAGTGAACGTCTTCACCGGTAAGTTTATATTCATATTCATCGGCAACGTTAGCCACTTCCTGTATGATTTCCTTTAGAATTTCTTCCGTAACAGTATCTACGAAACTGGATGCTTCTACATTAATGAAATTTTCCGAGATCGCGAATTTTGCATGGTTCAGGTTAGCGTTTTCTTCGAGAAGGGATTTCAGGTCCATATCCGGTTCAAATTCACACACTTTGGATGTAAATTCAATTCCCAATCGATCGTATCTTTGGCTATGTTTTAACTTTCCAAGTACAGTTTGAAAACGATCATCAGTCAATGGTACTATTATGATAGATGTCTTGCTATCATACTCTGAATACTGCCCGCCGATTTCATCGGAATAATTTTGCATAAAAGCATTAAGATCCATAACGATTAAGTTTTAGTTTCTATATCAATTTATGAAAAATATCGGGTTCTAGTAAATATAATGGAATTTAAATTTGTTCCCCGAAAACTCCAGTGCAGGGGCGGGCAGGTGGACCATATCAAGGATATATATCACTGTATTGAGCAGGCCAGATTTAGACTTGTATTCGCTAAAGTCCAGATCAATAGCCAGATAGTACTGTCGCTTTGGAGAAAGGCCGAAATCTACATTGCCGGCATCGTGGGCATAGATCATGTTATGGGCTCCGTACCCTACGGCGAAGTTGAGCCACTTAGGGAAATTCTGAAGCCTGCCAAATTTTGAGAGGTTAACGGATAGCCAATAGGTCTGGCCGTTGTAGTCTTTCAAAACCTCTTCCGAAAGGTTTTTGCCCAAAGTCTCCGGTCTGTAATCCGGAAAGTTTGTTCTGTGAAATGAAAATTTCGGCTGGATACGGATGTCCCCCCATAACTTCTTTTGACCGTAGAAAAGGGCGGTGCCAAATGTATTAGCCACCAGGTCAGTAGTAGAGGCACCATATGCGCTTGAAAAGCCATCGAACACTTCGATGGATGAGAGTACCACAATGCTGGAAAGGGCTCCGTAGATCAGGGATTTGTCTTCTGGCAAACCAGCCCACCTTAGGGCTTCATAACCTGCTGAACTAATATGAAAGGCCGCGTAGGCATGACCCGCTTTGTCCACCTGTTTCCACTCCCGGGAGTCATCAAAAAAATGGAAAGATTCCCTTTCAAAATCTGCGTACCATAATTGATTGAGTGCAACCATGGAGCCCGCGTAGGCTACTGATGAGGTGATAATCAAAGGTTTGAGCCTCTTGTTGCGCAGCGTGCTGTCCGGCTGGGCCTGCAGTGCGGTTATTAAAATCAATGGAAGGGAAAAAAGAAGAATAATCCTATTCAATTTCATCATCATCTTTTATTCCTTCGCGGTTGTTCATGGTATTAGGAGGTGTCTCTTTCTCTTCTTCATTTCCTTCCTGGCTTTCCAGGTTTTCTTCTTCATCAGCACTTTTTTCCTTTCTTTTCTGGAACAGCTCCTTCAATTCATCAAAGCTCTGGGTGTGGATTATACTGAAGCCGGTGGTGATGGTGTTCTGGTTTTCTTCCGTAGGGTTGATAGGGTTATAGTTGGTGCGGTTTTACATTTTTGCCCTGAATTTACCATCGGGTGTAAGCAGATACTCCAGGGTCCAGTCACCGGCTACACTGGATATGTCCGTTCTGTTTTCCTGATTGGTGAAGCCTCCGTCGCGGGTTACCCTTAACCGACCGTCGAGGAAAGTATAAGACAGGCGCAGTTGAAAGGTGTTGTAAGCTTCTTCATCCAACTGGTCGAAATCAACATCGAAGTCTATCTCCAGGTTTTCATCTACCTGCGTTACCCAATAGCTTAACTGGTTTGAAAGCAGTTCACTCACACTACTGGTAATGGAGCCACCTGTGTTAAATGATTGTAGTGGACTAAAACGCCTAAGCACAATAAGACTGAATACCTGCCGCTTAAGCTCCTGCTCATCTATGCTGTTTTTGAATTTCAAAAATTCGAATTCCAGATCGACATCCGGCCGGTCAGCTACCTTGATATTGCGGGGTAAGTTGTTTGTAGTAATGTCGAAATTAACAGAAGGAGACAGTAAAGGACCATCTATATCGAGAAATACCTTGACAGGGTACTTTCTTTTGATTTCAACCACATCTTCGTAAACCTGATCAGATTCCTGCTGAACGAGGAGGGGAAGGAAAGAGGCTAACTGATTATATGTGGCATTGATGTCGAGTATACCCTGATATGGATCGCCATACCAGGAGATTTTACTATTGGGAAGTATCTCAAATTCTTTGTTGATGATGTTGTATAGCGTAAAGTTGTAGCCTCCTTCCTGGATGTTGAAATCACCAAACATGTTGAATTCACCTTTGGTGTCTATCTGGAGCTTGATATCTCCGTTGCCTCTGCCGCGGATAATATCCCCGGCCTTAATGTCAAAAATTATTTCACAATAGGCATCAGGGGTTATGTCCAGGTCAAAGTCAAGTTTTAAACCTCTTAAGTCTACTTTGCCTACTTCACTGATGGTGGTGTTGGTTGAATCCTTGAAGTTTACAAAATTGATGTATTCTTCACGCTCGATGCTTTCGGAGTCGCCGATGGGGATGAAGATGCGTGTGCCTTTTTCTGTTTTTGCCTGGGCAATAATATTCATATTGTTAATAGGCCCGACAAGATTTATGGTACCCGAAGCTATACCTGTACCATAAAAAAGGTCGTTGTCCTTGCTGGTAGTATTTAATACCATGAAGTTTGACAACTGCCCGTTAAGATCAATAAAAAACTCCCTGAAATTCTGATGGGTAACAGCCCCGGATAGGATGCCTGTACTGTTTTGGCTGTCAGTGACATTCATTTGCCTGAAGCCTATTTTATTGTCTTCAAAATAAAAATCGCCGCTTAATTTATAGTTTGTTCCCAGGTAGTTGATATGTATAAAGCCGTCGTCTACAGTTCCTTTGCCCTCAATTACAGGTTTCCACGGCGTGCCGGATATGAGCAATTCGCCTGATGCAGTGCCTTTGAGCTGTGTGAAATAGCTGTCAATGAATGGCTCCAGGATGTTCAACTCTGTTTTATCAAGAAATGCCCTTAGTTTTAGCTGGTTGTCTTCATTTTTGGCCGGAGCATAATAGCCCTTTAGAGTCAGGATTTTTCCCTTCTTTCGATTGACATACAAGTTCATATCAAACTGCTTCCGGTTGTCATTCCAAATATTGGTGCCATAAATATCACCCACCAGAAAGTCGTCTATTTTAAAGCGGTCTATGGATAGCTCACTTTGTACATGCAGGTCATTATAGTAATTGCTGATATCAGCATAGCCATGCATGGTGCCGGAGAGGTCTTTTGACAGGATGGTATTGATGTTTTCCAGTTTCAGGCTGTCAACATTGAGGGTAAGTTTGGCATCTTCAGATTCTGAAATCATGCCGTTCAAAGCTACACTTTGCTCATCGTTATAAACCCGAAGTTTTTCTACTGTGATTTCACTTCCGTTTATAGTGATCAGGTTTTCGTCTTCTATCAGCCACTCTTTGTCCAGTATCTGGAGGTCAGATGGCTGTAGCCTGACCTGGGTTTCGTCTGGGAGAAAATCTATAGAGCCAAACAGCCTGGCATAATTGGCGTACTTAACCTGGTCAATATCAAATTCAAAATCAATATGCCGGTTGTTCCAGATCCCTTCAAACATCAAGCCTTTGGTTTCAATGTCTGATAGCCACTGCCGCTCTGAGGCCGCATACACCATGGCCAGTACGCTCGTACTATCTGCTATTTTGGAGATACTAAGTTGAAGCTCGTCATTATAAAACCTGTTCTTTTTATAGACCAAAGTATCAACCCGTGTGTCAAGAGAGATAATGGATGTATAGCCGCCTGTAAAGTTGCCGGAGACTGTACTTGAAGGCGATATATACAAGTCCGGAGCTATAAGGTCAAATATCGGGTTAGGGTCTTTAACATGGAGTGTGTAGTCCAGTGTGTAATCTTTGTAAGTATGACCCTTTTTGTTTTTATAATATTGGTTCAGGGCATCCCTGTCGTTCTTTAAGTTAAGCTTATATTCATACAAAAGCCTTTTCAGGTCCTCATGAACTACAGTGTAGTCAAAAACACCCTTGGCTTCGAAGTTGAGTAGGTTGGTTTCAAGTAAGAGCTGCCGCTCATCTACTTTCTTTCGAGAGGTAATGCTCAGTGTATCGATAGCCAGCTCTTTGTCTTTATACCGGATAAAGGAGTTTTTAAGATTGGCTATACCTATAATGCTGTCGATTTTGAGACCTCTGGCATTGACATCAATTTCACTACGTATGAAAATATCATCTTTGGAAAGGTTAAGTGGTTTCAGGAAAAGTGTATCCAGGTCGGCCTTGATGTTGAACAGGTTAATATCTTCGCGAAGGTCGATGGACCCTGTTGTGGTGAGTTTCAGGTTAGGGTCATTAATGCTGAGGTAGCCCTTAAAGAATTCTTTGGCAAATTCTGCATCCGTATTGATGTCTACATACTTATAATTGTTGATCTCTATTTGTTCCACCTGGCCCTTCAATGCAAAATTGGCATCTTCGAGCGTGAAGCCGGAGCCTTTTATCTCTCCGTTTACGGATACTTTTCCGAATATTTTGTTGTTGGTGTAGCCGCCCAGGTTGAAGTTGTCCATGTTCAGGGCACCACTGTAGGTGGACCGGGTCACGTCCTCTTCAAGTTTCAGGTTGATGTCGGAGCTTATGAGGCCATAATCAGTATAGAAGTTCCCTTTGGCTACAAAGTCATTGGGGAAGCCCAAAAACTTACCATTGAAGCTGATGCGCTCAAAAGGCGCAAGGTGCCTGTAGGTTTTGTCCTTTATATAATATTTGAGGTCCTCTGTGCGTACGTAAGAGTTGGTAAGGTCAAAGTTGATAAAGGTCTCCTGAAAATCTGGTAAGCCCGACATTCTGATCCGGCCTTTCAATGCGGTGCCTTCGCCGAATTTGAGGTAGGCGTTGTCCAGGGTGAATGAGCTGACCTTACCTTTAAAGTCACCCGATAAAAGGTAATATTCATTGAACTGCTTTAATTGAGGAGCAAAGAGGGCCAGGTCCTGACTATGTAGCAGGGTTTGGTCAAAATTGGCTTCAACATTAACCTTGGTGTTGAAGTCATTAAGGTCAAGCGTGCTGTTATAATTGAATATTACCGTGTCTTTGATTTCGCTATTGCCAACTTTTAGGTTCATGCCTTCGAATTTCATGGCGCTTTGACTGACGCTAAATGATGTGGTGAGCTGCTTTACGTTTAGTCCGGTGGCCCTGTCGGTGGTGGCGAGCGCGGCTACCTCCAGGTTTAGTGTATCTGCTACGGAGTTGAGGTTGACAAACTCTCCATTAATGCTATCCAGTGTGAAATGATAGTAGTCAAAGCCATTTTTTATTGAATCACGATCCTGATCGTAGTAGGTGAAGGTAGCATTTTTTAGTGTAAGTTGATCCAGTGAAAGGTATTGCCGTTTTTTTGTTTGTTTTCTTATCCTTGCTTTGAGGCGTCTGATTAGCTCATTAATGTTGAGTGTGGTGACGGTGTCGTCTACCGTGATCTTTGTCAGATAAACATGCGCATTATCAATAACGATGTTATCAACATTGTGATTTTCTTTATTAAGTACGGCATTGATGTTAAAATCAATTTCTATTTCTCCCGTATATATCAGTCTGTTGCCTTCCGGATCTATTACCCTAAGCCCGTCGACCTCTACAAGGTCAAACCAGTTGATGGCCACATGCTCAATGCTAATATCGTAACCGGTTATGCCTGAGTAGCGTTCAGAGAGGTAATTGACTATTTTCGTCTGGACGTATGGTACCTGTATTGCTCCCGCGACAAGGGCCAATAAAAAGAAAACAGAGAGTATGAACCAAAGTATTGCCTTAACAATACGTTTTTTAATAACTTGCGCCAAAATTTAAAAACAATGAAGCCTACCATACTTGCCATAGAATCATCTTGCGATGAAACATCCGCTGCAATTATTAAAAATGGCAAAGTAGTCAATAATATAATTGCAACGCAATCAGTACACAAAAAATATGGAGGAGTAGTTCCCGAACTTGCCTCCAGAGCGCATCAACAAAATATCGTGCCGGTAGTAAAGGCAGCTATGGATGATGCCGGTGTAACTAAAAAAGACCTGAATGCCATAGCTTTTACCCGCGGCCCCGGCCTGTTGGGCGCATTGCTGGTGGGTACTTCATTTGCCAAATCGATGGCTATGGGATTAAATATACCGCTTATTGAGGTCAACCATATGCAGGCACATATACTGGCTCATTTTATTGACGATCCGAAGCCGAGATTTCCGTTCCTCTGCCTTACAGTAAGTGGCGGTCATACACAAATAGTTTTGGTCCATGATTTTCTGGAAATGGAGGTGATCGGTGAAACGCAGGATGATGCCGTGGGCGAGGCCTTTGACAAGTGTGCCAAGCTTATGGACTTCCCATATCCGGGAGGGCCGTTGATCGATAAATATGCCAAAGAGGGAAACCCTCTGGCTTATGTATTTCCCGATACGGAAATGCAGGGTCTCAATTTTTCCTTTAGCGGCATTAAAACAGCCTTTTTGTATTTTTTAAGGGACAACAAAGCCAAGGATCCCGACTTTGTAACCAAAAATGTTAATGACATTTGTGCGAGCCTGCAGCATAGCCTGGTAAGGATGCTTATGCAAAAGCTGAAAAGGGCAAGCAACGAAACCGGCATAAAAGAAATAGCCATTGCGGGAGGTGTATCTGCCAACAGTGGTTTAAGGGCTGAGCTCACAAACCTGGCCGGCGAAAAAGGCTGGAACGTATACATACCTGATTTTCAGTATTGCACGGACAATGCAGGCATGATTGCCATGGCAGCGCATTATAAATACCTTACAGGCCACTTCAGTCCGCTGGACGTAAGCCCTGAGGCGCGAATGAAAATTTGAAGCTATGAAGCTTATTTTTAAACCCGGAGACAAAAAGTTTTACACGGTTGAGGTAACCAAACAGGACGTCGCTGCTTTTAACAATGAAGTAGTGCACGAGGTATGCTCAACATTTGCGCTGGCCCGTGAGATAGAATGGTCCACGCGGCTTTTTGTTTTGGAGATGAAGGAGGAAAGCGAAGAAGGTATTGGAACAAGGCTTGAAATAAACCATAAAGGCCCTGCGTTTGTTGGAGAAACGTTGACGATAGAAGCGACGGTTGAAAGCATTAATGGCAATGAATTGTTGTGTTCGTACCGTGCCCGTGTAGATGATCGAATGGTGGCGGAAGGAGTGACAGGTCAAAAAGTGCTGCCTAAAGACAAGATCAAAGCAGTATTTGACAGGGCTTCGGGTGCATAAGGTGTGATTCAAAAAATCTGATAAATCACGGCTTCTATAATTTTAAAATTGCAAACATTCTCTACCTTTGAACCACTATGGCAAAAGAAAAGTCAAGATTTTCAAACAATATTAATATTAAGAATCGAAAAGCTCGACATGAATATGAGTTTGTGGACACGTATGTGGCTGGAATTGCCTTAAAAGGTACTGAGATCAAATCAATCAGAGAAGGTAAGGTAAACCTGATGGATGGCTATTGCTATTTCAACAGGGGTGAGCTTTACGTCAAAGGAATTCATATTTCTCCTTACGCTCAGGGATCGTTTTATAACCATGAAACCACCCGGGAAAGAAAGCTGCTGCTGCATAAAAGAGAGCTTGGAAAGCTGGAAAGCCAGATTAATGAAAAAGGGTTGACTATCATACCGTCCCGGCTTTTCATTAATGACCGCGGACTGGCCAAGCTGGAAATAGCAGTTGCTAAGGGTAAAAAGCTTCATGATAAGAGGGAAAGCATCAAGGAAAAGGATGTTAAACGTGAACTTGAACGTATTAAGTACTAATCTGCTATGGAAATAGGTGAGAAAGGCATTTGCCGCCTGAGTGTAGTTCCGGTAGGGGCGCAGGCCAGTGATAAATCAGAACAGGTTACACAACTGCTGTTTGGTGACCATTATACGATCAACCAGGTTTCGGATGACAGAAAGTGGTTGAGAATAGAAATGTATTTCGATAAATACATAGGCTGGATAGATGTAAAACAGCATTATGCCATTTCAGAAGCTTACTTTAACCAAATCAATGGTGCTGACTATAAGATATGCACTGATCTGACCTCCAGCATACTTTATAACAAGCATCACATCAGCATAGTAATTGGTAGTATATTGCCTATATCTACTAACGAACTCTTTAAAATGGAGGAGCAACTGGCTTTTAATGGCGACAGTAAAAGTCTGAGCCAGAAGCGTGAATTTGAGTACCTTAAACAAACAGTAAAAAAGTATCTCAATGCCCCGTATGCCTGGGGAGGCAGGTCTCCGTTTGGTATAGACTGCTCCGGGCTGGTGCAAAATGTTTATCGTATCTGTGGCTATGCCTTACCGCGGGATGCTTCCCAGCAAGTACGCAGCGGAGTGGCCGTACCTTCATTGGAGGAGGTTATGCCTGGCGATCTGGCATTCTTTTCCGGGATAAACGGGAATATCACCCATGTAGGCATTGTGCTGGAAGATAACCAGATCATCCATGCTTCCGGTCGGGTGAGGATTGACAACCTCGACGCTAGAGGTATTGTGGACGCTCAGTCGGGGCAGGTGACCCATACATTCTCAACCTTACGGAGAATAATTAGAGAATAATTTTATAGGCGGTTTTGCTTTAAAACCAGATAGGGTTTATCTTAATAGGATGAACCGCAAGGTATTGGTATTGAATCAGGACAACAGCCCCATATCAGTCTGTACGGTTCAGCGTGCATTTTTACTGACCTATCTTAGAAAGACTGAACTGGTAGAGGCGGCCAACGGATACAAATTAAATTCTGTGTCCCAGAGCTTTCCTATGCCTTCGGTGATCCGGCTTACCAAGTATATCAACGTTCCCTACAAGGGTGTAGCCCTCACCAGGCAGAATGTATTCAAGCGTGACAACTTCTCTTGCCAGTATTGCGGTACCAACCACGACCTTACACTCGACCATGTTACGCCACGGTCAAAAGGAGGGAGGTCTGCCTGGAACAACCTCGTAACCGCCTGCAAAAGGTGCAATGCCCGAAAAGGTGATAATACCCCTGATGAGGTCGGCATTAAGCTAAAGATCAAACCTTTCAGGCCTACCTATGTGATGTTCCTCAGAGACTTTTCAGGCTTCCATTGCGAAGAGTGGAAGCCTTATTTGAATGGGAAGAGGAGTTTTGTATGAGGAGACAGTATTATGTGATGTGTTTTAATGGGTTTTTAGTTTTATTTCCCAATAGCTATTCTTCTACATTTTTCTCTGTCATCTTGTAATTCTTTTAGCCTTTTAGGATTGTGTTTGTCATTTAGAAGTGGACAATACTTTTTTATTAACGCTACCTCTATTGTAAAGTCAAGATTTACTGGATAGATAGAAAACTCCGTGTTTTTTATAAGCCAATTTGTTATTGACTGAGTATCAGTTTTAGAAAACTTGTAGTTTCTTTGGTTACGCATGCCCTTTAGATATTCCGGAATAGGCAAGTATCCCAGAACAGCCCCAATACTTCTGAAAAATGTTCCAGGATTTGTGTGGAAGACTTCCTGTTTAAGTCTCTTTTTTAATGTTTGTCTTTGTGCTTTTCCAATATAAATTAACCTGTTACCTCGTTTGTTCAGTATCTTTTGATATCTGTCCGGAAGTTTGGAGGTGTTTTTTACCCTAATACAATAAAGGCCGGTTTTATCAAGTGTGGCATTATCCAGTTGCTGGAAGCCTCTGAAGTCAGGGTTTGTAAAAGGATCTTCTAAGGTAGCTTTTATTGGCGAGTGTTTTTTTGTTGAAATGCTCGGCAGAAATGGTTCTTGTAGATCCTTAATTTTAATCCGTCCAGAATTTAACAAGGCTTCTAAGTCCGAAACATCATAGCCCTTTTTAGATGAAAAATCAGAATAATGAAATCCGATTCTCCTAATCCTTCTTCTGATTTTCTTTTGCTCATCTTTATCGGTAAGCACTTTTTTTGAGATAAGATTTTGT
>NZ_SMLW01000550.1:2685-17943 GCF_009711405.1 Fulvivirga kasyanovii | reverse complement strand
AACAGCATCAGGTATTATTATCCCTGACACTGCCAAGGAGAAACCTCAAAAAGGAAAAGTAATCGCAGTGGGTAATGGCAAAAAAGATGAGCCTTTAACTGTTAAGGAAGGTGATGAAGTACTTTATGGTAAATATGCCGGAACTGAGATCACTGTTGATGGTAAGGAATACCTTATTATGAGAGAGTCTGACATATTTGCAATCGTTTAATTGTTTAGATCAAACAGTTGAAAATCATTGAAAAAACACAAAATCTGAAAAAATTATGGCTAAAGAAATATTATTCAACACAACTGCCCGTGAAAAGCTGAAGAAAGGCGTGGACGCTCTGGCTGATGCAGTAAAGGTAACATTAGGACCAAAAGGTAGAAATGTAATCCTTGACAAGAAATTTGGAGCACCCACAGTAACTAAAGATGGTGTATCTGTAGCAAAAGACATCGATCTTGAAGATGCAGTTGAAAACATGGGAGCTCAACTGGTAAAAGAAGTTGCTTCTAAAACTGCTGACGATGCCGGTGATGGTACTACTACAGCTACCGTACTTGCTCAGGCTATCTTTGCTCACGGTATTAAAAACGTAGCTGCCGGAGCTAACCCTATGGATCTTAAAAGAGGTATCGACAAAGCTGTAAACGCTGTTGTTGCCAACCTTAACAAGCAGTCAAAAACAATCGAAACTTCTAACGAAATAGCTCAGGTAGGTACTATTTCTGCCAACAACGATTCTGAGATTGGCCAGATGATCGCCAATGCAATGGAAAAAGTTGGTAAAGATGGTGTTATCACTGTAGAAGAAGCCAGAGGTACAGAAACTGAAGTTAAAACTGTTGAAGGTATGCAGTTTGACAGAGGTTATCTCTCTCCTTACTTTGTTACCAACACTGAAAACATGGAAGCTGAGTTGGAGAACCCTTACGTATTGATCTGCGATAAGAAAATCTCTTCAATGAAAGAACTTCTTCCTATCCTGGAAGCAAGTGCACAAACCGGAAAGCCTTTATTGATCATTGCCGAAGATGTAGATGGTGAAGCTCTTGCTACATTAGTGGTAAACAAGATCAGAGGTGCACTGAAAATCGCTGCTGTTAAAGCTCCTGGTTTTGGTGACAGAAGAAAAGCTATGCTTGAGGATATCGCTATCCTTACCGGTGGTACTGTAATCTCTGAAGAAAGAGGATACAAGCTTGAAAATGCTACATTGGAATATTTGGGTACTGCAGAAAAGATCAACATCGATAAAGACAATACTACAATTGTTAACGGTGCTGGTAAAAAAGAAGATATCCAGTCAAGAATCGGTCAAATCAAATCTCAGATAGAGAACACTACTTCTGATTACGATAAAGAAAAACTGCAAGAAAGACTTGCCAAGCTTTCTGGTGGTGTAGCTATCCTTTACATCGGTGCTGCTACTGAGGTAGAGATGAAAGAGAAGAAAGACAGAGTAGATGATGCATTGCATGCTACAAGAGCTGCCGTTCAGGAAGGTGTTGTTGCCGGTGGTGGTGTTGCGCTTATCAGAGCTATCGAAGCTTTGGAAGGTGTAGAAACCAGCAACGAAGATCAAACTACTGGTGTTAACATCGTAAGACTGGCTCTTGAGGCTCCTTTGAGAACAATCGTTCAGAATGCCGG
The DNA here is from genome assembly GCF_009711405.1 of Fulvivirga kasyanovii. Classification (GTDB taxonomy): domain Bacteria; phylum Bacteroidota; class Bacteroidia; order Cytophagales; family Cyclobacteriaceae; genus Fulvivirga; species Fulvivirga kasyanovii. Next base: position 16,304 of record NZ_SMLW01000550.1, on the reverse strand, counting down.
ACTTGAAGGTTCTGTAATTGTTCAGAAAATCAGAGAAGGTAAAGATGACTTCGGTTACAATGCCAGAGACAACAAATATGAGAACATGTTTGCTGCCGGTGTGATCGACCCTACTAAGGTTACTCGTCTTGCCCTGGAGAACGCGGCTTCTATCGCAGGTTTATTGTTAACTACAGAGGCTGTAGTAGCTGATTTACCTGAAGAAGAGGGTGCCGGACACCCAATGCCAGGTGGCGGCGGTATGCCAGGCATGATGTAATAAAATAACATCCTATATACAAGAAAGGCTTTGCAAATGCAAAGCCTTCTTTTTTATAGCGTGTTTCTAATTTCTACAAAGTGTGCCTCAACCACCTCCTTTTACCACTACCAGTTCAATAGGTAATTTCAATATTTTCTTAAAATCCTCCCCCGATTCCATCATATCCTCATCCTCTTCTTCATAATGCCAGAATACTTTTACATTAGTTTTTTCATTTACCTTTTCCAGCTTCCTGAGTATCTCCACCAGGCACTTTGATGAGCTTGTGTTGAAATATTCAAGATTGACATGCAGTTTAGTCTCCGGTTGAGGTTTCTTCTCATACTCATCCAGCCATTCCAGCAGGGGCTTATAAAATTCAATTGAATTTTCAGGTATCGATCTGCCTGATATTTCAAAATCACCATTCTGGGCATTAAAATAAAGCCTGGGAGTCTTTGGTGTAGGAACTAATGTATAATTATCCATTACTTGAATGTTTCCGATTAATAAAAATAAGTAACCCTAATTTACGAATTTGCAAAGGTTACTTCTAAGGTAAAAAAAGAAAATTTCTCATCTATTTCCTCGAAATTGTAAGACAATTTTCTTCCGGATTTCCTGGCTAAGTCTATAAGGCCAAGACCCGCGCCTCCTCCATGGGAAGGAATCCCGACGTCAAGGATACCTCTGTACAGCTCTTTAAGCTCTTCGTTGTTTAGTGCATTTACCATTTCAATCCTGGACCTGATGCTGGCGATTTCACGCGACAGCAGAAAATTTCCTGTAATGATCTTATGGGTATTTTCACACTCTAAAACCACAATGAACACTTCCGTCCTGTCTTCCAGCACAGGGCTTTTCAGGTAATTGTACAGGTTTTGGGTTATCTCTATCAGTAAATTAAAAAGCTTCTTTTGCAAGCCTTTGGATGAGTAGTTGGCAGAGAGTAGCAGCTCAATACTTTTCAAAACTGTATTCAGGTCAGCCGTAGAAAGGTTACCTAAGTAACTAAAGACCGTGCTATCCTTGGTGAGTTGCGCATAGCGCTGTTTAATATCAAACGTACTGATATTCATCAACTACAGTGTAAGTTGTGAATATAACAATATTTTGTAGCAAAATATCCCGTACCTCATTATTTATTATAAAAAAAGCTCAGAATAGAATCTGAGCTTTTTATAAATTTTTCTTTTTAGACCTCTACTTTGTCCCTTCGGGAGTAGCCTTCTTCCTCTATAGCCACCTCAGGCGAAACATCCTCTGCTCCATGGGTAAGCCTTTTCAGTGGTTTCAGCAGGGCTATAACCAGCCCTCCAAACACAACACAAAAGATCGTTATTCCGGTAAACACTTCAAATTCTCCTACACTCGTTGAAAGCTCTCCCAGTTCTCCGGCAAGTTTGTTTCCAAATCCGGTCGCTGCAAAATAGAATCCCATCATAATGGAAACGTATTTGGCAGGGGCAATCTTGGTGATAAATGACATAGCTACCGGAGAGGTACAAAGCTCGCCTATAGTATGAAACATATAAGCCAGTACCAGCCAGTACATAGCAGAACTACCGTTGGCAGCCCATTCTTTAGTGGCAATACTCATAAAAGTAAACCCAAGCCCCATAATAATGACACCCATAGCCATTTTAAATAAAGAACTGGATTCTTTACCTTTCATTTTCCTGTTGTACCAGAAGAAAGCTACCAGTGTACCCAACGTAAAGATAAAGAATGAGTTTACGGATTGGAATACTGTTGCAGGAACTTCATAAAATCCGGCGGGCGAATCGCCTCCAGGTGCAGTAAACACCAGCATTCTTAATAAAGCAAAGGTTAACAACAAAAATCCGGCGCCGGCAAACCAGTACAGTCCGCCTGACTTCTTCACTTTGGAATAAATACCCCTTATTATAAGACCGAGAATAGCAACTCCGAAAATTATATCGAGGTTTAGTATAGAGATCAACCTGTCTGTTTTATCGCTTGCATAAAGGTTCATCAATCCACCTGCCTGTTCGAAAGCACCCCAGAAAACAATTACTATGAGATAACTGAGAATAAGTACCACTACCCTGTCCCGCTCCTTGCCTTCCAGCTCAGAGAGCATAACTATAAAAAAGCCTACAAAGAAGGACACTCCCATCACCAACAGTCCATATCCTATGGTACCGTCAAATAAGAGATAAGCTCCGGCCAAAAACACCAAAACATTGGCGGCCAACGCAGAAATATTGCCCATGAGCTTAGAAAGATAGGACGGCTCATTGCTTTTAGACCCAGATGCAGCGCCGAAAGTTTCTTCTCCTTTTTCAACTTCTCCTACCCCTTTAAGGAACCGGGTACCCCAGATAAACAATATCTGCCCTACAACCATACCTGCACCGGCAAGCCCGAAGCCCAGGTGCCAGTTAACGTTTTCCCCAATAGGCCCAATGATCAAACCGGCCAGAAAAGCCCCGATGTTTATACCTATGTAGAATATGGTAAATGCAATATCACGTCTTTCATCCCTCTGCTTGTAAAGGCCACCGACCATGGTCGAAATATTGGGCTTTAGACCTCCAACACCCATTACGATCAGGGTTATACCTGCATACCAGGCCCACAGTGCCTCAATAGCCAGTACGCCATGCCCAATACACAGCAAGGTACCACCAATGACCACCATTTTCTTTTGTCCGAAAACTTTATCAGCCAAAATACCACCGGGAATGGAAGCGACATACACCATCATGGTGTACCAGCCATATAATTCGAGGGCTCTGCTGCTATCCCATCCAAAGCCTGAATTTTCAGAAGTAACGGAGGCGGTGAGGAATAAAACAAACAACGCCCGCATCCCGTAATAGGAGAATCTCTCCCATAACTCAGTGAAAAACAGAATATATAGCCCGACCGGGTGGCCAAACAACTGCTTCCCATTGGCCGCATGATCAGGATGATTAATCGATAAATTTGACATATTAATTTAATGGTTCGTGCAAAAAATACCGCTAAAGCTAACATTGTTCATTTAGATAAGCAAATTATAATTATATGTTCGGTCGACGCGTGTGCTATTGCAGGCGTGTTCGACCACGCAAACGATTGAAATATCAAATTATCCTATTAATGAAGTAAACAATTTGCTATTTTTGTTGTCTTAAATTTTAAATCGACAAGGAATTTAAATCAAATCTTAATCATGCAAGAATTAGGGATAAAATCGGAGAAAGCTTCTGTTGAAAAGCTTGGAATTAAAGATTCTACCGCGCATTGGAATCTATCTCCGGAAAAACTGGCGGAAATCGCTGTTGAGAAAGGTCAGGCAGAAAGAACGGCATCGGGTGCAATTGCAGTTGACACCGGAGAATTTACAGGGCGCTCCCCCAAAGACAGGTTTATTGTTAAGGATGAAATTACAGAAGACGCCGTTTGGTGGGGCAATATCAACATCCCGTTTGATGCCGATAAGTTTGACCAGCTTTATGACAAAATGGTTGATTACCTGTCCGGTAAAGAAATTTATGTAAGAGATGCTTATGCTTGTGCTGACCCTAATTACAGAACAAATATACGCGTAGTCAATGAGTATGCATGGTCTAATATGTTTGTTTACAACATGTTTCTAAGGCCTACAGAGGACGAGATAAAAACTTTTGAGCATGAGTGGCTTGTGATCAATGCTCCTGGCTTCAAAGCAGACCCTGCAGTAGATGGCACCAGACAACACAATTTTGCCATACTGAACTTCAAAAAGAAAATTGCCCTAGTTGGGGGAACAGGATATACCGGGGAGATCAAAAAAGGTATCTTCTCCGCACTTAACTTTATTTTACCTCATCAAAAGAACACCTTGTCCATGCACTGCTCTGCCAACATGGGCGAACAAGGGGATACAGCTATTTTCTTTGGACTTTCAGGTACCGGTAAAACTACTTTATCAGCAGACCCTGCCAGAAAGCTTATTGGTGACGACGAGCATGGCTGGTCAAACGAAAATACAGTATTTAACTTCGAAGGTGGATGCTATGCCAAAGTAATAGACCTCTCTGAGGAAAAGGAGCCGGATATTTACAATGCTATTAAAGAAGGTGCCTTACTTGAAAACGTGGTGATCAAAGATGGTGAAGTTGATTTTAAAAACGGATCTAAAACTGAAAACACAAGAGTAAGTTACCCTATCTACCACATCAACAATATTGCTGAGCCTTCAATAGGAAAGAACCCTAAAAACATATTCTTCCTGACATGCGATGCATACGGTGTACTGCCTCCAATATCCAAACTGACTCCTGGTCAGGCTGCATTCCACTTCATCTCCGGATATACTGCTAAGGTAGCTGGAACTGAAGCGGGTATTACTGAGCCTGTTACAGCCTTCTCGGCATGCTTCGGAGCTCCGTTTATGCCTCTGCATCCTACAAAATATGCTGAGATGCTGAGCAAAAAAATGCAGGATGCGGGAGTTAATGTATGGCTGGTCAATACAGGTTGGTCTGGTGGCCCTTATGGTGTCGGTAGCAGAATGAGCCTGAAAATAACCAGAGGACTTATTACAGCCGCCCTCAACGGAGAACTTAACGACGTTGAGTACGAGAAGCATCAGATATTCGGACTTAACATGCCTAAGACATGCCCTGGCGTGCCTGAGAATGTATTAAATCCTAAAAATACATGGGCAGATAAGGAAGCTTACGATCAGAAGGCCAATGACCTTGCAAATGCTTTTAACAAGAACTTCGAGAAGTTTGCAGAAAATGCAAATGAGGAGATCCTTGCAGCGGCACCAACTGCCAAAGTTAGTGCATAATTAAAATTTTATTCTTTCAACAAACGGTAAGGGCTGGTCAGTTTTGATCGGCCCTTTTTTTGGTCAAGTGGCATTTTCCCGGAGGAAATAACTTTTCAACGCTGTGCTTGACAGGCACCTGTGAATGGCTACCGGCAAAGCAGTTGGCAAACTGTACAGAAAACACCAGGAGGGCCTTGATTTCATTGGTAATCTTTACGTCACAAGCTTTATTTCTCAGCCGCCCTCACAGTTTTCAGCATGATGCTTTTTTTGATAAACCCCGGTTATTGCACTGCTCCTTTATGTTGTAAAGAATTATACACTGCCCTGATCTGTCCGTAAGTAATATCCTCCCTTAGTTTTTCTTTCACAGGTTTAAGCCCGGGAATTGTATTTTCCATAATAACGGGAGTGATCTCATCCACAAGCTCCTGGGGCATGACTTCCAGTATGTCTACCAAGCCTTCCAGTATGCCATCGTTAAGGTGCCCCTCTACAGTTGATATGGCCAGATCGCGCTTCTCAGCTATTTTTCCCGGTGTATTACCCTCCCGGAGCAGCCTGATAGACTCCAGCATGGTCGGGGTTTTCAAATTACTTTTCTTCTTCCTCTTTTTCTGCTTTTTATCCATTTGGGATTTTATCCCTTTAGTGGTACAGTATTCAACCACCTGTTCAAGAAAGGGTTCTCCATATTTTTCAAGTTTCACAGCACCGAAACCGGAGATCTCACCAAGGTCTTCCTGATTCAAAGGCAAATAGGTAGCCAGCTCCTGCAGGGTAGCATCCGAGAAAATAACATATGGCGGTACATTTTCACTCACTGCCAATCTTTTACGCAGCAATTTGAGTTGGTCAAATAGCGAGGCTTCCATAGGCAGTTCATGCTGCGGCTTTGTAGAGGACTGGTAGACTGTTTCAGATACCTTGAACAGCATTACCTTCTCCTCCCCTCGCAGTACGGGCAGACTTTTCTCTGTTAATTTAAGTACCGGGTACTGCGTATCGGTTTTGCTCAGCAACCCGAGGTACAAAAGGTCTTTAATATAATGGCCCCACACCACTTTGTTGATATCTGACCCGACTCCGTAAGTTTTGAGTTGCTTATGTTCATCCCTTATCTTTTCAGATTTTGATCCTTTGAGGACGTCGATAACATAGCCAGCCCCAAATTTTTGATCAAGCCGGGCAACAGCGGACAAAGCCTTTTGAGCGATGATTGTGCCATCAAACCGTTCCCGCTCATTGAGGCAGACGTCACAGCTTCCACAATTATCTTCAGCCTCTTCGTCAAAATAATTGAGCAGGTACTGACGGCGACAGCTTCGCAGGTCTCCGTACTCTGCCATTTCATGAAGCTTTTTAAGCATGATCCGGGACTGCTGCTCATTGTTTTCCACTTCAACAAAGCTTTGCAGCTTCAAAACATCAGCATAGCTATAGAAGAGCAATGCATCGCTTTTCAGGCCATCACGCCCTGCCCTGCCTGTTTCCTGATAGTAACCTTCAATGTTTTTGGGAAGGTCCATATGAACCACGAAACGAACGTTAGACTTATCTATACCCATACCAAAGGCAATGGTTGCTGTAATGATCTTTACCTCATCCTTTATGAACATGTCCTGATGCCTTTCACGAAGCTCTCTGTCGAGTCCTGCATGATATGGCAGCACGTCATACCCGTCAGCCTTTAAACTGGCTGCCAGGCCTTCTGCTGAAGCTCTGGAGAGCGTATAAATTATGCCTGACTCATTCTCATGGTTTTTAAGAAAATCGAGCAACTGGTTATAGCTTTCCCGTTTAGGGGCGACAAAGTAATGAATGTTTTCCCGGTTGAAACTGGATATGAAGGTTTGTGGCTTATCCAGTTTCAACTGCTTCAGGATATCATCCTTTGTCAGCCGGTCTGCTGTAGCTGTCAGAGCTATTACCGGGGTACCTGCAAAACTGGTTTTCAGCGTGGAGAGTCGCGTATATTCAGGACGGAAGTCGTGCCCCCATTGCGAAATACAGTGGGCTTCATCAATAGCAATCAAGGATACATTTAATGTCTGTAAAAATTTAATAAACTCACCATCATTACCAATCAAACGCTCAGGAGCCAAATAAAGCAGCTTCAACTCGTTGTTTTTAAGTTGGTCAATAACCTCCGACTGCTGCCTGCCCGACAATGCAGAGTTTAAATAAGCAGCTTTAATGCCATTGAGTTTAAGTGCATCAACCTGGTCTTTCATCAAGGCTATCAAAGGCGATATCACCAGGGTAAGCCCGTCAAACATCAATGCGGGAATTTGGTAGCAAAGGGATTTTCCACCGCCCGTTGGCATAAGTACTAAACTGTCTTTCCTGTCCAGCACATTGGTAATGATTTGCTCTTGCTGATGCCTGAATTTTGTATACCCAAAATATTGTTTTAAAACTTCCTTAGCATTGGTTTTCGCTGATATCTTCATGAAGTGAGTTTAGATGTGATTACAAATAATGGGGAGCCAATGATACATATAAATAAAAATTAATGCGAGTTATATGGAAAAGTTTTGAGAGCCATAATACTCTTCACTATTTATGAACGCGTGGAGTAAACGGATCGAAAAACAAAGCCTGTAACGCAGGATTACAATAAAATCAATGATTGCCTTTGGTTATCTATACAGATTGCCAACTGTTTTGCCGATTGCCTTCACCGAAGTCTGTCAAACACAGATCCGAAATGTGAATATCTCCCACTGAAATCTGGCCTAGCCAGTTATCCTATTTTTAGAGCAACAAAACTCAATTTCAGTATGTTATAAAGAAAAAGGGAGGAGAAATGAGACTATTGGTTTTAATACTTACTATATTCATCGTTGCAGGGTGCAAATCATATCAGGGCACAGGAACGAAGAGCCAGGGTTCCAATATTTTATCGAAGGCCGAAAATGATGACGAATACGAATTAACCATCATAGACTCTGGCTTTGACCGTTGGTTTTCAGTAAACCGCCGCCCTATAAATTATCATACCTTGTCATTCTACGAGCAGCAGAATGCCCGGTACGTAAGGGCATGGAATCAAATGGTCGATCAACAAGGACGCTATAACGCGCTTAACTATCCATTTGAAAACCGCATTGACTACAACCCTTCAATAGATTACGGGCTGGAGCTTAACTACGAGCTGTACCATTACTTCCGGTATATAGAAGATACTTACGGCAATAGATATAATTTTCCTTATTGATGTACCTGATGGTTAACCGAAAAGTGCTCCTGCAATAGTAGCCGTCATCATAGTAGCCAGTGTAGCTGCAAAAAGCGCTCGCATGCCTAATCTGGATAAATCGCCTTGTCTGTTAGGTGCCATACCTCCAATACCTCCAATCTGGATGGCTATCGAACTAAAGTTTGCAAACCCGCAAAGTGCGTAAGTAGACATGACAATAGCCTTATCACTTAATATGCCTGATGCCTTAAGGTCAGCCAGACTTAAATAGGCCACGAATTCATTAATAACTACCTTCTGCCCCAACAAACTCCCTACACTCAAGGCTTCATCCCAGCTAACTCCCATGGCAAAAGCAAACAGTCGAAATACCTGCCCAAGAATATACTCAAGTGAAAAGCCTTTAAAGGCACCATCCGTACTTTGAACTACGAAAGCATTGAGGCCGGTCCACTCGCCTATTCCATCTACTAATATCCAATTCAGCGCAAAAATAATGGCAATAAAAGCCAGAAGCATACCTCCAATATTCAAGGCCAGTTTCAGCCCATCTGCTGCCCCTTGAGCCAGTGAATCGATAAGGTTAACACCGAGGCTTTCTTTACTAACTTTCAGGTCAGAGTCAATTTCCTCAGGTCGTGTTTCCGGTATTATGATTTTGGCCAACACAATAGCCGCCGGAGCATTCATTATTGAAGCACTTAACAGATAGGCGGCATATTTGGCCCTCTCTGCGGGGTCGTCTCCTCCCAGAAAGGCCACATATCCGGCTAATACACCGCCGGCAATGGTGGCCATCCCACCGGTCATCAGACACATCAGTTCCGAAGTGGTCATATTTTTCACAAATGGCCTTACCAGTAGCGGGGCTTCTGTCTGCCCCAGGAAAATATTACCTGCTGCAGATAAACTTTCAGCACCGGACAAACGCATAGTACGTGCCATGATCCATGCTATGCCATAGACTATCTTTTGAAGTACGCCTAAATAATACAGACCTGCAGAAACGGTGGAAAAGAAAATAACTGTTGGTAGTACCTGAAAGGCAAATATGAAACCGAATTTGTCAACCTTGACCAGGTCACCGAAAAGGAAAGCAGCACCATCACTTGAAAAGCTTAGAAAGGTAACAAACTTGTCACTGATCCAATCAAAGCCAGCAGCTACAAAATCCACTTTGGTAATGAGTATGGCAAAAATTATCTGCAGAAGCAGGCCTATACCTACCAATCTCCAGTCTATGGCTTTTCTGTTTTTTGAAAAAAGGAACGCTATGCCGATAAGGACGGCCAGCCCTATTAACCCTCGTATGTAATCCATGTTATTAAACGCAAAAAGGCCTTTCTATTGGCTAGAAAGGCCCTTTGATGTGATTTGTGTTAGTTTCTACGACTCAACTCATCTCTGATCTTCGCAGCCTTCTCGTAATCTTCTTTTTCGATGGCTTCGTTGAGTAGTTCATTTAGTTTATCTACTGAAAAGTTTTTTAAATCATCGCTTTTGGAAGCAGTTTGCTTCTTACTGGATGATTTAATTTCACTTTTTATCTCAGCTATATCGTCTTCCGATTCATCTGTAAGAACTATACCTGCCTCGGCCAGTATGGATTCGTAAGTGTAAATCGGTGAGTCAAACCTCAGTCCTATCGCTATGGCATCCGAAGGGCGGGCATCTATTTCTATGCTTTTTGTGCCATTGCTACAGACTATCTTAGCAAAAAACACACCTTCCTTCAGATCAGAGATAATGATTTCCTCTACTTTGTATTCAAAGCTTTGGGCAAAAGATTTGAACAGGTCATGGGTCATGGGCCTGTTCGGAATGATCTTTTCTATCTCAATGGCAATGGCCTGAGCCTCAAACATACCAATGATGATAGGTAATCTTCTGCTACCTTCAATCTCTCCCAATACAAGGGCAAATGACCCGGATTGAGACTGGCTTGACGAAAGTCCTAGTATTTCTAATTTTATCTTATCCAAAATTACTTCGCTGCTCTTAGTGCTTCGGTTAACTTAGGTACTATTTCAAAGGCATCCCCTACTATGCCGTAATCCGCTGCTTTAAAGAAAGGAGCTTCAGGGTCTTTGTTTATAACAACAATATACTTGGAAGAGTTAACTCCGGCAAGATGTTGTATCGCTCCTGATATCCCTACAGCAATATACAATTGAGGGCTCACTTTAACACCGGTCTGGCCAACGTGCTCGTGGTGAGGTCTCCAGTCCATATCAGATACCGGCTTGCTACAGCCTGTAGCAGCACCCAGTTCCTTTGCCAGGTCTTCTATCATTCCCCAGTTTTCAGGGCCTTTAAGGCCTCTGCCCCCTGAAACAACAATTTCCGCCTCTGGTAAAAGTACTTCTCCTGTTGCTTTATCTGTATTGGTGATTTTAGCTCCGAAATCGCTGTCGCTCAGGTCAACACTGTATTTCTCAACAGTAGCTGTACCACCTGTTTCTTTAATTTCAGCCGCATTCTTTTTTATGGCAAGGATCTTCTTGTCTTTAGAAAGTTCTACATTGGCAAATGCTTTACCTGTGTAGATGCTCCTCTTCACTTTAAATCCTGCTGACGTATCAGGCAGGTCGGTAACATTAGAAACCAGGCTTGCGCCTACTTTAACTGAAACCCTGGCCGAAACCGGGTTACCCAAAGACGAGTTAGCCAGCACCAACACTTCTGCATTGGCATCTTCCATAGCCTTGGCAAGTATTGACGAATAAGCCTGGATCACTCCCTGGTTTAGTCTCTCATCATCAACATGAAGCACTTTTGAAGCTCCGTAGTTACCTAATTTCTCTAGTTCAGAACTATCTATATTGTTGCCCAGGGCTATGGCTGTAACATCACCTCCCATAGCTGCTGCATAAGCCACAGCCTCAATTGAGGTTTTCTTTACCTGACCTTCGGCACTTTCTACAAAAACTAATATTGACATTTGATTATCTCTTAAGGGGTTAATACTGATTTAAACTTAGATTACCTTAGCTTCGTTTTTCAACAAGCTTACCAACTCTCCTACGTTATCGGCATCTATCATCTTCACATCTCCCTTAGCAGGTGGTAATTCATATTTTTCAAGCTTGGTATGCTCACCATTGCCAGCAGGCTCTACCACATTCAGAGGCTTTGTTCTTGCCGACATAATCCCTCTCATGTTAGGGATCTTCCACTCAGCAATAGGCTCCTGGCAGCCGGCAACAAATGGAAGTTTCACCTCCAGATATTCCTTACCTCCCTCGATTTCCCTTGTCATTTTTGCAGTATCGCCATCAATGTCCAAGGTCATTACAGGGGAAATAGAAGGTAAACCCAGCAGTTCGCCAACCATGCCGTGAACCATACCGCCATTGAAGTCGATAGACTCACGTCCCATAAGTATTAAATCATATCCGCCATCTTTGGCTGCATTGGCAATTTGCTCTGCAACAAAAAACGAATCTTTTGGTTCTGCATTAACTCTGATGGCATCATCAGCACCGATAGCCAGAGCTTTACGAATAGTAGGTTCAGTCTCAGCTCCGCCAACGTTTAGCACAGTGATTGATCCCCCCAACTGCTCTTTTAACTCTACCGCACGGGCAAGAGCGTAATCATCGTAGGGGCCTATGATAAACTGAACTCCATTAGTGTCAAATTTAGTGTCACCATCGGTGAACGCGATACGCGATGTCGTATCAGGTACATGGGTTATGCAAACTAATATCTTCATTTAAAATTGGAACTATTTAGATTGTTCTTTGATTTACCTATTATTTTTGCCGTGAAGATAATGAATAATGGAGCAAATAAAAATTGTATCATAAATGAATTCATCACGATTAAATCAACTTCTTGATTTTCTAAAAGAAGACCCAAACGACCCTTTCACCCTATATGCCATAGCAACTGAATACCGATCTTCCGACATCGAAAAATCCAGAGCATACTACGAGCAGTTGCTCTCCGATCACCCCGACTATCTTCCGACCTACTACCATGCCGCTCAACTCTACCAGCAACTGGAGCTTACACCTCTGGCCAAACAGACTTTTGAAAGCGGTATAGAACTCGCCAAAAAACAAGAGAATGTCCTGTCTCTTCGTGAACTTCAAAATGCCTACAATGAACTGCTTTTTGAAGAAGACGAGTAACAGGTAAAGGCGACTCATCTTCATCCTTTTCATAAAAATATATTTACATCTTACACCTTACCTGAGCAGGTGAAAGCGGGGAATCTCTGTAATGGATCAGCCCTGGCATTTCCCCTGCATTCACGGGTCAATACAGCACTTTTAAATCAGAAAAACCGACCAAATCATTACTAATATTTTTAGTATTTATAATTATAAACTTTTATAAATCAGACATTTGTAAATATTCAATTAAACTAAAATTTAACTACTAATTTTCCTGACTTCGTTGAACTGGCAATATCATCAAAAGCAGATACGATTTCTTCAAATGGCCTTACGGAGTCGATCACTGGCTTGATTTTTTTCTTACCCACGAAGCTTAGCATCTCCTTAAATTCCTGGTCATTGCCCATGGTAGAACCCTGCAATGACAACTGGTTCCAGAACATTCTGTAAAGGTCAAGTGAGGAAGGCAATCCATTGGTAGCACCATAGAAAACAACCCTTCCTCCGGGCCTCATTATCTTGATAAAATTATTGATCTGATCACCCCCTGCACTATCGATAACCACATCAAATCCACCCTTTGTTTGCCACAGGTTTTTGTACCAGTCTTTGCTCTTATAATTGTATGCATCAGAGGCACCCATTTTTATTGCTGTGTTCAGCTTTTCCTTCTTTCCGGAAGTCACGTAAACATTAGCTTCGGCTGCCAGGGCAAACTGAAATGCAAACTGCGCAACACCACCTCCGAACCCGGAAATCAGCACATTATCATTGGCTTTAATTTTTCCATGATGGAAGCATGCTCTGTAAGCGGTTAGCCCACCCAAAGGAAGTGCAGCAGCTTCTTCGGGTTCCAGATGCCCCGGCGCTTCATGTACCCTGTCGGCCCCAACCGCCACATACTCGGCAAACGTACCATGCTTGGGCATCCCCAAAATCGAATAGCTCCTCGACTGCACATCAGGATTGTCTCCCCAATCAATATTAGGGTTAATAACCACTGTTTTGCCTATCCATTTCTTATGGCTCTTACTACCTGCTTCCACAACTTCCCCTACCCCGTCAGATCCCAACACGGCTTTCATCTGAATATTGGGATATTTACCTTCACGAATGAACTGATCCCTTTTATTCAGAGCCGCAGCTTTTAGCTTTACCAATACCTGCGATTCGTCCAGTTTCGGCTTTTCAAGTTCTACAATCTGTATTTTTCCGGGAGATGTTAATACTAGTCCTTTCATTAATTATGTTCGTTTATAAATTCAAATCAAAATCAAATTT
>NZ_SMLW01000550.1:2092-2650 GCF_009711405.1 Fulvivirga kasyanovii | reverse complement strand
GCTTATGCCTCATTGCTCCACTGTATTATGATCAGGGGCCTTATTTTAATTGCAACCTTTACGTAGCCTTAGCCTCTGTTTGTTAAATAAAGATAATGAAAAGCATGATACCTTAATGAATACACGAAAATTTCCGGAAGGATAATTCACAGAGCAACATATCCACTGGCCGTGGATTAAGCCATGATGTCATTTTACACCGGTCTGCCAACTGCTTTTACCGATTGCTATTTAAAAATTTAGGATCTCCCCAGAAATTCCGCTTGACCCGACACTTGCTTTAATATCCCTGGCATATGAAAATAAAAAAGCCACACTGGCAATTCAGCATGGCTCCTACTTATGTTTCAGGGTTCAATTATTATCAATACCACCGTCACCCTTTTCCTGGCGGTCGTCATTCTGCCAACGGTCTTCATTTCGGAACAAGCGTAAAACCTGTGAGTAAATGGATTGGAAAGTAAAACAAGTAATGTGAAACTTGCCACTGAAAATCAGTAAACCGCGCTTATTGTTATATTATACGCGTTGGCCAACTGCTTTTGCCGATTGCTATTT
>NZ_SMLW01000550.1:0-2082 GCF_009711405.1 Fulvivirga kasyanovii | reverse complement strand
AGTGTCTCCCCAGAAATTCGGCTTGATCCTTCATTTCATTATACCACTCCGTCTTTACCCTGGCCAATATCGGTTCACCGTTCTTAGTTCATTGTTCAGTGTTGTTTAAATCACTCATTGTTGCCGGTTATTTTAGATGGCCACAAACTAAGAACTGAACCGGAAACTATAAACTTCAAACCACTGTAAACAAGAACCAAAAACAGTGAACTAAGAACTGAAAATTGTGAATTTTTAAAACGGTGCGTCTTCGTCGCTATCATCAAAGCCTCCAAAACCACCACCGGAGCCTCCTTTGTCTTCATTCAGACGGCTACCGAGGGTTATTGTACCGGCAGAATCATCAAATTCTGAAGGTATGCCTCCTCCTGAAGGGAAATCACCTCCGGAAAAGCCTCCTGTATCCAGGTCGGCGAACTTGGTAAACTTACCGATAAACTTAAGAGGTACATTTTCGAGCGATCCGTTTCTGTGCTTGGCAATGATAACCTCTCCCATTCCAATAGTAGGCATACCATTTTCATCCTCGGTAATACCATAATATTCTGGCCTGTAGAGGAACATAACCATATCCGCATCCTGCTCAATTGATCCCGATTCCCTCAAATCCGATAGCTGTGGTCTTTTGTCTCCACCACGGGTTTCCACGGCCCGGCTTAACTGGGAGAGGGCAATTACCGGTACGTTAAGTTCCTTGGCAATTCCTTTCAGTGCCCTGGAAATAGACGCAATCTCCTGCTCACGGTTACCGCCTCCTTTGGAGCTGTCACCACTCATCAACTGAAGGTAGTCAATTACGATCAGTTGTATGTCATGCTGTGCTTTGAGCCTTCGACACTTGGCCCTTAGTTCCAGGATCGACAGTGCGGGGGTATCATCGATAAAAATAGGGGCGTTACTAAGCTTATTGGTTTTGTGGATAAGCTGCTCCCATTCATAACCGGCCAGGTTCCCTTTTTTAATTTTCTCACTTTCAAGTTCTGCCTCAGCAGAAATAAGCCTGTTTACCAACTGCACAGAAGACATCTCCAGAGAGAATATAGCCGCTGCATGGTTAAACTCCACGGCAGCATTACGAAGGGCGGAAACCACAAACGCCGTTTTACCCATCGCAGGACGGGCAGCAATAATAATAAGATCTGACCGCTGCCAGCCTGAGGTAACCCTGTCGAGGGCGGAGAACCCACTCGGGATACCAGTAAGCCCGTCTTTGTGGTTCTTCCTTTCCTCCAATTCCTGGATGGCCTGTGCCATCAGGGAGCGCATATTGTCGAAATTTTTTCTGATGTTAGATTCTGAGATCTCAAACAGTGCCTGCTCGGTCTTATCCAGAAGCTGAAATACGTCCGAAGTATCCTCGTAAGCGTCGTGCTGGATCTCAGATGCCACGCGGATAAGTTCACGCTTGATAGACATCTCGGTGACTATCCTGGCGTGGTATTCCACGTTGGCTGCGGAGCTTACTTTGGATGTAAGTTCTGCTATGTAATATGAACCTCCTGCCATCTCCAGCTTACCATTCTTTCGCAACTGATTGGCAACAGTCCGCATATCCACAGGCTCTGAATTGTTGAACAATTCCACGATTGCCCTGTAAATTTCTTTGTGAGCGTCAGAGTAGAAACTATCTGGTTTAAGAATATCAATTACTGTGGTAAGTGCATCTTTTTCAAGCATTAAGGCACCCAGTACTGCATCCTCCAAATCCAGCGCCTGCGGGGGCAGTTTTCCGAGCCCCTCATTCATGTCTACCGTTAGCCTGTTCGACTTATGACCTACCCGCAGCGATGACTTGTTTTCCATGTAATAACTTGTAGTTAATTGTAGTGGTTGTTGTAATAATTGATTGGCAACTCAAACGTAAAAATAAAAAAGGGTTCTAGCAATTTCGCTGATTCCGATCACCCCTTTTCACGTAGTTCACACAAAACATTTGCCTGCATAGAATATAACTAAAAAATTGGTAAGGATTAAACAGGTTTTAGAGTTTATCCACATCCCTTATCCACACACCAGCAACAAAATTGTGGAAAAATCAATTCCTTATTCACAAAATATTAAATTATCCACACAGTTATCAAC
>NZ_SMLW01000575.1 GCF_009711405.1 Fulvivirga kasyanovii | reverse complement strand
TTTGCAGTGATCCAGTACATACAACCAATCCCTTATATTTTTCCCGTCGCCGTATATGGGGATGTTTTCACCATTCAGGGCTTTTCTAATAATTACAGGTATTAGCTTTTCATCGTGTTGTTTAGGGCCGTAGTTATTAGAGCAGTTGGTGGTAACTACATTTAGCCCATAGGTATGGAAATAACTCCTTACCAGCATGTCACTGGAGGCCTTTGAAGCAGAGTATGGGCTGTTTGGAGCATATGGTGTAGTTTCATTGAAAAAACCGGTCTCTCCAAGAGTACCGTAAACTTCATCAGTGGAAATATGATGAAAACGTGCTTCCTTGAATTCACTTCTTTTCTCAAAAGGACTGTTCATCCAGTGTTTACGAGCAACATCAATTAGGGTAAATGTGCCATTGATATTTGTGTTAATGAATGCTTCAGGCCCTTCAATTGAGTTGTCCACATGAGATTCAGCCGCAAAATGAATAACGCCCTGAAAGTTGTACTGTTTAAAAAGCTTTTCAATTAAACTCCTGTCACAAATATCTCCCTGAACAAATGTATATCTATCGTCAGATTTAACTTCCTCTAAATTTACCAGATCACCAGCATAAGTTAGTTTATCCAGGTTGATTAGATTGTACTCAGAGTATTTATTCAAGAAATATGGAATGAAGTTGGATCCAATGAATCCCGCACCGCCCGTTATCAATATATTTTTCATATTTTCTCTTCAGCTATTTTAGTCAAATATTGTCCATATTGATTTTTCAATAGAGGCTGAGCAAGTTCTATTAGCTGCTGTTTACTAATGTAGCCCTTCCTGAATGCAATTTCTTCCAGGCAAGCTATTTTAAGCCCTTGCCTCTCTTCAATGGATTCGACAAAGTTAGAGGCTTGCAGTAAGCTTTGATGTGTTCCGGTGTCAAGCCAAGCCATACCTCTACCTAATAGTTCAACCCTAAGCTTACCTTCATTGAGATACATATTATTTAAATCAGTTATTTCCAGTTCACCACGTGGTGAGGGTTTGATTTGCTTAGCTTTTTCTGCGACAGTGTTGTCATAGAAATATAACCCGGTTACAGCGTAACTCGACTTTGGATTTTGTGGTTTTTCAACGAGAGATACCACTTGGTTGTCCTCTGTAAACTCTACAACACCATATCTCTCAGGATCCTTTACATAATAACCGAATACAGTAGCTCCTTCCTGCATTTGAGCTGCTTGTATCAATGTTTTGGAGAAATTGTAACCATAGAAAATATTATCACCCAGTATTAGACAGCAAGAGTCATTTCCTATAAATTCTTCACCAATAATAAAGGCCTGAGCCAGTCCGTCGGGAGAAGGTTGGGCAGCATATTGTATGTCCAAACCTAATTGGGAGCCATCCGATAACAGGTTCTTAAAACCTTCTGAGTCTTCAGGGGTTGTTATGATTAATATTTCCTTTATGTTAGCTAGCATTAAAACAGACAAAGGATAATAAATCATAGGTTTATCATATATAGGCAGCATTTGTTTGGAAATGGTTTTGGTAAGGGGATAAAGCCTTGTACCAGAACCACCTGCGAGTATTATTCCTTTCACAATATGAGTGTTTAATGGGTTTCTATACTTGATATATTTTTTTGCCAGTTCCAGGCATCTTTTAACGATTGCTCTAAAGAAAGTTCTGTTTTCCAGTTTAATTCATGCTGAGCTTTTGTAACATCGGCAAAAACCTTCTCAACGTCACCATCTCTTCTTTTTCCAATGACATAATTTAATTTTTGGTTAGTGGCCTTCTCAAAAATTTTAACTACCTCCATCACAGAGTGCCCGGTTCCGGTGCCGATATTATAAACTGCTTTTTGTTCTGTATTGTTACCCATGACCATTTTAGTTAAGGCAGCAATGTGGGCTTTGCTTAGGTCAACGACATGTATATAATCCCTGATACATGTGCCGTCTGGTGTATTATAATCATCTCCGAAAATAGTGAGTTGATCTCTTATACCCGCAGCAGTTTGGGTTATATATGGAACAAGGTTATTAGGTGCGCCTATAGGCAATTCACCTATTAAGCCAGAGGGATGGGCTCCAATAGGATTAAAGTATCTCAGGGAAATGAACCTAAAATGATTTTTGGCTTTACAAAAGTCTGTTATAATGTCTTCACAAATTTGTTTAGTGCGGCCATAAGGTGATTCAGCCGGTTTTATTGGGGATTCTTCGGTTACAGGCAAAATGTCAGGCTGTCCATATACCGTACAAGAGGATGAAAATACAAGGTTATTAACCTGTTCATGCTCCATCACTTTAAGCAGGTTAATAGTTGATACGAGATTGTTTTCATAATACTTAATAGGGTTAGACGAAGACTCTCCCACTGCCTTATAAGCCGCAAAATGAATAACACCTTGGATTCCACTATGTCTGGAAAACACAGACTTTAAAAAGCCCAGATCATTGCAATCTCCCTCCTCTAAATAAATTTCAGCTTTTGTTAGTTCTTTGAGTCGGTCTATTACAAATTTTTCAGAATTTGAGAAGTTATCAATAATTACTGGCGTATAGCCGGCATTGATAAGCTCAACACATGTATGGGAGCCTATGTAACCCACTCCTCCGGTAACAATGATTTTACCCCTTTCCATTACAATCTTGCGGTTACAGTTGTTTTATCCAAAAATCCCTTAATATCATAGATGGCGGTAGATTCATTCGATATCCTTTTAATATCCAATGATTTAAAAGGTTTGTGTCCTACAGCTAGGACTATTGCATTATACTCCATATCCGGCTCCGCAATTAAGGTAAGCCCGTACTCATGCTTTACTTCCTCTAAATCAGCCTGCGGGTCGTATACATGAACATTTGCACCAAAGCCTTCCAGTTCACGGATTACATCAATTACCCTGCTATTTCTGATGTCAGGACAATCTTCTTTGAATGTAACTCCCAGTACAAGTATGTTGCTATTGTTTATAGGATTATTTTTCTTAGTCATTAATTTAATGACTTTACTGGCAACGTATATACCCATATTGTCATTAATTCTTCTGCCGGATAGAATCACTTGAGGGTGATAACCCAAACTCTCAGCTTTATAAGTCAGGTAGTATGGATCAACTCCTATACAATGTCCCCCAACCAGCCCTGGTTTGAATGGGAGGAAGTTCCATTTTGTTCCCGCAGCTTCAAGTACCTCATGAGTGTCAATGTTCATTTTGTCAAAAATCATAGCCAATTCGTTCACAAAAGCAATGTTGAGGTCTCTCTGAGAGTTTTCAATAACCTTAGCAGCTTCAGCAACTTTAATTGATGAAGCCAAATGAGTACCGGCAGTAATGATTTTGCCATATAGTTGATCTATCTTCTCTGCAATTTCAGGCGTGCTTCCACTAGTTACCTTCTTGATGGTGCTCAATCTATGCTCCTTGTCCCCTGGATTTATTCTTTCGGGAGAATATCCACAATAAAAATCACTATTGTATCTAAGTCCACTCACCTTTTCGAGTATCGGCACGCAAATTTCCTCTGTACAACCAGGGAACACTGTTGATTCATAAATAACGATGTTTCCTTTAGATAAAACTTTACCTACTGTTTCACTAGCTTTTTTTAGCGGAGTTAAATCAGGAGTTTTAAACTGGTCAATCGGTGTGGGTACAGTTACTATGTAAATATCAACTGATTCAAGTTCTGCAACATTTGAGGTATAGCTTAATCGTGTTGCTTGAGATAATTCTTCTTTATCTACTTCTAGTGTTTTATCATCACCATTTAAAAGTTCGTTTATGCGTTTCTTGTTAATATCAAATCCAACTACATCAAGTACCTTTCCAAATTCAACTGCCAATGGAAGGCCAACATACCCAAGTCCTATAATTCCTAATTTCATTTATTTATAATTTTTGATCTTATAATAGTCTAAATACCAATTTACAAATTGTTGAATTCCTGTTTTGATAGAGGTATTCGGTTTAAATCCTACACTTTTTGTCAGTGCATCAACATCTGCATATGTTGCAGGCACATCACCTGGTTGTATAGGCATCATGTTTTTAATAGCAGTTTTTCCCAATGCGTCTTCAATGGCATTAATGAAGTCCATTAGCTCAACCGGTTGATTATTGCCAATGTTATGGATTTTATAAGGAGCAAAACTATCTGACGGGTTAGGTTGGTTTCCATCCCAATCAGGATTTCCGGAGGGGATAGTTGGTATCAGCCTTACAATTCCTTCAACTATGTCATCGACATAGGTAAAGTCCCTTCGAATTTTACCATGATTATAGACATCAATAGGTTTGCCTTCAATTATCGCTTTGGTAAATAAAAAAAGAGCCATATCAGGACGTCCATATGGTCCATAGACGGTAAAGAAACGTAAACCGGTTGTGGGTAAACCATATAAATGCGAGTAGGTATGTGCCATCAATTCGTTTGACTTTTTTGTGGCAGCATACAATGATACCGGATGATCAACATTGTGTTCCACAGAGAATGGCATTTTTGTATTGGCTCCGTACACAGAGCTAGATGATGCATATATTAAATGCTTGACATCGCTATACCTGCAACCTTCCAGAATGTTGAGGAAACCGTCAATATTACTTTTTATATATGCCCTTGGATTTGTTAAGGAGTAGCGTACGCCAGCCTGGGCAGCCAGGTTTACCACATAAGAGAAGTTGCCCGTCTTAAAAAGCTTTTCTATGCCTTCTTGATCCTCAAGATCTAATTTTTGGAAATCAAAATTATCTTTTGTCTCCAGAATACTAAGCCTTGATTTTTTCAGGTTAACATCATAGTAGTCATTGAGGTTATCTATGCCGGTAACGTTATACCCTTTATTACATAAAACCTTGCAAAGATGAAAGCCAATAAAACCAGCCGCTCCTGTAACCAGTATTGAATCCATATGTAAATTTTTACTTTTAAACCTAAACAAACTTAACCCATGCTCAACAAAATAAGGTCAATTTTGGCACAAATGTAATAATTATATAGAGCATTAGAACTCTTTAGTTTATTTTAATAAACTTGCAATAAATTAGATAGAAACAGATATGTCGGAAAAAGAAACTGATGAGATTGACCTAACAGAACTACTTGTTAAGCTAAAAAACGTTCTTCTAAGAAATAAAATCACTATTATATTATTAACAGTAGTAGGGTTTTTGCTAGGGTTACTGTATTACAACCTTAAACCTGCTGTTTATCAGAGTGAGGTAGTAGTGAGGGCTACTATTTTGAATAAATCTTTACTGGAAGTAATCAATGAGAATCTTACTCAACTTCTTAAAGAGAATAATTATAAAGTTTTGTCCAATAAGCTCAACCTTCCCCCTGAAGTAGTCGGTTATATTAGCAAAATTGAGATTGAACCCACTGACGAAGAGGCTGATAAAAAGCTTGAATATGCCTTCTATGTAATTAGAGTTGAGTCTTTTTCGAATAGTCATTGGACGGAACTTGAAAAAGGCATGCTGTACTACCTATCTAATAATGACTTTGTTAAAAAGAGAATAGATCTAAAGGCAAAACAATATAAAAGCTTTATTAACAAGCTCGACATGGAAATCAACCAGATAGACAGTTTAAAGAAAGGTTTATATGACTCCAATAATTTAGGTAAGGATAATGTTATTATGATGAATCCAGGGGAGGTATATACTGCTTTGCTGGCTCTGGTAAAAGAAAAGCAAAAGCTAGAAGAGGAGTTAGAGTTCAATAGTGCAGTAGAAATTGTAGAGGACTTTGATGCATATAAAAGGCCCGTAAGTCCAAGGCCTGTCTTCTCAGTTGCAATAGGGGGTTTAATCGGCTTTTTAATCGGCTTATTTATTGCCTTTGGTAGAGAACTTAATAGCTACTTAAAACAATACGAAAGGACTCATTCTTGAGTGGAGTTATAAACTTTATAAAAAAAGAAGTGCTGCTGGAGTGGCGTCAGCGCTATGCCATTAATGGTATTCTTTTATATCTGGTTAGTACCATCTTTATCTGTTACCTGAGCTTCAATGTCAAAGCTAACCAACTCAATCCTGTAACGTGGAATGCTTTGTTCTGGATAATTCTGTTGTTTACGGCTATTAATGCTGTAGCCAAAAGCTTTATCCAGGAAAAGGAAGGGAAGTTCCTGTATTATTATTGGCTCATAAAACCTCAAGAGCTCATAGTGGCAAGGATTTGCTATAATGCAGTGCTAATGTTGGTTTTAGCCTTCATGGGGTTTGTTATGTATTCATTAGTGTTGGGCAACCCAATCCATGATCCATTTCTTTTTATTGTCAACTTGCTTATGGCAGCAGTTTCTTTTTCGTCGGCTCTTACTATGATCTCTGCTATAGCCTCTAAGGCTAATAATAATCAGACGCTCATGGCTATATTAGGTTTCCCCGTCATTTTGCCAATGCTGCTTATGATCATAAAAATATCCAAAAATGCTCTTGATGGTATTGAAAGAAGTGCCAGCTATAATGAAATGCTGACGCTACTGGCAATTAATCTAATTGTCGGGGCGGTTTCTTATCTCTTATTCCCGTATCTTTGGAGGAGCTAATTTTTAAGGGCTTATGCGTAAATCGTGGTGGAAAATATTAACAATTCTACTACTTCTCTATGTTGTTGTAGGCGGACTCTTATTTGAAGTCCCAAGGTTGGTTATTCTTAATGAGACCATAAGGGCACTGTATTTTCATGTACCTATGTGGTTTGGAATGATACTGATGTTAGGAGTATCTGTTGCCTATTCTATTCTTTATCTTTTACGTTCAGGTAAGGTATATGATGATTTTGCCATTGAATTTGCCAATGTTGGTGTGATTTTTGGCATCCTGGGAATACTTACCGGAATGCTTTGGGCTCAGTTTACCTGGGGAGACTGGTGGAGCGGAGATCCAAAACAGAATGGTGCGGCTATAGGCTTACTCATCTATTTTGCGTATTTTATTCTTAGGGGTTCGCTGGATAATGATGAGCAACGAGCCAGAATAAGTGCTGTTTATAACATTTTCGCATTCTTCGCCCTTATCCCTCTTCTATTTATACTTCCCAGACTTACTGATTCACTTCATCCCGGCAATGGCGGTAATCCAGGTTTCAATGCGTATGACCTTGACAGCCGCTTGAGGATGGTTTTTTACCCCGCGGTTATTGGTTGGATAATGTTAGGAGTATGGATAGCTACATTAAGAGTACGTATTAGGAAACTTGAACAAATTATAGATTGATGAAAAAGATTGGCCTATTGCTGATTTTCTGCCTGGCTTCATTTTTTGTTAAGGCTCAGGATAAAATAGAAATTACCGAGAGTGACTATGCAAATGAAGAAGTTGAGATGGCGGATAGGTTCCGTGAAGAAGGAAAGATATATGTCCTTACCGGAGTTATATGTATTATTTTGGGCGGTTTGGTCGCGTATCTTGTGGTAATTGACAAAAAAGTAAGCAGGATTGAGAAACAGTTATTAAATAATGATATTTAGAAACCATTTTGAGCCTAACTTTGTACAGTATTTGATCAATTATTGAAGCTTATGAAAACTTCTCACATTATAGGTATCATTATTATAGCAGCCGCTATTGGTATCATTATCACAACCGCAGGCGATGCAAGTTCTTACGTTACTTTCGATACAGCTCAGGAAATGGCCCTTAGTGGTAATGAAAGTAGCATACATGTTGTTGGAGAACTCAAAAAAGAACGAGGTGAAATTATCGGCATACAACCTTCGGTAGACAAACTGTCATTTTCATTTATCATGGTAGATGATAATAAGAGGGAACAAAAGGTTTTTTATAATGAGCCTATGCCTACAGATTTTCAAAGATCAGAAAAGGTTGTGGTTATTGGCTCATATAAAGATGATCTTTTTGTAGCGGAAAAAATTCTAATGAAATGTCCTTCAAAATATCAGGAGAACACTGTAAAAGCAGAGATGTGAGAAGGGAAAAAGCATTACTTTTATGATACATGAATTTATTGGTGGCCTCGGTCACCTTTTTGTTATTGTAGCTTTCATAAGCGCATTATATTCAGCTTTTTGTTTTTTTAAAGCTTCGCAAGCCAAAGAGCTAACACAGGAAAAATCCTGGAAGATAAACGGAAGGGTAGCATTTTATCTTCATGCTGTTGCTGTTACAGGCATTGTATTTAGCCTTTTCTATATTATCTATAATCACTACTTCGAGTATCACTACGCGTGGAGCCATTCATCCAGAAGGCTTCCAACCCACTATATGATCTCATGCTTTTGGGAGGGGCAGGAAGGAAGCTTTTTGCTCTGGCTGTTCTGGCACGCTTTGCTTGGGGTGGTTATTATTCTGACCAATAAATTCTGGGAAGCCCCGGTAATGACCGTATTTTCCCTGGTTCAGGTTTTTCTTGCATCCATGATCCTTGGTGTAGTTATACCTGGTCTGGATATAAAATTGGGTAGTTCACCTTTTATACTATTGAGAGATGCCATTGATGCCCCAATCTTCAAAGAACAGCCGAACTTTGTGCCAAAGGATGGGACAGGACTTAACCCGCTTCTGCAGAACTACTGGATGGTAATCCACCCTCCGACCTTGTTCTTAGGATTTGCAACCACGGTTATTCCATTTGCCTTCTGTATCGCAGGCCTTTGGAAAAGAAGGTACCGCGAATGGGTAAGGCCGGCACTACCATGGGCACTGTTCTCAGGAGCTATTCTAGGATTGGGAATTTTGATGGGCGGATACTGGGCCTATGAAACACTTAACTTTGGAGGTTACTGGAACTGGGACCCTGTAGAAAATGCAGTTTACGTGCCCTGGCTGTTTTTAGTAGCTTCTATACATACAATGATCACTTTTAAAAACAGTGATACAGCACTTAAAGCAAGTGTAGTACTGGTTATAACTACTTTTGTGTTAATTCTTTACTCTACCTTTTTAACCAGGAGCGGGATATTAGGAAACTCTTCAGTACACTCCTTTACCGATCTTGGGCTTTCAGGGCAATTGCTTATTTACCTTTTGTTTTTCACTGTCGGATCAATTGTCTTGGCAGTAGTAAGATGGAAGGAGATGCCTTATTCTGAGAAGGAGGCTTCTACCTATTCCAGAGAGTTTTGGATTTTTATCGGAGCTTTGGTTTTATGCCTGATGGGCTTTCAGGTTCTGATACCCACATCTATTCCAGTTTGGAATAGTATAGTTGAGCTTTTTGGAGGAGTATCCAACATTGCACCTCCTGCTGACCAGATTGCTTTCTACTCTAAGTTTCAGTTGTGGTTTGCGGTTGGAGTGGCTCTTCTCTCAGGTACGGGGCAGTTCTTTTGGTGGAAGAAGATGAAAAAGGAGCAATTGTGGAGTAGCCTTACTGTTCCAGCCGTATTTACTTTAATTATTACTACGATTATTGTGGTAATTAAGAATGTTGCCGATCCCATATATATTATGCTGCTACTTGCAGGTGTCTATACTGTGGTGGCAAATGCCAAAATTCTTTTTAACGTATTAAAGAAGAACCCAAAGCTATCCGGGGGTGCAGTTACACATATTGGAGTAGGCTTGATGTTAATAGGCATAATGTTTTCCGCTGGATATTCTAAGGTAGTATCCCTGAATACAACAGGTATGCTAATCTCCAAAGAATCGTCAACCGAATTCAATAATGAGAACTTGCTGTTATTTATCAACGAGCCGAAAGAGATGGCTGACTATAGCCTGAAATATAAAGGAGAGAGGCTGGAACCGGTTGATGTATCGAGCTATATCAATCGAAATGATATCAGACAAACTGGTTTGCCGCATATGGTAATAGCGAAGAGAGATATTGTAGCTGATGGAGAGGTGATTTTTGAGAAAAATGATACCATAGAGATTGCTCCGGAAAATACTTATTACGAAATAGAATATACAGACAAGCAAGGTGAGAAGTTTACCTTATATCCTCGTGCGCAGGTAAATGAATCTATGGGAGGGTTGCTTGCTTCACCAGATATCAAACGAGGATTTGCTAAGGATTTGTATACCCACGTTTCTTCTATAAGGGATCCTAATAATGAAGTGGAATGGAGCGATATGGAGGAATTTGAAGTGTCTCCAAAGGATAACTTCTTTGTGAATGACTATGTGGCAAGAGTAGATAAATTAGAAAGGATACCGGAAGTAGAAGGTGTAGAGCTTAGTAGTGAAGATGTTGCCGTGAAAGCTACTATTACGGTTCAGGGGGAAGAATCAGAATACGTAGTACAGCCCGTCTTTTTAATAAAGAATGGCATGGTCGGTCGTATTTCAGATGAAGTTAGTGACCTTGGATTAAAACTAACTCTGTTAAATATCTATCCGGAAAAAAATAGCATGGCTATTGGAGCTAACACCAGGCAGAAAGACTGGGTGGTGCTAAAAGCTATGGAAAAACCACTCATAAATGTTTTATGGTTAGGCACACTATTGTTAATGGCAGGTTTCGGAATTGCCATTAACCGGCGGTATAGTGAGTTTAAAAAGATGAGAGAAAAGGGTATGGAGTAACCTACATACGTAACACCTGCATGATGCCTAATAATAATTACGTTTCTTTTATTGGAGCTGGAAATTTAGCCTGGCATTTGGCGCCGGCTCTTGATAATGCAGGCTATCCGGTTAAAGAAGTTTGCAGTACATCTGCGAAGAGTTCCAGGGCATTGGTAAACAGGCTCTATCAGGCCGAAACTAAGGAAGGGTATGATTTCTCAAATAGCCCTGCTCAATATTTTATTATAGCTGTTCCTGATGATATCATTTCAGATATTGCACGTGAGATAGTATTGCCAGATAATGCCATATTACTACATACATCGGGAGCTAAATCTATAGACCTGCTCTCTTACGCCGCCAGTGAGCATATTGGTGTTTTTTATCCTCTGCAAACTTTCAGTAAGCAAAAAAAAGTAGATCTTACCCATGTGCCCATATGTATAGAAGCGGAAGATTCATCTACTGAGAAGTTGCTTTACGCTATGGGTAAGGCTATAAGCAGAAAAGTTTTACATATAAACTCCAGCGATCGTAAAGCGTTACACGTGGCAGCCGTTTTTGCCTGTAATTTTGTTAACCATTTCATGAAAATATCCTCAGATATTTTGGCAGGTAGCAAGCTGGATTTTGATCTACTTCATCCGTTGATAGCTGAGACTATCAACAAGAGTTTTGAGCTTGGGCCAGGCAAATCTCAGACTGGCCCGGCCCGTAGGCATGATTTTGAAACACTTGACAAGCACATGGAGTTCTTGAGCAAGAATGAAGCCGTAGCTGAAATTTATAGAATGATCTCTCAACACATTATCGATAGCTACCCTCAGGATTAATGACCTTTTGACAGGTTCCATTTTACCCCTAAATAAAACTCGCGTCCATGAATAGGTGCATAGGCGTATGCAGTATCAAAGTAAGGACTAAAACCTGTAGGAGCATTAGGATCGTTGAATCCGGTGAGTGGTGATATAGGCTGCACATAATCAAATAAATTTTGTACCCCTCCATAAACGGACCACGTATTGGATATTTCCTTGGAAAGTTGGATGTTGTGAAACATATAAGACTCTGATTCAGTAGGTCGTGGCTCAGCCAGTGGCTCTCCGTCCTGCCCCACATCGTAAACAGCAGGCAGGGCCATTGTACCTGTAAGTCTCAGAGTATACGCGATATTTATTTTGGGTTGTGTCCAAGTGTAATTTGCTGTGATTACACCGCTCCATTCAGGAGCAAACTCTATGGAAGTGGTTTCAAGTGTCCCCTCCTCATTTGGCTCGGTTTGAGTAGCTTCTTGAACATTAAACCCCACGTTTACTGCAAGGGGAAAATAGAAATCATGTGTTACATTTATTCCTAAGCCTTTGGTAATTGCATGCCCATCTGTGTTGGCATAGACAATCTTATTTGGGTCATCATAGTTGGGTATTATCTTATTAGAGAAATAAGTGTAATACACGTCAAAATCTACTGTTCCCTGACTTTTGCCTAAGGAGTATACATGGTTCAGGTTAACGTTTCCATTGAGGGATCTTTCTGGTTTAAGCTCTTCTACTATCTCTACACTCCTTTGCCCGGTTATAAAGGCATGATCTTCTGTGAAAAGGTTTACTATTCTAAAACCGGTACCAAAGTTTGCCCTTAAAGTAGTCCATTTGCCGGGTTTATATTTGGCATTAAAACGAGGTGAAAAAATTGCTCCATGAGAGGTGTAGTGGTCCAATCTGCCTCCGGTTAACAAGGATAGTTTTTCAGATATAACCCATTCATCCTGGAGAAAAACACCGGGGATAAATTGATTATCAGGAGAGTTTTTGTCTGAATCAGAATCCGATGTGGCTACAGTATTATCATCATAGTGCTGATATCTTGAAGTAATACCGGCAAGGATAGAGTGGTCATTTAATTGTTTGTCCCAAATAAAATTGGCAAAGGCTATTCCTTGTTCTGCTTCGTAATAGTCTGCACCATAGTAACTGTCCTGTAAATGTTGGCTCAGGGAATAGTCAATTTTAAGATTGGTATTTGTGGGTAGCTCATATGTTCCGAAAAGCTCAGCGCGGTGAGTGTAGATGCTTTCACCATAAATTTCATCACTACCGCGCAATTCCTGATAGTTTCGATCTTTCAAAAACTCTTCAACCCCATTTCTTCTATCTTCATAAAAATATTTCGCAGCTACTGTAAATTTCTTATTGCTTGGGCGGTGAATATTCCATTTAGTAAAAAGGGAATACCTGTCCAAGTTGATCATATCGGCAAAACCGTCATTATTTCTATCATCAAAATCATTGATATAGGCGTAGTTCAGGCCAATGAAACCATGGGATTTGCCAATGGATGGTGCCGCAGACAGGTTTCCGAATGATTCAAGATGAGAAGTTCCCATAACATCAATTGAGAGCAATGGCTGATCTTCAGGATCTTTGGTAATAATATTTATAACTCCTGCCACAGCCTCGGAACCGTAGAGCGTAGAACTTGGCCCTTTAATGACTTCAAACCTATCGATGATCATGCTGGGAATGCCATTTAAACCATAAACTGATGCCAGGTTACCATAGATAGGTGTTCCATCCATAAGAACCGCGGTGTAAGGCCCGGGCAAACCATTTATGCTGATACTATTGGTGAAGCAAACACCACAAGCCACAACTTCCTGAACACCATTGACCAATTTGATACCTTCTACCACTGAGGAGGCTGCGGCAGGTGTAAAGGTGTTGAAATATTCAGAAGTGACAACACTGACTTTTACCGGAGAGGATTTTACGAATGTAGGTTTCATTGTGCCTGTTACGACCACTTCATCGAGTCCAAGGCTGTTTTCTTCCAGGCTTACGTTGACCTCCAGATTTTGTCCGGCGGATATGTTTACAGTTTTAATTAGTGGTTTATAACCAATAGACCTGAACTCCAATTTATAGTTTCCCGGTTCAAGATCACTAAGTTTGAAGTGACCATCTGCATCTGCCACGTCGCCAGTCTGGGTGGCAGGTATCTGAACTGTTGCTCCAGGCACCACTCCGGACTTACTTTTTATCAGGCCTTGTATAGTGGCTGTCTGCTGGCTGAAGCCAACCTTATTAAATAATATAATCACTAAAAGTAAAAGTACTCTTTTCATATGTCGAAACATTTTTTTGTTACAAACTTAACAAATTAATTATATATGCAAAAAATAATTATTAGATTAGCCTAAAAATACTGATATGAAAATGGTTTTAATTAGATTTGAGGCATGTCATCACATCATTTTGTAAGGGAAGACCAGGAACCAGCTCTACTCATTATGGGGCCTGTTAATCAGGATACTTTATTTCAACTTCTGGAATGGAGTCCCAAAGTCATAGTTGTACAGGAGGCGGTAAAACTGATTTTGGATTATGGTGTCAAAATTGATGCAATCGTGTGTAACCGGGAATCAATGGATGAACTTCGCTCTAAATTGAGTTTTCAAATGCCAATCCAGTTTATTACAGATGATACCGATACCTCTCATTATATGCAGGCATTGGCTTTTCTTATGGATCTTAACTGTAAGGCAGTCCATATACTTGGTGAAGTGCGTGAAAATGTCATGAATCAACTGACCACGATTTCCTTGGATATTGTTATTTGGAAGAATAAATACAAATGGAGCTATTGCCGATCAGGCTATTTTCGAAAATGGGTAACTAAAGGAAACCTCTTTGTCCTGGATGCTCATGCCATTGTCAGTATCAAGAGCGATGTTGAAGTAAGGCAATATGAGGAACAAAATAAACTAATTATTGAACCACTATCTGATGGAATGGTGGCATTTCAAAGTAGTACCCCTTTCTGGTTAGGTGAGCACATTTACTGAATTTGATGCTCTTGCAATCCTGTCTTTACCGTGTAGGTCCTTGACTATCTGAACATCAGAATAATCCATAACTTCCAGTAATGTTTTAACATCTTCCCCAAATCTTTCATTGATCTCAAAATACAGTAATCCATGCTCCTTCAAAGTACTCTTGGCTAACTCTGCTATGCGCCTGTAATACAACAGGGGGTCGGAGTCTTCTACAAATAATGCCATAGCAGGTTCATACTTTAGCACATTGGGTTTCATTTGTAGTTTGTCACTTTCCGTTACATAAGGAGGATTGCTGACTATAACGTCCAGCGACTGCACCGGAATCGGTTCATTTAAAATATCAATAAGCAGAAACTCGATTGGCACATTATGTAACTGTGCGTTTTTTCTGGCAACTTTTATAGCACGAGGATCATAGTCAATAGCAAAAGCCCTTGCTCCTCTTAATTCTTTTAACAGGGTAATGGGAATACATCCCGTGCCGGTTCCAATGTCTAGTAACTTGATCTTTTTACCCTGGTTCTCATTAATGATCAGTTGAACCAGTTCTTCTGTTTCTCCCCGAGGTATTAAAACACCTTTGTCTACCTTAAATTCACGACCATAGAACTCCGTTTCTCCAAGAATATACTGGATTGGCTCATATGTATTTATCCTTTTTATAAACTCTTTAAGCTCTTTAGCTTTCGAATTGCTAATGTTAATTGATCTGTCAAGAATAATTTCAGCTTTATCCAGACCAAAAACATGCTCCATGATCAGGTAAGCAATGCTTAGAACTTCTTCAGCACTTTCTTCCAGATGAATTTCGTCGGTGATATATTTTAAAAGCTTTTTGGAGGAGTCCGGAATATTGCGGGACATGATGGTTTATAATGACTAGTGAGTTTGTTAACATTGTAAGGTTAATACAAATCTAGTTAATTCGCTAAAAAAAAATGTTTATGTTGATCTGGCCTTTCTAATAACGCAGGTGAGGAATCAACATTACTCTATCACCGGCATGCACAATGATGAATTATATATCCAACGGGCATTTGACCTCGCTTTGCTAGGACTTGGTAGTGTTAGCCCCAATCCCTTGGTCGGGTGTGTTATAGTTTATAATGGTAAAGTTATCGGAGAGGGCTGGCATAAGAAATATGGGGAGGCACATGCGGAAGTCAATGCTATCGAAAGTGTGGCAGATAAAAGTTTACTGCCTGAAAGTACAGTTTATGTAAGCCTGGAGCCCTGTGCTCATTTTGGAAAAACACCTCCATGCTCAGACCTCCTCGTAAAATATGGAGTGAAAAGGGTTGTTATTTCAAATATTGACACCAATCCTTTGGTAGGGGGCAAAGGAATTAAAAAACTTGAGGATGCCGGAATAAAGGTTACTACGGGTGTTTTGGAGCATGAGGGACTGGAGATCAACAAACGCTTTTTTACCGGCTTAAAGAAGAAGAGACCTTGCATTATTCTCAAATGGGCTGAAACGGCAGATGGTTTTGTTGCGCGTAAAAACTATGACTCCAAGTGGATCAGCAATAAAACCAGCCGCAAACTGGTACACAAATGGAGGGCAGAGGAAGATGCTATTATGGTGGGTACTAATACTGCTCACTACGACGATCCACAATTAAATGTGCGCGATTGGTCGGGGAGAAATCCTGTAAGGGTAGTCATAGACCGAAATTTGAGGCTGTCCAAAAGCCTGAAACTTTTTGATAGCACACAACCTACAATTTGCTATAATTTGCTTACTGATCAGGAAATTGAAGGGCTTCGATATGTAAAGCTGCCAGAAAATAATTTTTTTGAGGCGCTTTTTTTTAATCTTTATGAGCAGGGATTACGTTCCGTAATAGTGGAGGGAGGTGCTCAATTGCTCAATTTATTAATTGAAAAAGGTATGTGGGATGAGGCAAGGGTTTTCGTTTCTCAAATCAAATTTGAGGAAGGTATAGATGCTCCTGGAATTTCCGGACTTGTGGCGGAGGAACTGATTGATACAGATAAATTATTAATATATAAAAACTGAAAATGGCGGAAGAATTAATTGTAAATACCAGCGCAGATAAAAAGGAGAAGTATGAATCCTTGTTGCCGCAGATAGAAGGGTTGATTTCTGTTGAAAGTGATTTGATTGCTAACCTGTCGAATATAGCTGCAGCATTGAAGTTCGGAATGGACTTTTTCTGGGTAGGCTTTTATATTGTAAAGGATGATGAATTGGTGTTGGGGCCTTTTCAGGGGCCGATTGCTTGCACGAGAATTCGTAAAGGAAAAGGCGTCTGTGGTACTTCCTGGGAAAAGGCAGAGACGGTACTTGTACCCAACGTGGATGAGTTTCCGGGACATATAGCCTGTAGTTCTGATTCCAAGTCAGAGATCGTATTGCCAGCAATTAAAGACGGTGAAGTAGCACTTATCCTCGATGTTGATAGTGATAAGCTAAATGATTTTGATGAGACAGATAAAGTATACCTGGAGAGGTTGATGAAATTAATTGAGGCCAAGCTTTAATCAAGCTCGGCCAAAACTGTCATTCCACCTTTGGTCTTTTGACCGATATCTACTTTTACTTTGGCAGTAAGGGGCAGAAATACATCAACCCGGGATCCAAATTTGATAAAACCAAACTCCTGGCCTTGTTCAAACTCTTCCCCTTCCTTGACATACCATTTAATGCGCCTGGCAAGGGCTCCGGCAATTTGCCTCATTAGGATAGATACACCCTTTGGCGTTTTTATCACCACTGTTGTTCTTTCATTTTCGGTACTTGACTTTGGGTGCCAGGCTACCAGATATTTTCCCGCATGATATTTGAAAAACTCTACAATTCCTTTAACCGGCATCCTGTTGACGTGTACATTAACAGGGGACATAAATATTGAAATTTGAATCCTTTTGTCTTTGAGGTATTCCGTTTCAGTAGTTTCTTCAATCACCACGACTTTACCGTCAGCAGGCGCTACTACATGGCGGTCGTTTACCGGAGTTATGACCTTTGGGTTTCTGAAAAATTGAAGGACGAGCAAAAATAGTATGATTGTCACCCCTAATGTCAGTCTGAATACAGTAGGCTGATCAGGGAAACCAAAGTAAACCATTACGTTGATTACTGATAGAATGATCAACAGTACTACTAATAAAACTCGTCCTTCTTTATGTATGCTCAATGCTAAATACTTTAGTTACAATTAATAACCACCTCGATATTTGTATGTTTTAGCTACTTTGTCGATGGCAACTATGTAAGCTGCAATTCTCATGGATACATTGTACTCTTTAGAAGTATTGTATACATTATCAAATGCATCTTTCATAATCCTGTCCGAACGTCTGTTTACACGCTCACCGGTCCACTTGTAGCCAAGTCTGTTTTGTACCCATTCGAAGTATGATACGGTAACACCACCTGCATTGGCAAGGATGTCCGGGGCTACCATAATTCCCTTGTCATTGATCACGTTGTCGGCTTTGGCAGACGTAGGTCCGTTCGCACCTTCTACTATTAGCTTAGCTTTAATGCTTTCCACATTTTGAGAAGTGATTACATCTTCTGTTGCCGCAGGTACCAATACATCAACTTCCAGGCCTAATATTTCATCTCCGGCGATCATTTCTGCACCAGGGAAACCGGTTAATGTGCCGTTATTACCGTTTCTATAATCAATCGCGGCTTGAATGTCTATACCATTTGCATTGTGGTACGCTCCTGAAAGGTCACTGATAGCTACTACTTTTACACCACGCTCTGCCAGCAGAAGGGCAGCAAATGATCCAACGTTACCAAAACCTTGTACCGCGCAGGTAGCTTTGTATGGGTTAATTTTAAGTTTTTCCATGGCAGCCAATGCAGATACCATCACGCCTCTACCCGTAGCTTCAGTTCTTCCTAATGAACCACCCAGTACTAAAGGCTTCCCTGTTACTACTGAGTTGATGGTCATACCCTGAGTTCTTGAGTATTCGTCCATTAACCACGCCATTTCCCTTGGCCCTGTTCCCATATCAGGTGCAGGTATATCCCTGTCAGGACCGAATATTTCAACCATTGATAAGGTGTATGCCCTCATCAAACGCTCAATCTCTCCCGAAGACATCTCCCTCGGGTTACACTGAATACCTCCTTTGGCTCCACCATATGGAATATCCACTACAGCACATTTCCAGGTCATCCAGGCAGCCAAAGCTTTTACCTCGTCAATGTTCACACCCGGGTCAAAACGGATACCACCTTTGGAAGGTCCCAGAATATTTGAATGTATAACCCTGTATCCATCAAATACGCGGATGGAACCGTCATCCATGGTTATAGGTAGTGAAACAATAACTTGCTTGGCTGGAGATTTTAAAACATTGTAGACCTCATCGTCAATTCCTAGTATTTGAGAAGCAATGTGAAACCTCGACATCATTGCTTCGAAAGGATTCTTTTCGTCCTTTAGGGGTGCAGGCTCTATATAACCCATATGTTTTGTTTTTTGGTTATTAAAACGATTGCAAATTTAAAGAAATATATATCATTCAATGTGGCAAATACTTAAAAGATTTTCAAGAAAGTAGTGATGAAAGGGGCTGAAAGTAAGAGTCCGTCGAATCGGTCAAGGAACCCTCCATGTCCCGGTATCAATCTGCCTGAGTCTTTGATTTCTATACTTCTTTTAAACAATGATTCTACCAGGTCACCATAGGTGCCACCGATGATAATGATGAAACCCACACATAACCACTGCCACGGCATAAGTACATCAGTGGTATAGTGAAGGCCATAAGCCATGGCCAGTGCCAGAAGTAAGCCCCCGATACTACCTTCCCATGACTTTTTGGGAGAGACCCTCTCAAATAGTTTTCTCCGCCCATACCTTACTCCTGCAAAGTATGCGCCTGTATCATTGGCCCAAAGTATCAATAACGATCCCAGAATAAGCTCAAAGGTGTACTCGCCGGAAAAGAAAGCCACTACATTGAGCAGTGAGAAAGGTATGGCAACGTATAATATGCCCAGAAAAGTAAAGGCAATGCCGCGAAAGGGCTTCACCTCTTTTTTCTTGTACAAATATATCAGGTAGATCAATGTTGCTATTGGAAAAATAGCGAAATAGTATTTTTCATTAATTCTTCCACTTTCTATAAAAAAAGTGAGTGAAAAAATACAAAGGCCACAAAATGTACCAAAGGTTTTTAAAGGAAGCATGCCATCCAACCCTACCAGTTTGTAGAATTCAAGTTGAGTGGCGGTGCAAATAGAAATGAATATGATGAAATAGCTCCATTCACTATAGCATATTCCGCTGATGATAATTAATGCACCAACCAGGGCTGCAATGATCCTTTGAGTTAAATTACTGTACTTATTTAAAATCGATGTCATTTTTTATTATTTGTAGCGCACGTAACACATCCTCAGACGCTACATGTACTTCATATTGTCCAAAGTTATTTAAGGATGAGTCTCTTTTATTAATGAGGACAGGAGTGATATTGTTATCTTCGAGTACATCCTTCACTATTTCTGCATGGTAGGATTGATCAGTTTCAAATACTTTTTGCCATCCTTTCATTTAACTTGCTTTCTCAAAAAATAACTCCTGAAATAGTATAATAGTCCAACGGTAATAATAGTGAATATTAAAGCAGTAGGCAAAGGTACAGACTCAGTATTTTCTATGTCAAAGCTGACCAGGCCTTTCTGATGGAGGTAAAGCACAACCACCGTAAAGCCATTGTTGATAAAGTGTGCAGTGATAGGCACCCACAGATTTCCTGCCCAGTAGTACAAATAGCCAAACAATGCGCCTAAAAGCAGTCTGGGTACGAAACCAAAAAATTGCATATGTATGGCACTGAATAATATTGCCGATAGCCAAATGGCCACATGGATATTTCTGGTGGCAGTATGCAGTTCGTTCTGAATAAACCCTCTGAAAAGCAGCTCCTCACCCAGAGGTGCCAGTATAGCAATTACAAAAAAGGCGATGGCAAGATCGAGCGGTCCATCAAATTTCGTGATAAATAAGGTGATTTCAGCCAGTGCGTCTTCTTTTTCACGGGCCCATTCTTCAAAACCCTTCATAAACTCAGGGAAGTGGATGTTGGCATTCCATTCGATGAATAGTGAATTAACAATCATAAAAGCCATCACAATTCCAAAAGTGAGCGCAATGGGAAGCCCGCCGATAGGTTTGCTGAAAAATATGCTCAGGTCTTTTTTCTCCCTGATCTTTAAGTATAAAAAAGGAACTATGATCATTCCCAGCAGCGTGCCGCAGCCCTGGCTTATGAACAAAGGAATCCTTAACGCGGGATCTCCTGTAGGGTCGGCCAGCGCTTCCAGCATTTCCATCAAGGATCCAGGGTAAAAAGGGATGGCCAAAAACATACCTATTTGAGAGCCAATGAGCGCCCCAAGTAGTGCCAGGCCAAATATAAAAATCACTGAGGCGGCGGAACTTCTGCCTTCCGACAGATGTATATTATTATCAAATTTGTCCATAATCAAGTGTCAATAAGTAGTAGCAGCTTCCACATAACTTTCAGGAACTTGCTTTGTATTGCTCATTTGACGTAAATTTACAGTTTATTTTAAAATCACTTCGGTAAAGATAAGTATTAGGTCAATGGTTAAGATAGGAAATGTAGAGATAGACGAATTCCCTTTGTTACTGGCCCCCATGGAGGATGTGAGTGATCCGCCATTTAGGGCAGTATGCAAGGAAAATGGTGCAGACCTGATGTTTACGGAGTTTATTTCTTCAGAAGGACTTATCCGAAATGCTGAAAAGAGTGTTCAGAAACTTGATATTTACGATTACGAGCGCCCTATCGGAATACAGATTTTCGGTGACAAAATAGAGTCAATGAGGGAAGCTGCAGC
The DNA here is from genome assembly GCF_009711405.1 of Fulvivirga kasyanovii. Classification (GTDB taxonomy): domain Bacteria; phylum Bacteroidota; class Bacteroidia; order Cytophagales; family Cyclobacteriaceae; genus Fulvivirga; species Fulvivirga kasyanovii. Next base: position 1,298 of record NZ_SMLW01000575.1, on the reverse strand, counting down.
TATTGCAGAAGAGGCACAACCTGAAATGATTGATATAAACTATGGCTGCCCTGTAAAAAAAGTTGCCTGTAAAGGCGCCGGTGCCGGTATTCTGCTTGATATCCCTAAAATGCAGAAAATGACAGAGGAGATCGTAAAGCAAGTGTCGCTTCCTGTTACCGTTAAAACCAGGCTGGGCTGGGATGACAGCACCATCAGGATTGTAGAGGTCGCTAAAAGGTTGCAGGACGTTGGGATTCAGGCGCTAACGATCCATGGCCGTACCCGCAAACAGATGTATAAAGGAGATGCTGATTGGACTAAGATTGCCGAAGTTAAAAACCATCCTGACATTCATATACCCATCTTTGGAAATGGTGATATCGATTCCCCGGAAAAAGCTCTGGAATACAAAAACAAATATGGCGTTGATGGTATCATGATTGGGAGGGCCGCTATCGGTTATCCCTGGATCTTTAATGAAATAAAGCACTTCCTGAAAACAGGCTCTAAACTCCCCGTACCCGCGATGGCCGACAGAGTAGCAGTAGCCAAAAAACACCTGGACTTTTCTGTGGAGTGGAAGGGTGAGCTTACCGGTATTTTTGAAATGAGAAGACACTACACCAACTATTTCAGAGGCATTCCGAATTTCAAACCTTTCAGAACAAGGCTGGTAGAGTCAGAATCGCATGCAGAGCTTCTTGCTATTTTAGACGAAATAGGCGAAACTTTTGTGGAAGCCTACGCGTAAGAGCAATTTTTGGGTTCTTTATCTATTACTATCACCACTATCTTTGCTGAAAAGATCAGGTTCCATTTTTGAAACCATTGCTATTCTATGACTAAAGAAATTAACCCTAACCTGTTGGCTTGGGGGCTTTTGCTAATACTTGCCCTGATCTGGGGCAGTTCATTTATCTTGATTAAGCGTGGGCTGGATGTTTATTCCGCCGGAGAAGTAGGGGCTATACGTATTGTTTCTGCCTCTCTATTTTTGTTGCCGTTTGCTGTTGGCAGGTTAAAAACTCTGCACAAAAGGCATTGGCTTTTTTTATTTTCGGTAGGTATGTTTGGAAGTTTCCTGCCTGCTTTTTTGTTTGCCAAAGCACAAACCCACCTCCCCAGTTCGGTTGCCGGGATAATTAATGCCCTTACACCACTTTTTACTATGATTCTGGGCGCTTTATTTTTTATGCAGAAAATCACTGCTAAAACGGCTATAGGTCTGGTTACAGGGTTTTTAGGGACGGCAGCTCTAATCTTGGCAGGATCAGGAGGAGATGCATCAGAATTTAACCTTTATGGGCTTTATGTAG
>NZ_SMLW01000541.1 GCF_009711405.1 Fulvivirga kasyanovii | reverse complement strand
AATTGGAATAGTTTAATGTAATAAATGTAACAAAAAAAGCTTTTTAATTAAAAATAAACCTGTTAAACTTGCAGCTTATTCAAAAAGTAAAAATTAAATGAGCAAGTCTTTTCAGTTGGTTTTAATGGGAGCGCTTATTGTGGCGCTTGGCGTACTCTACTATTTACATTTTTCCTCTCAACGTGTCGTCTACGTTGATTCCACAAAGCTGGTTAACAATTATCAGGGCATGATCGAAGCCCGGAAGGTTTTCCAGCAGAAATCAGCCACGTGGAAGGCTAACATTGATACGTTAATGTCAGAAGTACAGAATTCCATAAAAGATTATGAAAAAGAAAGTGGCTCAATGACTGAAAAGGAGAAGGAGCTTTCAAGGGAGCTGATAAGGACCAAACAAAAACAACTTGCCGAGTATCAAAAGGCCATGAACGACAAAGCAGGCCAGGAAGATGCTCAAATGACCTCGCAGGTATTGGAACAGGTTAACTCCTACATTAAAAAATATGGAGAAAAGCACGACTATAAAATCATACTTGCCGCTACGCAATACGGTAATATTGCTTATGCCGCTGAAGGCCTGGATATTACCGATGACGTGTTAAAAGGGTTAAATGAAGAGTATGCCGGTCAGTAAGCAAAATCAAGCAATGAATTTTTCTTCCGTATTTAATTTTAAGAAAAGGCCACCATTTTCTTTCAGGAATATATTGTGGGTTTGCACCACAAGTATTTTTATGCTACTCTTCGCAGTGGCCTGCAAGCCGGAGTATTTGTCGGAGGAGGAGCTCAAGTCTTATGTATTGGATGAAGATAATAACCTCTCCAAAAGCAGTAGTTATAAAGGCTTTGATATCCAGGTTACCTATAGGCCTAATGATCTAATTATACTTCAGGAAACTGGAGGTGAAACGGCTGTGGATACGGCTGAGTTAAAGAGATTGGAGTCTAAGTACAGCGATTACTATTACTTCATTTTAAGTATTTCTAGGGACGACAAGGAGGCGCTCTACCAATCAGGAGGAGGGCAGGGGCAGTTTAGTGAACTCGTTCAGGTACTGTCTTTTCGCATGGGCCAATATGTAAACCTCACCACTTCAGAGCGCGACACTATACCCGTTGGAGACTATGTTTATCCAAGAACATATGGCATGGGCGGTGCAACCACTCTGATGTTTGCTTTTTCCAGGGAGAAAGTGAAAGCTGATGAGTGGCTCCAGTTCAATCTAAAGGAATTCGGAATGGGTCTCGGAAGCCAGACATTCAGGTTCCGCCGGGAGGACCTGGAAAATGTCCCCCAAATAAAATTCACTGAAATTATTAAATAAAAATTGCCAGTCTCAAAAAATGAGACGGAGATTTATAAAATTTGAACGTCCTGATTATCAAGCTTTAAATTACAAGCCATACTCAGACTATTTATAGAAGATTAATTACTAACAACGAATGTTCAGAAAAAGAAAGTTGATTAAAGCCGTAGCGATCTTTTTTACCCTACAGATCCTCTTTGATGTAATCTACCCTACGATTAGTTATGCATTGACTGCGGGGCCTACTGCTCCGGAGGCTACCAGTTTTGAGCCTGTGGATACAACTGATATGGTTAATCTGGCTACGGGAGATTTTGTTTATAATATCCCTTTGCTGGAAGTGCCGGGGCCTTCGGGAGGTTATCCATTGTCACTTTCTTATCATGCGGGCATACAGCCAAATGAAGAAGCTTCTTGGGTTGGGCTCGGTTGGACGCTAAACCCAGGGGCTATAAATCGAAACGTGAGTGGGTATGCTGATGACTATTCAAACATAACCCAAATAGATCGTACTTTTTGGGAAGGAGGCGAGACAACTACCAGAACATTTGGAGTGTCATATGGAGTTGCTAATGGACCAAGTGTTTCTGCTGGGTTAAGTGTTTCAGAGGATACATATCAGGGTTTCGGTGTAGGAGGCTATGCAGGTGCAAGTGTAGGGGCCAGATTCGGTGGAAACTTTAGCGCCGGAGTTAATGTAGGTGTGGGAATATCTCCGTACGGGGATAAATATAGTAGTATGGGAATAGGTTTATCAATAGGGACATCTAGTGGTGGAGCTAATGCCAATGCTAGTGTAGGGCTATCGATTAATAATGGGACTGACTTCAATGTTGGGGCCAGTGGTGGAATAGGATATGGACAGACAGACCCTAAAACTGGACGAGTGCGCGGGGGGTCTTTAATGGGAGCTACATTGTCTTCAAATTCGAAGTTTTCCTCAACACTAGGAGGTGGAGCTATTGGTGTGCATAATTCAAAACAATGGAATATGAGCACTCGTAGTAAGGGTTTTGATGTTGAAATTCCTACTGTAGTTTTTCCTGGACTAAACGTGAGATTAGCAAGGAAGTATACACGTTACTGGATAGATGAAACTGCTGAAGTATTTTCAAACGGGGCACTGTACATGCCTCCTGTAGAGTTTACAAATGATCAGTTGCAAAATACGGCATTTGATGTTTATGATTTGGCTGTTGTGAAAGATCAGGAGGTCACAAAGCCGAATTTTGAGGATGCGATGGGAGGTGCCTTTATAGATTATGATAACTATAATGTTTTAGGGCAAGGAGTTTCTGGTAGTATCAGACCTTATTATTACAATGCCTATTTATATAGACAAAATAAAGAAGATAATGAAGGGGTTGTAAAGCTTAAAACTTATCCTCTTGGGCCTAATAAGAGGGCAAGTTTTAGGTTTGAAAACGATTTTTCTAATAGGTTCGAGTATGATACTGATACTCATGATTTTTCCGTTGATGTAACCAGCAGCAGTGATCCATTAAACTATTCATATGACGACGAGGAGGTTTTAACGGGTAATGAAGAGTCTAAGGGGTATATACTTAATAAGCTGGCCGGGTCGAAAAATGTGGATTGGTTTACTAACAGGCAAATTTATTCTGGAGAAGTTCAAGTTATCGGGGATCACGCATTGGGTTTTACACGTAACAACGATGATCAAATTGGAGCCATAAGAGTAACCAATGAATCAGGGGTTGTTTTTCATTACTCTTTACCGGTTTATAGCTATGATGAATATGTTTATTCTGGTTCTGTCGATAATAAAGGGAAGGAATCCTTTAATCAATTGGCAAAAAAGGAAAAATACGCCTATTCATGGTTTTTGACAGCTGTTACTGGACCTGATTATATTGATAGAGGGATAATTGGCGAGCTTGATGAAGAGGACTGGGGATATTGGGTCAGTTTTGACTATGGAAGATGGACGAAGTGGTATGGGTGGCGTAATCCCGCTGAGGGCTTCAATAAGGATTTGGATCAGAAATGGAGCAATTTTTCAAAGGGTAAAAAGGAATTGTACTACTTGAATTCAATAAGAACAAAAACGCATACTGCAATTTTTGTTAAAGAACTTCGGGCAGATTCTAAAGGAGTAACTTCCTCTAAAAGCGAGGCAGTATTGGTAAATAATAAGGAGGTGGTTTACAGAGATGAGGGTGGCTTCGAGAAGTTAAAGGGAACCAAAATAATAGGAACGAAGCCTGTTGAGTATGATATTCACCCTATAAGTACACTAAAACTTAATAATATTTACTTGTTTAACAACGAAGACGTACCAGATAATCTGGAAAGTTTCGGTTCTAATTACCAACAGATTGAAGAGGTGCCGGGGTATGTATATTTTGAAGGAAATAATGTGCTAGATGTTGAAGATATTCAACACATTGAAGGAGACTTGAAAGAAAAATCATTACGGAGCATATCTTTTGACCATGACTATTCTTTGGCTCCATATACAAGCAATAGCTTTTACAGCGATCTGGATGCATTAGCTGCAGGCAAGGTATTTACTGATTACCTTGGGAAACTTACTTTAAATAGCGTTAGATTTCTTGGGAAATCTGCAAGTGATATAATTCCTCCAGTGAATTTCGATTACGATATCAAAACTCCGGTTAAAGGATCTTCAATAATTCGAATGGAGGGTCAATATGGATATGGAGAAACCTACTACTCTGATATTCCTAATTCTCAATTAGAAGTGGGAGATATTCTACATTTTGGTACAGGTTGCAAGTACGCACTAGTGGAGTCAATTTCTAATGAAAGACATTATTTGAAGCCCATTAAACCAGTAATTGATGGTCTGCGGTCGAATTACTGTGATATATACAATTTACATAGTGATGGCGATGTAGTTGAGTGGCAGACAACCAAAAATCCTCCTTATAACAAAAATCATTATGATTTATGGGGATTTTACAAGTCTGATATTAAAGATCTTGGAAATGAGAACCTTACACGTATTACTTCTGAAACTTCATCCAAATCAGTTGACGTATGGTCCCTTAGATCTGTAAATACCTCATTGGGCGCAAAGGTTGGGATAGAGTATGAGTCAGATGAGTATTCTAATTCAATTAAGAAGCTTCAGAATTTGATAATTAAGGATGTTCAATGTTATAATGAACCCAACGGTATCTTGAAGTTGGAATTTTATAGTAATATAGAAAATATCGAACTGACAAGTGAGACCGTCAAGGCTATAGCCATGGTAGGGCGTCAAAAAGGATATGCTACATGGGATGAAGATTATAGACTTGAATGCGAAAATGGTGCGCGACTGGATCATGTTTACATATGGAATAGACAACATTTGACTGATCCTGAAATAATTGATAAGGGGAAGAATTATTTATTGGTTAGAGATAATTTGAATTTCTGTGCAAGAATAAACAGATCGGGTCTTAAATGTGTAAGTCGTGCTTTGGATATCGATGATGATATAAATTGTACGCAGACTTTTGTTGACCAGTCGTGGGGTACTTATAGTACGTATGATTTTTCTGATCCATTTGAGTTTATTGGTGGTGAAATTTCTTTTGATAAATCCCTGTTCAATCCTAAAGGTGGAGGACTTAGGGTTAAGTCCATATCCCTCACTACTGATGCGTATAGTAGCAAAACTATGTATGATTATGAAGGAGGGGTTACCTCTTACGAACCCGTTCACATGGGAGATCCAATTAAAAGGATTGATGCCAACGAGTATCCATGTTTGAAAGAGAAAGAAGGGGAAATGATTTCTGACTATGTAAACCAAGTAACGGCTACTTCTGCTCTACAAAGGTTTTACAACTTATTTAGTAATGCCAGAGAGCTTCCAGGTCCTGGGGTCTTTTATTCAAATGTAAAAGTTAGTGAGGAATATAATGGTCATAAAATACCGGGTTATTCCGTGTTTAATTTTGAAACTTTTGAAACCGATTTAGTTACAATTTCTGGTCTAGGAGGGGCAGATATCATTTTAGGAGATTGGGGAGATAGTGGAGGTTATAATGAGCCGCCAGGTAAGCTCTATAATAAAAGTCTAAATGGTTTATTTACGGAGGAAATTAAAAAACATATGACAGTAATCCGTAATTCTTCGTCACGGTTAGGTGAGTTAAAATCTATTGTTCTTTTTGATGAGAATGGTCAAAAGGTTACGGAAACTATTAATCATTATTTACATGATAAGGAGAACTATGAAGAGATGCTCCGTGATACTTATGGTAATCAGGGACTTATAGAAGAAAGTTTCGTTGATGCCAGGCAGATAATAAAAGAAAATGGTAATTATGATCTGATTTCTACATTAGGAAGGCGAATAACATTTCCTTCTTTACAAACAGGCCAGACAAATGTTAATTACAAAACTGGAGTTAAAACAACTTCGAAGCATCTTGCTTTTGATTTCTTTTCTGGTGCTATAACGAAAATTTTGACTAGTGACAGTTATGGCAATTGCTATGTTAGCGAATCTACTCCTGCCTATAAAAAATATGATAAAATGGGTCTGGCAGTTTATGGAGGTAAAAATATGCTTGCTCAAGAGGCTGCTAATTATAATTACCAAGTTACCAGTGAGACTGATCTTACACCAGAATCGTTAATTTCTGCCTCTGTTCAGACATGGAGTAATAGCACTGAGGTATTAGGAGCAATAGCGACTGAACAAGAAAATATATGGAGAAAACAATCCTCTTATATATGGAGGGGTGATGATAAAGCCATTATCTCTGATGACTTATACCCTTATTCAAGCTTTTTTCCATATAGGTTTGAAAACTGGACGGGTAATACACCAAATTCTTCACTATGGAAGAAGAACAGTGAAATTACCCTCTTTGACCCATATTCACATGCTCTTGAGGTGAAGGATCTTAATGGAAATTATGCAGCAACGAAAATGGATATTTATCAGGAGAGAGTGTATTCCACTGTTGCCAATGCCCGCTACAATGAATATGGCTATACCGGTTTTGAAAAGATGAGCAATGATTTTAGGTTTAGTGGAGGCATCAAGCTTGGGGTAGGAGATGCGAATCTGGGATCTGAAGCTAATGGTTACCATGTGCATACCGGCAGTGTAGGAGTTAAGGTAACACTAGATGGAGGTTATGCTTGTATGTATGATTTTCCTTCTGATGTAGACCGTTCGAAAACTTATCACTTAAGCGTATGGGTGCATAAGGATCATAAGAACCAATTAAAACTATATGCAAAAGACGGAACAGGGGACATTAAGACCTTCACGGGGGCTGAGCTAAGTGAAATCAAAAGGGCCGGAGATTGGTATCTGGCTTCAATGGATGTTTCCCTCCTGGGAACTAGTGGAGCTATTCAGTTTGGCGTGGCTTCTTCCGGAGGTGTAGGCCTCTCAATAGATGACTTCCGTTTTCACCCTATAGACGCTACAATGACCAGCTATGTTTATAATAAGTGGGGTGAACTCTCTCATACTCTCGATGCTAATAATATTTATACACGGTATGTGTATGATGGTATGGGGAGGCTTACTTCTACTTATCGAGAAACCTTCGACCATGGTGATGCACTTGTTGGTGAAGTATTGTATCACTATGGTAGAAATTATTTAGATGAAGAAATCGGTGGCTTTAACATTTACTCCGGTAAAAGTGGAAATAGTGGAAATACCATTAGAGATAAACAACCTCCTTATAAAAAAGGTGATAATGTCTACTTTACCCTGTCAGGAAAGGATGGTTGTAATGCCAGCCCAATTGTGGAGTACGTAAAAATAGATGGTAAGACATTTAAACCGGGGTATCTTCCAGATGGTACAAGAATGGTTAAGGTCAATGATTATAAGTATGGTTTAGAAGACCTAAGGGGCGATCATAATATTTTTGTTGGTTATAAGGATTGGCCCACGGCTGGAACACTGCTCTCATATAGATGCAGGCAAATGGAAAGTAGTTACTGTAACGATGGTTATGTGGAGTATACAATTGCAGATGGCTGCGGTGGTTCAATCCCTATGGCGGAAGAAGATAGGTTCTTTAATTTGGAATATAATATGGACTTGGACTGCTCCAATACACTTCCTTTTTGTAAGTAGTTTGTATATAAAAGGTGCGGTATTATAAAATATGCGACTATGACTTTCCGGTATTATGAAATCATATATTGAAGTTGTTTTAAATAATAAATAAATTATATATGAAATTTAAATTTCAAATAATTATATCTATACTTTTTTTTATTGCACCATTTGATTTAATGGCACAATGTGTAACCTTAAAACCTTCTTCTACGAGCGTGCTTTGTGGAGGAAGTACCAGAAGTTATGATATACAAGTACAATCAAGTTGCAATTTGAATTCCGGGTGCTATACCTTTGAATGGGGGGTAAGTACAGGAAATACGATAGTATCTTCAGGAACTTCTTCAGCCACGGTGAGATGGAATAAACCAGGTACAGTCACTTTAACTGTTAGTTGTAAAGCATCATGCAAGCCTTGTGAAGGGGGGATAATTACATCTCGTACTTTTAGCTATTATGAGAGCCAAGTTGAGGAGTTATTACCATCAGCCCCCTATATATTAAATTATACTCATTGTGGGCCAAGCAGAGCAACTTTTTCAGTTTCAAATGCTGTAGCAGGAGCAACATATAAATGGTATACTGAAGGCAATTCCTACTTAGGAACAGGAACATCTTATCAAACTTCTAATATTCTGTACAATTCCTCCAGGTTTAAAGTCAGAGGTTATACCGAAGGAGCAAGCAAATGCTATAAAGAGGGAAGTGCTTATGCTACAATTATTAATAACCCTAACATGGCTCCCTCCAGCAGCATTTTGGGTTATAGAAAAACTGAAATCAAAGCTACAGGAGAGGGGTATGGAGGTACCATGTATTATTGGCAAACGTCATCAGGTGATACTAAGTTAGGTTTGCCATTATTTAATAGTAGTGGTGATTATCAGGTTGTAAATGAATTAGGACCTTATTATCTCAAAGGTTATAATTCTATTGAATCCTGCTGGACAAAACCAACTTCCCCCTACAACCCTAACTTTAATTTAAAACCTCCTGTAATGGAGGTTATAAAATTTAATGAATCAACTTTTTTTAAAGTGTTTCTCCAATCTGCTGATAAAAATCATATCATGAAATATGCCGATTATTACTGGGTGTCTGATGTGAATAAAACAGAGACAGACAATAAGTATTATGACTTTTATAAAATCACAGAGTCTGGCACATATTATCTAAGAGGACGAGACCAGGGAGGGACCTGGGGTGATGCAATGACTATAGTTATTGATATTAACCTTAGCGATCAACTTAACTGGATCCATACCAAATCGTATACGAAGCAGGATGCCGTATCAAAAATTGTAGCAGAGCAGAAGGTTTATTTTGACCACGCAGGAATAGAACTGCAATCCCAGTATCTCAATGTCACCTCTAATGAAGTTTTTGCAAGTGCTCCTGTTAAGGATAAATATGGTAGAAATGCTATACAGTCCATGGTGGCTCCCATTAATACTGTAGATTTTCAATATAAACCGACATTTATTACAAATACTGATGGTACAACATACGGCCATCAGGATTTCGGGGAACCCTTGGGAAATACACGAAGGGGAACCCTTGGGTGGTATTACAGTACGAATAATGATATAGAAGACAATGTACCTGTTACAGGTTATCCCTATTCCCAAGTGGAATTTTATAATGATGGCACGGGAGGTATAAAGAAGTCCGCCGGTCCTGGTGAATATCACAGGTTAGGTTCAGGTTATAATACAGAAACTTCAAGTTTGACTGTTAAAGCAACCAATGAATTGGACAACTACCTAGCCATTATGGATGCGAATGTATTCCCTGGCTCAAATACTATTGAGGATGCTATAGTTTCCATAGGCAGGGATGCTAATGGTAATTACGGACTTAGCGTATCGGACCGATCAGGAAATGTATTAATGACTGCGCGAAAAGGGGATACAGCCCTTCCGCAAACCAGATCTAATGAACTTGAAGACGGAACACATTCCAACTTCATCTATTTTTATGTGCTAGAGGATAATACTGCTATCAACATCAGCGGAAGCACCTCTTTCTATGTTGAAAACCTTTTCTCGGGAGTCTCTTTGGGGCAACCAGGACAACTTAATTCCGGGTTCTACAGAGTGGTGGTTACGGCAGATCCCCTACAAACCGTTACATTAAATTATAGCCAGAGTTACGGAGATATATCATACAACTACTATGATAAGGCAGGGAGGCTTAAAGCTAGTATTTCACCCAATGGAGTGAAGCAGCTCGAAGCAGGAATTTCTTATGAGAACATTGATAAAACAACATACGAATACAACCATCAGGGCTGGCTTTTAAGCACAACGGAGCCAGATGCAGGCACCACAGAATATGTGTACAGAAAGGATGGGAGCATAAGATATTCTCAAAATGCCAAACAAAAAGTGAGTGATAGTTACTCCTATACATTATATGATAAACTGGGCAGGCCGGTAGAGTCAGGTGAGGCATACAATTCTAACTTTAATGCATCAAATATTCAGTTTAAAAGCTCAGGCATGTATAGCACACTGGAGGCAACAGGCTTAGAGTCATTATATGACAATGCCGGCTCCATGCAAAGAAAGGATTGGGTACGAACCTATTATGACCTTCCTGATAATAATTTTAATAGCGCCACCGGATTGACTCATAAACAGGATTTTGTCGCAGGAGCAGTGTCCTGGACGGAAAATGCAAACATAAAAACCTGGTATAGCTACGATGAGCAGGGTAGGGTAACCTGGATGGGCCAAAAGCCGGAAGGCCTTGAGAGGACATTTGTCGCTGCTTATGAGTATGATTTTCTGGGTAATGTCCTTAAAGTGAGTTATTCCTCCCACGGTTCTGCAGGAGAGCAGTTAGATGCCTTCTATCACTATTATACCTATGATGCCGATAAAAGGCTTAGTGAAGTCTATACCAGCCTTAACGGGGCTATCCCGCAAACAGAGTTAAGCACAAATAAAGACGCAGAGCTACAAGCACACTACGATTATTATTTACATGGCCCCCTCAAGAGGATTGAGTTGGGAGGTGATCTGCAAGGTATTGATTTTGTGTATAATATCAACGGTTGGCTAAAGCAGATCAACCACCCTGAGCTTGGTTCCGGCAAGGACCCCGGCGGTGATGGTACCAATGGCTTTGGTCAGGATGCTTTCGGTATGATCCTTAACTACTATGAAAGCAATATGAATGGTCTGTTTAATTCTGTCTCGCTGGTTCCCCACCCGGATGCAGGCGCTATTCATGGTCTTCCTGGCGTTGAGGTTGATAATACCATAGAACTTGCCGCTTTGTTCCCGCAAATCAGACCCCATGGACTCGATAATGTTGTACAAGGACTGAGGGAATATAGCGCAGATAATCCCGCCTATAAAAATATGATCAGGGAATTTCAGGATCAGGGTTTTGAAACAGGAAGAGAATAAAAATATTTAAAGTAATAAAGGGCTGGTAGCCCAAAGAATTTCTGATAATGAAGAAAACTTACATCAACCTCAAGAGCTTAACAGTTCTGATCTTTTTGTTGCTGATGGTCAGTGTGAATGAGATATTGGCAATGAATGCTAAGCATAATGCTGAAGCAGTCATTGGCCCTATTAGCAGCAATGGAGAAATTAGAAATATAAAATCAACCGAAAATTCTCCGGAGAACTTGACGAATGTCCCAAATATGCCCCTTTTATCAGAAGGGTATCACGTTCAATGGACTGACCTGGAAGGAGTTCAGGTAGACACTGACGGGGGTCTGGTAAAAACAGTGGTTGATGGCTGGGGCAACGCAGGTGCTGCTTCTATTCAAGGACTATCAGAAGGAGTAGATGGTTGGGTAGAGTTTCAGGTTCTGGCTGGAACAAAAGGTTATATGGTTGGTTTATCGGCTGAAAACATTGATTTGCACTGGATGACTCAACGCTATTCAATTTTCATAGATAACAATGGAACATTTAGTGTACATGAAGGAGGGGTTGGTAGAGCTAATCTTGGAGCGTATGTTGTAGGCGATATTTTTAAAATTGAACGCACTGGCACTACCATAAAATATTATCGTAATAACCAGGAAGTATATATCTCAAAAGTCGCTTCTGAAGGACAACTTCTCGTTGATGTTGCCTTGCTCAACTCTGGTGCTGTTATTTCTAATGTAATTACATCTTTTAACACTGAATATATACCTGTTGCCAAGGTGGGGTATCCCGTTCAATGGACTGATCTCGAAGGAGTTCAGGTTGATGTAGAGGGTAATTTGGAAAAGATAGAGGTTGACGGTTGGGGCAATGCCGGAGCAGCTTCCACTCAGGGACTCGCAGAAGGATCAGATGGTTGGGTAGAGTTTCAGGTCTTTGATAGAACAAAAGGTTACATGGTGGGCTTATCTGCGGAGAATATTGATTCACATTGGTTTTCTCAGCGTTACTCAATTTTTATTAATGGTACAGGTAAATACAGTATCCATGAAGGAGGGATTGGCAGAATAGAGCTTGGAGAGTATCTTATAGGAGATGTTTTTAGGATCGAGCGCTCAGGCCAAACCATAAGATATCTTCGAAATAATCAAGTAGTATACACATCACAAGTTACTTCCGAAGGGCAACTTCTCGTTGATGTTGCCTTACTTGACTCCGGCGCTGTTATCTCAGATATTCATACTTCATTTAATACTGATTATGTAGCCAAAGTTCGCTCGGGTTATCCGGTTGAATGGGTAGACGTTGAGGGACTTGTTCTGAATTCTGATGGAAACCTTGAAAAAAATGTATCGCAGGGTTGGGGCAACGCAGGTGCAGCTTCAAATCAAGGATTGCCTCAAGGCGCGGACGGATGGGTAGAGTTTCAGGCTCTTAGTCGGACAAAAACATACATGATTGGTATCTCTCCTGAAAATCTTGATTCGCATTGGCTAACGCAGCGTTATTCAATCTATATACGAAATACTGGGGTCTATGGTATTTATGAAGGAGGCATGGCTATTAAAAATCTTGGCGATTATCTCGTAGGTGATGTATTCAAAATTGAGCGAACAGGGAATGTCATAAAGTACTTTCGGAATGGCGAGGTGGTTTATACCTCAGCTTATCTTTTGGAAGATCAACTTTTAGTAGATATATCTTTAGGGGATAGCGGTACGGTTGTTCCTGATATCAGGACTTCATTTAATGAAGTGTACACAAAAACACCTAAACCAGGGTATGAGGTTCAATGGACTGATATAGAGGGGGCAGAGGTAAACTTCGACGGAACGTTGATTAAAACAGAAGCTGATGGCTGGGGCAATGGGGGAGCTGCGTCAAAGTACAGTTTAGGTCCGGGTGAAGACGGTTGGGTAGAGTTTCAGGTATTCAGTAGAGGTCGCAACTTCATGGTTGGCCTGTCTGAAGTGAATTCAGACGCTGATTATAGATCATTACAATATGCTATACAAATAAGTGGGACAAGGAACGGGTATGTAAGAGAAGATGGTGTTGCAAAGTTTGCACTATCAAACTATCTAACAGGAGAAACATTCAGGATTGAGCGAACAGGGAACACTATAAAATATCTTCGTAATGGCTCTGTGGCTTATATCTCAAAAATTAGTTCTGAGGGTGTACTTTTGGTGGATGTAGCAATGGCTACGCCAGGAACAGAACTCAGGGAAGTTCGTTCCAGTTTTTCCTACAGTGAAGAGATTCCGGATGTTTATGAAATAGCCGCCTTACAAGAGTTATATGAATCTACCGACGGCCCTAACTGGACTAATAATGCCGGATGGCCAACCGACTGGAGTACCATTACCTCCATAGATCAGGTAGTGGGGTGGCATGGTGTGACAGTGGAAAATGGTGATGTAACGGCCATCGCTCTTAGTTCCAATCAGTTAACAGGATCACTGCCGGCATCCATCGGTTCATTGAGAGCGCTTAAGACTTTGTCACTGGCTAATAACCAGTTGATCAATGGGATTCCTGCTGAAATTAGGAACCTAAGCAATCTGGAAACACTAACATTGTTTTCAAATCCGTCTATCGGAGGTGAGATCCCACCGGAAATCGGGAACCTGACTGCACTGAAGGATTTGAGCCTGAATAATATGGGGCTTACTGGCACGGTTCCATCCACACTTGGCAATCTCACAAATCTGCTTTCGCTGCGAATAGATCAGAATAACCTTACGGGCGGATTGCCTGTGGAACTGGCCAAACTGGTAAACCTTAGCAAGATCTATTTTGGAAGCAATCCGGGTATGGATTTTGGAGGGGCGTTTCCCTTGGCAATCCGTGGAATGACCAGTCTTACCTGGCTGGACGTCAACAATACACCCATCAACGCGCCTTTGCCGGAATGGATAGGGGAATTGAGCAAACTCTCGGCTGTTACATTGCAAAATTGCACCCTTACTGGTGCTATTCCAGAGGGAATTGGAAACCTTATATTATTAAAGCAGTTATACCTTTCCAATAACCAGTTGAGTGGAGCTCTTCCAAAAAGCATTGGGAATCTCCATCAATTGGTTAAACTCGAATTAAATAATAATAATCTGAGCGGTGAGGTGCCAGCCTCAATCGGCGGATGTGTGGCGTTGCTAAACCTTGACCTGAGCTTCAATGCACTGTCCGGTAGCTTCCCTGAAACAATTAATGCTCATACCAATATAATTGATATTTATCTTCACAATAACAATTTCACCAGTTTTCCGGCTGTATCTAATGTAGATGTTCTTTATTTGAAGAATAACCTGCTTGATTATGCTTCACTGGAGGCCCAGATGATTGATGGTGTGAAGAAGTTCAGAATCCTGAATTATAATCCCCAAAAACAACCGGATACTGAAATAGAAACAGCTCTCGGGGGAAACTACAAGGTTGCTAACGATCGTTCCGGAGGCGAATACACAACCTATCAGTGGCAGGAGTGGGACGGAACAGTATGGCAAAACCTTGCAGGCAAAACAGATGCAGATCTCTTACTGGCCGAGGCTGATGCAACCTACATTGGCAAACGTTACAGGTGTGAGATGAAAAATACGGTGATAACTGATATCACTTTATACTC
Source organism: Fulvivirga kasyanovii (assembly GCF_009711405.1). GTDB lineage: Bacteria > Bacteroidota > Bacteroidia > Cytophagales > Cyclobacteriaceae > Fulvivirga > Fulvivirga kasyanovii. Next base: position 2,980 of record NZ_SMLW01000541.1, on the reverse strand, counting down.
GTCCTCTTTTGTGATAACTGATGTGCCTGACCCCGTTCCTGTAAATTTTGAGGTAAAACCACTTTACAACGGCAACATTACCTCCATGAAATGGGCAACAGCCGTGCCTGATGATGCTGAACCTTTTGAGGCCGGTACGAACATTAATGAAGGGATTTATCTCTTCGATTATGACGAAAAATACCAGTTAAAGGAAGCGGTTTGGGGTGAAGAAGTAACCGGTATCGTACAGCACGAAACCAACAAATACAGGCTCAATAACCTGCAATATGACCTGAATGGCAACATCATGTCACTGCGGCGATATGATGGAGAGGGCAGTAAAAAGCATGACTTCAAATATGATTATAATATTGATGAAGAAGGTAATGATGATAACACTGTTCTTCAAAATAATCAATTGGACAAGATAACCGGTCATGCCACCTACCATTACAATGAAATAGGACAGCTTACAGCGGAAATAGGTGATGATGGTAAAGAAAAGTACGTAGACTATGATGTGACCGGCAAAGTGGTTGCTGTTTATGCTGATGCTGACAAGAAGGAGTTGAAAGTAAGCTATAAATACGATGACAGAGGCTTCAGGCTGATGAGCCGAAAGGAAGATACGGCAACTGAAACATGGTATATTCGAGATGCGTCAGGCAATGTGATGAGTATTTATGAGAGGAAAGATGAAACCAATGATCTGGTACAAACTGAAGTACCAGTATATGGATCAGGTAAACTAGGGGTTTATTACCCCCAGCAGGATGGAACCGTTGATTACGAGCTAACTGACCATTTGGGTAATGTACGGACTGTTGTGAAAAAGAGGAAGACCATCTATACAGCTACTATGGAAGATACAGGAACAGGTGATTATTCTAACCCCAGAGTAGAAGAGATGGCTTATTTTCAGGCAGATAATCTTTTTGCTATTGATCATAAGTCTTCTGACCCTGGACTTAATGTTACTTCTACCGATGTAGTGGCCAATCCGCAGTATTCTGCATTGCTGGATGGTAGCTTGCAAAGAAGGGTAGGACCGGCTATTACTCTAAAGGTTGAACCGGGCGATCAGGTGGATATGCAGGCATTTGCCAAATTCAAAATACAGGAGACGTATAACCAATTGGCTTTGGCAGATGTAGTAGCCGCACTGACCAGCACTTACATAGGAGCCAATGGTTTGGAAACAGCAAGTGAACTGGAAAGCCTGTTTACGGGGGCACTAAGCGGCTTTGCTTCCAGCGCTGGCAATACACCGGATGCATACCTGAATTATATAATATTTGATGCTACCTTTAATGTGGTAACCAGCAACAGGATGCGTGTTAGTGAAAGTGCTGGGTTTTATGAGGGAAATGCCAGCGCTACTGAATTCGAACTTTTGGATCTTGATCAGGTTATTGACATCACTCAGGAAGGCTATATCTATGTTTATGCCTCCAACGAATCGCCGGATAGTGAAGTGTACTTCGATGATGTTTCCGTTACCCTTACAGAAAATGTAGTAACCCAGGCTACCGATTATTACCCGTTTGGTATGGTGATGCGAAGGAGCAATACGCCTAATAATTATGTGCACAATGAGGGCGAACCTACTATGCAGGAGAGTGAAGTGCTGAACCTGCCACTTGCCGGGGATGTAATGGATGATAGTCCACTACAGCAGATTGTGACCAGCACCGGGATCACCTTCGGGGCCGGGAAGGACGAGGAAAGTACGGCCGCAATAATCGACCAGAACGGGTCTGTGGTTATTGATGATGCCGCTTCCTTAGAGTTCAGTAATAAAGATTTTACCATTGCTTTTTGGGTTAAAGGTGATGCCAGTGTAAGCGAACCGGTTGAGCTTTTCTCCATACGCAAAGATGGTATTTACGGAGCACCGGAAAGCGGATATGAACCGGCTGATGTAGCTATTAGTATGATCCATGACCCCACTTCTGAAGGGCAGTTTTCCAATAGCTATAACTCCGGTGAAAATTTGATCACCTTTAATTATACCGATAATCAATTTAATGAATGGACGCACATTGCCATAGTGCGCAATGGTCCATGGTTTGACGTTTACGCCAATGGAGAGAGAAAGGACGCACTCCAATTTGACGATCCTTCATTTGGCTTCAATGATTCGGATGCACCTATCCAGATCAAGAAAATATTAACCAACGCTCATCAGACCAGGTTACAGAATTTTCATATCTTTAAAAAATCATTGTCCTTGCAGGAGATACGACTCCTGATGGACATGAATACATCAGAAGAAATTGATGAAACTATTACAGGGCAACTGGCGTTTGGCGGTTATTATCGTTATGGATTCCAGGGACAGTTTGCCGAGGAAGATAGTGAAACAGGATGGAACAGTTTTGAACTTAGAATGTATGATCCGGTGATTGGGAGGTGGTTGACCACTGATCCATATGGTCAATACTGGTCTCCTTATGTTGGGATGGGGAATAATCCAACCAATCTTGTTGATCCAGATGGGGGTTGTACTGGAGATTGTCCTGAAGAAGTGCAGGAATTTATTAATGCTGGAGGTACAGTATTAGATGAAATAGTAGTGCTTGGAAGCAAGAATGCCCCTGTACAATTTGCTTATCGCAATTATCAAATTGATCCCTCCATAAATTTGAATTGGGAAAAGTGGGCATTGGCTGAACTTCGACAAAAGGAAGCGTGGTATGCTACAGCGTCCCTTGCTCCTGAGATTTTTTCCGTTCCTTTACTGCTAGAGGTAGGGCCTAAAACACCAAAATTACCATCGCCGAATACCGTAAATATTGTAGCTAGGGGGGTTAATGAAGCTAAAACCTTTGTTAATATTATCACCAAGGAGGATGGTGTAATGATATTCTCAGCTAAATATGCGGATGAAGTTATCCAAGGAATATCCGATTATCGAGTACATGGAGATAAGCTGTATTTAGAGGGGTTGCATTTACAAGGCTCTTCTGGAGGTAATGTGGGTGTAAAAACATTATAC
>NZ_SMLW01000443.1 GCF_009711405.1 Fulvivirga kasyanovii | reverse complement strand
CTGTAGTAATACTCCTGAACAGGAGGCAATACAAACCATGAAGTATGTAACATGTTGCGTACGGGTTCACAGTCAGCATGCACACGATAGCCATCAGTATCGAGATGCACTGCTTTATGATAAGGGCAACTTTCTGTCCGGCTACCTGCTTTAATTATCTGCAATGTGTCAACAGGAGTGCAAAGCTCGGTGGCACGGTAGCCGCTCTCCCTGCATATACTCATAGGTACCATTTCGGACAATGGTTCGTCAAACCATACTGATTTGGGCAAAACATCAAAAACATCAAACATCAATGGGGCTGCAGCCTGTATACCTGTAAGTCCGGGCCTTCCCTCTCCATCCGCATTTCCTACCCATACACCTACTACATACTCTGATGTCGCCCCCACTGCCCAGGCATCCCGATAGCCAAAACTGGTACCTGTTTTCCAGGCTATTTTTTGCGATGAATCAAACATCTCCCACGATGATTCCTCTGTAGGCCGGTAAACTTCAAGCAAAGCTTCCATAGTGTGGTAGACTGCTGCAGCACTTAATATTCCTGTATCGCTCCTTTCCTCCGTATCATCAACAACCTGTCTTACATAATGAAGAGGACTGAAACTGTTATCACTGTAACGGTAGTTATCCGTGTGGGTATTATAATGGTTTAAGGTGCGCGCCAGCCCCGCGTACATGCCACTAATATCCCAAAGTGTACCTTCCGCACCGCCAAGTATCAGCGATAATCCATAGTGATCCGGGGATTTTGTCAACGTTGTCATTCCCAGCTCATTGAGCAGAGAGTGGAACTTTTCATAGCGATACTGCCTGAGCATTTGCACTGCCGGCACATTCAGCGACCGGGACAGGGCACGGTTAGCAGGCACGGCTCCGTCGTATGTTCTTGAGAAATTCTTAGGAGCAAACCCACTGATAAAAACCGGCACATCCGGAACGAGCGATGAAGGCAGGATCTGCCCTTCATCGAGCATAGCGGCATACAGAAAGGGTTTTAAAATGCTTCCCGTACTTCTTGGTGCAGTTATGATATCGACATAATTATCATGCTCACGCCCGGCCTGCTGCACGTTGCCCACATAAGCCAGCACCTCGCCCGACTGTACATGTGCCACAATAGCAGCGGCGTTATAAACTTCATTCCCTCTCAATGTACGATGATGGTTCTCCACTATTCTCGCTACCCGTCTTTGCAAAGAAATATCTATAGTACTTACAATGTTTTGCTGTTCCTTGCCGTCCTGAATGGCCCGGGTGAGCAAATGAGGAGCCAACTGTGGCAGTGGCAGAGGTTCGTCCGGTATAGATTCGGATTTGGCCAGTTGGTTAGTCAGAGAATCAATAATACTTTCGGCAAGTAGTTTATCCAGCAGCCTGTTTCTTTTGGCCCGCAGTTCATCCCGGTTCCTGCCGGGATGTATAAGGCCCGGACTGTTGGGCAGTACAGCAAGCAATGCCGCTTCTCCCCATGAAATATCCTCAGGCCCTCGGTTAAAATATCTCCATGTAGCGGAATTAAGGCCGACCACATTACCTCCAAAAGGTGCATGTGACGCATACATGTTCAGTATTTCTTCTTTAGAATACGAAAGCTCCACCCGGGTGGCCATCACGATCTCAATGATCTTTTGCCAAAGGGTTCGCGGCTTATCGCGCCTGCTAAGCCGGACGAGCTGCATGGTAAGGGTGCTGCCCCCGCTAACTACTTTGCCAGAACGCAGGTTTTGCCAGGTGGCTCGCAACAGTGCAAACGGATTGACCCCGGGGTGATAGTAAAACCCTTCATCCTCAAAGTGTATGATCGCCTCCTCAAACTTCTCGGGGACAGAGTCCATTTCGGCAAAGCGCCATTGTCCGTCAGAGGCAATTGCTGCACCCAATAGCTGTCCTTCCCTGCTCTCAATGGTAGTGGAGTAAGGGGCATCAAACAATTCATCAGGCAACAACAGGTAGTATCCGGCAACTAAAACAATACAGATAAGGATCTTATATCGTCTCTTTTTATTTTGAAAATATCTCAGCACGATGCAAAAATCGTAAATACATTTCGCTATAAAAAATAAATCGCCTTAGTCTTTTACAGGGCCATAGCGCATTTCAGGTATAAAAAATTATAACCGGAATCAGGGATTTCCAACGAAATCCATTCCACATATCTTTATAATGAATAACCAAATAAATCATTTACTAACTAAAACCAACAAAAATGAAAAAGATCAGAATTTCATTGCTGGGACTGGTAGCGCTCCTGGCTTTTGTGGTGTTCTCCTGTTCGGATGAGCCCGCGGTTGACCCCGTTCAAGAACCACAAATTAGCGAAGAAACCCTGGCCCAGTTTACTGAACTCGGCTTTGATGTCAGCGACATCAGGTTTGAAACTTTCAATAACCCGGTTACCGGAGAGTCTGAGCAGGTTTATGTGCTTGAAAACGACATCAAGATTTCTCCGAAACAACTGGCAGCTATGCTACCTGATACCCACGACGGTCCAACTACGGAGCAATACCGAACCACAAACCTGGTTAGCTCTCCCAAAACCATCAAAGTTCTCGGCTACTACGGCAGTGGCAGCAACAGTTCATACCTTGATGCTACTATGAGATCGGCCTTACAAATGGCTGTTGACAACTACAACAACCTGAACCTGGGCTTGAATTTCACATTGGCTTTTGGTACCAACTCCAGCAGCTATGATATTGTTGTTACAAGAGTTTCGGGCAACGGAGGAGGAAGAGCCGGTTTCCCTACAGGAGGAAACCCCTACAAATGGGTGGAAATACAGGCAGGAACCGTCAATTACGGAACAGATGTAGTTGAGCATGTTATGACCCATGAAATCGGACATTGTGTAGGCTTACGTCATACTGACTATTTCAACAGATCAATTTCTTGTGGATCAGGAGGCAACGAAGGCGATGCCGGAGTAGGTGCAATCCACATTCCCGGCACACCGGCCACTACAAATGTTGATATGAACTCTATCATGCTGGCCTGCTTCAATGGTTCTGAAAACGGAGAATTCAGCAACTACGATGCTACAGCGCTAACCACTTTGTACCCAGGCTCTACCAACCCTCCCGGTGATCCTACTTTAACTGTATCTCCCACTTCTGTAAGTTTCGGGTACACATCAAGCAGCCGTACCATCACTGTTTCGGCTAATGTAAACTGGACCGTAACTGATAATGCCGGCTGGATTTCTGTTTCTCCGTCAAGTGGCTCAAACAGTGGCACGTTCAACATTAGTGTATCCTCTTACAACATGGTATGCGAGCCCAGAAGAAGAGGTACTGTAACTATTGATGGTGGTGCTGCCGGTACTAAAACCATAACGGTATACCAAAGCTCAAGGCCTCTCAGACCCGGCGAACAATGCCCTTAATTTTAGTATTAACTAAATCACCTATCTATCGCATGTGCATTTAGGAAACGGGCATGCTTAAACAAAAAGGCTTCTGGCACTATGCCGGAAGCCTTTTCCTTAGGAATTATTCAACTCTGAGATTAAATTAAATAATGAAACAACTGAGGTTGGTCATTGATATATTCGTACTTAAACCTTTTCACTTCCATTCGCGACATTAAAGGCTCGAGGTCTTCCCTGTTTTGCAGTTCTATACCAATCAATGCAGGCCCTCTTTCGCGGCTATTCTTTTTGGAGTATTCGAAATGGGTAATGTCATCGTTTTTCCCCAGCACCTCGGTCAGAAACTCTCTCAATGCTCCTGCCCTCTGCGGAAAGTTTACTATAAAATAATGTTTAAGCCCCTCATATAACAAAGAGCGCTCTTTGATCTCCATGGTTCGTGTAATGTCATTATTGCTGCCGCTGACCACACACACTACGTTTTTTCCCTCAATCTCATCTTTTAGCACATTCAGTGCTGTAATCGAAAGAGCTCCGGCAGGTTCCACCACAATAGCCTGCTCATTATACAGCCTCAATATTTCTCCACATACCTGGCCTTCGGGCACGGTTATCACATCATCAAGCAGTTCCCTGCAAATTTCAAAAGTGATATCACCTACTCTTTTTACCGCAGCGCCATCCACGAACTTGTCTATGTTATCGAGGGTTACTACTTCACCTTTTTCGATGGAGTTTTTCATCGCAGGAGCGCCGGCAGGCTCTACGCCAATGATCCTGGTGGAGGGTGAGAGTACTTTAAAATAACTGGCAAGTCCTGCCGCCAGCCCACCTCCCCCGATGGGCAAAATGAGGTAATCTACAGGCTCATTGCTATCTTCCAGTATTTCTTTACCGACCGTTGCTTGTCCTTCTATGACCTTTTCATCATCAAAGGGAGGGATAAAGGCAACGTCATTCTTTTCACAAAATGCTATAGCCTCGTGAAAGGCATCGTCAAAAGTATCTCCGGTAAGCACTACTTCAATGTACTCTTTACCAAACATTTTGACCTGGGTCACTTTTTGACTAGGTGTAGGCGAGGGCATAAATATGGTGCCTTTGATCTTTTTCAGGCTACAGGCCAATGCAACACCCTGTGCATGGTTCCCTGCGCTGGCGCACGCCACACCATTCTTTAGCTGCTCCTCATCCAGGCTCTGGATCATGTTATATGCCCCCCGGATCTTGTATGACCGCACCACCTGCAGGTCTTCTCTTTTAAGCTGAATATTGGCTCCATAGCGCTCCGATAAATGGTGATTGGGCATTAACGGGGTCCTTATGGCTACACCTTTAAGGTTCTCTGCTGCCGTAAGTATGTTGTCTATGGATATTCTGTTGACTTTTGTCTGAGGCATTACTTTAGGATTTATCTCTCTCACTTTTCTATACTTCCGGAAATGGGATAGGCTATATCAGGAACCTTCTCACCAGGGTTACCCTGCAAGGCTCCTGATATAGCTTATATTGGGTAGGAAATACTTACGGGCTTTCAGGGCGAAGCTTTCTTACCTCAGCTCCTGCTTGCCAGATCTCTGATTCTCTCAGTTCTTTCAGCTCTTCTTCCAGCTTTTCACGGTAATCAGACTTGCTGTTGCTGTCTATTGATTTTTGAGCTTCGTTGCCTTTAGCTACTTCAGCATAGAGCTCTTCAAATACAGGCTTTGAAGCATCCCTGAATTTCTTCCACCAATCCAGTGCACCTCTCTGGGCTGTAGTAGAGCAGTTGGCATACATCCAGTCCATACCATTTTCTGCTACCAATGGCATCAGGGATTGGGTCAACTCTTCAACAGTTTCATTAAAAGCTTCGGATGGCGTGTGTCCGTTGGCTCGCAATACTTCATACTGAGCGGCGAAAATACCCTGGATAGCGCCCATCAATGAGCCTCTTTCCCCGGTAAGGTCACTGTAAACCTCTCTTTTGAAAGTAGTTTCGAACAGGTAACCAGAACCTACACCTATACCTAGTGCTACCACGCGCTCTTTCGCCCTGCCTGTAGCATCCTGGAATATTGCATAGCTGGAATTAAGTCCTCGTCCTTCCAGGAACATTCTCCTCAATGAAGTACCTGAACCTTTAGGAGCAATAAGGATTACGTCCACATCTTCAGGAGGTACTATACCTGTTCTTTCTTTATAAGTAATGCCAAAACCGTGAGAGAAATAAAGGGCTTTGCCCGGTGTAAGATATTTCTTTACGGTTGGCCATAGTGTAATCTGGCCTGCATCAGAAAGCAGGTATTGGATAACAGTACCTCTCTCACATGCTTCTTCTATTTCAAAAAGTGTTTTTCCTGGCTCCCAGCCATCGGCAACAGCCTTATCCCAGGTCTTAGAATCTTTTCTCTGGCCTACAATTACGTTGATGCCATTATCTTTCAGGTTCAGTGCTTGCCCGGGACCTTGTACTCCATAGCCGATCACGGCCACGGTCTCATCTTTTAGCACTTCACGTGCTTTTTCTAAAGGAAATTCACTTCTGGTAACTACTTCTTCGATTACTCCGCCGAAATTAATTTTAGCCATAGCTTAATAGTATTATTATTGTTAATTATTCTTTTTTAAATGATGGTGTCCTTCACGCGGTCACCAGTTGTTCTTCTTCCATTTCCCTGAGGTAAGATGAAAGCTTTTTCATGGGTTTTGAAACTGCCACCCTGCCGGACCTGGCAAACTCAAGTACCCCAAAAGGCTGTAGTTGTCTCAGCAACTCCTGTGTTTCTTCCTTATGCCCGGTTTTCTCGATCACTACGAATTCCGACTCAACCGTCAGCATCCGCGCATGATGGTCCCTGATCAACCGCTCAAAATTTCTACCTTCTTTCAAAGCATGGGTAGATACTTTATAAAGGGCTATCTCCTGAAAAACAGTCTCCTCATTGATATAGTAGAATGCTTTAAGTACGTCAACCAGCTTTTCAATCTGCTTTACCAGCTTCTTTACTTTCTCCTCCTCAGACTTTATTACCAGCGTATAGCGGTGCACGCCCTTGACCTCTGATTCAGAGACTGTCAGGCTCTCTATATTGATCCTTCTTCTGGTGAAAATGATGGTTATCCTGTTGAGAAGGCCGAAAAAATTCTCGGTAAATATGCTTATGGTGTATTTTCGTATCATGTTACTCTAATCTTATATCTGAAACTGCAGCCCCTGTAGGAACCATCGGAAATACGTTATCTTCTTTCTCTACAATTACTTCAAGAAGGAAAGGCCCTTCTGATTCAAGCATGGTCTTGATTCCCTCATCAAGGTTTTCCCTGCGCTCTACTTTCAGGGCAGGTATACCATATGCTTCACTGATCTTTACAAAATCAGGGTTGACCATTTCTGTAAAGGAGTACCTCTTCTCAAAAAACAATTGCTGCCACTGCCTTACCATACCCAGAAAATTATTATTGAGTATCAGGATTTTAACAGCAGCATTGGTTTGAAAAATAGTAGCCAGCTCCTGCAAGGTCATTTGAAATCCGCCGTCACCTATTACCGCAACCACTTCTCTCTCCGGACAACCCAGTTTAGCGCCCAAAGCAGCCGGCAGGGCAAAGCCCATGGTACCCAGGCCACCTGAGGTTACATTGCTTCGCGTTTTATTGAACTGAAAGTATCGTGATGCGGCCATCTGATGCTGACCTACGTCTGTTACAAGCACGCCATCTCCATTAAGTTTCTGGCTAACGCTTCTCACCACTTCACCCATAGTCATTCCCTCTTTTTGAGGAAACAGGTCCTGAGTGATTACTTTCTCCACCTCAATAGCGGCAGCTTCCCTAAAGCTATTGACCCAGTCTGCATGTTTATTAGGCAAAACCAGCTCATTCAAAGCACCTACTGCCTCCTTTGCATCTGCCACCAGGGGCACATCCGCAGGAATGATTTTGTCTATCTCCGCAGGGTCAATTTCGATGTGTATTACTTTGGCCTGTTTTGCATATTTGGAAACATCACCGGTCACACGGTCATCGAACCGCATTCCCACGGCAATCAAAACATCACACTCATTGGTCTTTATATTAGGTGCATAGTTGCCATGCATGCCTAACATACCCATATTCAACTCATGGTCAGTGGGCATTGCAGAAAGTCCCATCAATGTCCATGCAAAAGGTATATCCGCTTTTTCCACCAGGTTAAGTACTTCCTGCTCTGCCTGGGCGAGTATTACACCTTGCCCAACGAGCAGAAATGGCTTTTTGGCGTTATTGATCAACTCCGCGGCTTCCTTTGCCCGGTCCATGTACAACTTTTGGCGCGGCACATAGCTTCTTATCATCTCGCAGGGCTCGTAGCTAAAATCAAGCTGTCCGAACTGCGCATCTTTTGTGATGTCAATTAATACCGGCCCAGGTCTGCCAGAGCGGGCGATATAAAAAGCTTTGGCTATGGCTCCGGGGATGTCTTCCGCCTTTGTCACCTGACAGTTCCATTTAGTAACTGCCATAGATACGCCAAGCACGTCAGTTTCCTGAAAAGCATCAGTACCTAAAAGGTGCGATGCCACCTGCCCGGTTATACATACCAGTGGATTGGAATCTATCATGGCATCTGCCAAACCGGTGATGAGGTTAGTAGCTCCGGGGCCTGAAGTGGCAAAGCAAACGCCAACCCTACCGCTCACCCGGGCAAAGCCCTGGGCAGCATGTGTGGCCCCCTGCTCATGACGTACCAATACGTGATTGATAAAATGCTGATAATCGAATAGCGCATCATAGATGGGCATGATCGCCCCACCGGGATAACCAAAGACAGTATCGACATCTTCTGCAAGAAGCGATTGGATGACGGCCTCCGCGCCGCTCATCGTCTGTGTCATTTTTGATTCAGCTCCAACTGTTTTGGTCAGTGTGTCCATAATTTATTGATCAGTTATGCATCCCAACGATGCTGATGAAACATTTTTGGCATATTTGTAAAGTACTCCACTCGTCTTTTTCAGTGGTGGCGCTACCCATTTACTCAGCCTTTCTTTCATTTCGGCTTCGTCAATGAGTATGTCAATGGTGTCGTTCGTAGCATCTATGCGGATGATATCACCGTCTTTAACTATGGCCAGCGGTCCGCCTTCCTGTGCCTCAGGAGTTATGTGGCCTACTACAAAGCCATGCGTACCTCCCGAAAACCGGCCATCAGTGATCAGCGCTACTTCCTTGCCTAATCCTGCACCCATAATAGATGAAGTAGGCTTGAGCATCTCAGGCATACCAGGGCCGCCTTTGGGGCCTTCATACCTGATCACTACTACTTCTCCGGACTTCACCTGACCGGCTGCCAGTCCGTCGTTAGCATCAAACTCGCCTTCAAATACTCTGGCAGGACCTTCAAATACTTCCCCTTCCTTGCCGGTGATTTTTGCCACAGCACCCTCAGGAGCCAGATTTCCTTTCAGTATCCTGATATGTCCGGTGGCTTTTATAGGGTTGTCCAATGGCTTGATGATCGGCTGGCTCTCTCCCAGTCCATTTACCTCCGCAAGGTTTTCCTTAATGGTTTTGCCGGTAATGGTGAGGCAATCGCCATGTAGCAGGCCTTCTTCCAGCATCATTTTCATTACCGCAGGAACGCCTCCTTCCTTGTGCAGGTCTTCCATGAGGTACTTACCACTTGGTTTAAGGTCTGCCAACAAAGGGGTCTTTTCGCTCACTTTTTGAAAATCAGTGAGGGTAAGTGGCACTTCAAAAGCTTTTGCAATGGCCAGCAGGTGCAATACTGCATTGGTCGAACCGCCGAGTACAGTTATCAGTGCCACAGCATTCTCAAAAGATTTCGCAGTTACGATATCCCTGGGTTTGATGTCGTTGTAGATAAGGTACTTGATCGCCTCTCCTGCCCGCACACATTCATTTTCCTTTTCAGGACTTTGTGCAGGGTTAGATGAGCTGAAAGGGAGGCTAAGACCGAGAGCCTCTATAGCAGAGGCCATGGTATTGGCCGTGTACATACCACCGCATGCTCCCGGTCCCGGACAGGCATGGGAGACAATACCCTGAAAATCTTCCTGCGAAATTGAGCCCGCCATTTTCTGTCCCAAAGCTTCAAATGCAGAAACCACATCCAGCTTTTGGTCACGGTAACATCCCGGGGCAATGGTGCCTCCGTAGATCAATATCGCCGGGCGATTCAATCGCCCCATCGCCATCATTGCTCCAGGCATATTCTTATCACATCCAACTACCGCTACCAATCCGTCATATGACTGGGCATTGACTACAGTTTCAATGGAGTCAGCAATAATATCTCTTGATGGCAAGCTGTAACGCATGCCAGGTGTGCCCATAGAAATACCATCGCTAACTCCAATAGTGTTGAAGATCAGCCCTACCAGCTCATTACTGATAGTTCCTTTCTTCACTACCTTTGCCAAATCGTTCAGGTGCATATTGCAAGGGTTTCCTTCGAAACCAGTACTGACAATACCTACCTGAGGTTTTTTAAGGTCCTCATCAGAAAGGCCGATGGCATGAAGCATCGCCTGCGCGGCCGGTTGTGTAGGATCCTGAGTTACTTGTTGGCTATATTTATTTAATATTTTTTGCATTCTTTAAACGATTGTCAATCCCTGATATTCATTAAACTGTACTTTCTGTCTGTACATCAGATAGATGTTGTGTCCGGCAGAATCTTCCCAGTTGCCCTTAAACTTTTCACCATTCAGTGAGGCAATTGGAGCTACCTCCACGGCGGTACCCGTGAAGAAGGCGTTGTCTGCCCCGTACACCTCTTCTACTGTAAATTGTTTCTCTACCACACGAATGTCGAGCTCACGTGCCAGGTCAATAACTGTGGAGCGGGTAATTCCCGGTAATATATTGCCTGCCGGTGGCGTATAAAGGGTGCCATTCTTTTCGAAAAAGAAATTGGCTCCCGGGCCTTCTGCTACATTGCCATGCATGTCCAGCAGCAAGCCTTCATCATACCCCAGGCGCTTGGCCTCAGTAGTGGCAAGAATTGAATTAGTATAATGTCCGACAACTTTAGCCTCGACGTGGCAGGATTTCGGGTTAGGCCGCTGATACGAAGACACCATGACGTGCAGCGGGTTGGTACCCAGATATTTAGCCCACTCCCAGGCAGCTATAAATACGTGTGTTTCCTCTGCGGGAGTAAGCCCCATGTATGGCCCGGAATAGACCAGTGGGCGGATATAGGCATCACGAAGATTGTTTTTATCCAAAAGCTGATAGGTGATGTTGATCAGCTCTTCGGTAGAGTAAGGCAGGTTGACGTGCATTTTTTCCGCAGAGTACTGTAGCCTGTCGTAGTGCTCCTTCGCTTTGAAGATGTTACATCCGTTTACGTTTTTGTACGAGCGTATCCCCTC
>NZ_SMLW01000573.1 GCF_009711405.1 Fulvivirga kasyanovii | reverse complement strand
ACTCTAATTGTTTTGGACTCAGAAGCTACTTCGCCTGTAAGTCTAATCGTTATATTGTTTTTAGCCGGGTTAGGGTAAATCACAACATCAGATATTGAAGGTTGTGATTCTTCCTTTTTTCCAAGGGAAAAATTGAACAAGAACGATGACGAAGCTTTCTCAGAGTAACTAGACTCATCATTAAAATTAATGTCACCTATAAAAAAACCGGACAAATAAAGTTCATTATTTTTTAGTCTTAAATCGGTTACATGATTCTGCCCAGCCCCGCCTATTACCTCCAACCAACTAACGTTTCCTTTAGAGTCTAAATCAACCAGAAAGATATCTGTAAAGCCAAATGACCAATGAGACTCTCCGTTTAATCGCAACTCTTTTTCAAAGGTTCCTGCAACAACAATTTCATCATCAACTATTTCAACGGCATGAGCAACATCCATTCCTACACCACCGTAAGTATTCATCCATTCAATAGTCAAATTAGGAGAAAGCTTTCCTAGTAATACATCATGAAGTCCATTGGACTGCATGATCTTTTCCTGATGAATAATAAAACCTGTAAACGATCCACAAAAATAGATTTCACCCTTATTTGTAGCCACCATCGATTCCACTCTATCTTCTTCTTCCCCCCCGACAGTAGTAAGCTGCTTTAAACCTCCGTCCAAATCCATTTTAGCAAGAAAAATATCCGTTTGCCCATTAGAAACAAGTGTATTGTTTCCAATTGTTGAACTACCTGTAAATTCACCTGCTATATATATATTTCCTGCACTTATATAAACCGACTTTCCTGCTACTCGACCGTTACCACTGGAGTACTTACACCACAACAAATCTCCCCCACTACTATATTTCGCAATAAAGAATTGAGCATTATCACCTGCAGAGATAAGCATATCTCCAAATTGAGCATCATGCTGAATGGAACCTGTAATATAAATATTATCATCTGAATCAAGGGCCATATCGTAAACCAAGTCCTGACTGACTCCCCCAATAGATTTCATCCACATAAGTTCTCCATTCTTTCGATACTTACCAATGAAAATATCTTCCAGCCCCTTAGACAATAGTTCAGCTCCATCAAATCGTCCTTGATAATTATATACCCCAGTAATGTATAAATAATCATTTTTGGAAATAATATCTGTCCCATATTCGTCAATGACATTCGAACGTCCAATTGAACTACCTGCTTTTTTTGACCATGATGCTTTACCCATATTGGTAATCTCGTTGATCACTATATCTGAATTAGACGTTTTCATACGTCCATTTTCGGAATGACCACTCTCCTGAGAAGCTCCAATCATATAAACATCTCCCGCATCAGAAATACTCACTGCTCTGGCTATATCTGCATTCCCTTCCTCTAGAGTACTTACCCAATTAAAGTTCAAATGCTGACTATACCCTTGTACAACAAGAGTAAAATTGAGCACTAACATTATTTGGAATAGTATTTTAAATTTTCTCATTTCTCTTCTTATTTTATTCCATTCCATATCTAAATTGGTAATATACATTCTCACAGGTTTCAGTATTTATTTTCACCTGGCTACCTGCTTTAGCTTCAAAACCCGGCTTTAATTGTATCCATTTTGTTGCAGTAAGGTTTACATTTGCTCCACTGTTAATTAAATATTGTCCTCCATTTGTATCTCCTCCAAGGCGCATTGCCCCATTTAGCAAATTGATATTTTGTCCATCACTATATGATTGTACCGTTTTTTCATACCAGCCTTCATCGCAATATTCCCCTAAGTTCATATACTTATAATAACCATACCCTCCGTTAAATACGGCTTTATTACCTGCCACAAAAGCAAAACTGCCAGGTTCATCCTTTATCCAGTCTGCAGTCGTCAACTTCCCTTGCTCTACCATATTAGTCCATCCCGCACGAGGCTTTACATATAATATCACATCTTCATTTGCAACCGAAACAATATAATTACCAGAAATGGAAACATGAGGATGTACTCTAGAATTATCCGGTGTATAGTGCTTAAGTTCAACATGATGCATCCCCGAGTACCAGCCAACAGAATTCATATAAAGTCTGGCTCCTCCCGTCGGCATCGCAATTAGCAAGTTTTTATACTCAAGGTCTATATTCTTCCCTTGATTCAGCTCACCAGAATAAATAACTCTACTATTCCAACCAATTTCTTCCGAAAAAACTATTACACTTTTAGCACCTGTTTCTGCATATAGAGAAGCCGCTATTGTCCCCTCATGAATTTTTAACTCATAAATACTGTGGTAAGCAGACAAATCGAAATTCAATATCTCTGTATAATTTGTCCAGCTTCCACCAATTCTTTGAAATACTCTTAGTTCCCCCACATTATATTCATCACCTTTATCATTTACAACAATACGATCGTTGTAAACATCTACATGCCTCAACTTATTAGGAGGTGTATACCACGTCCAGTCTTCAAGATATATATCTTTTAGGTCTATAATGACTTTATCCCATGAACCAGCAATCTTTTTGTATACGTACAAAGAGGAAGTCGTAGCAACTGTAATAGTCTTACCATGAACAGCAACATCAAGGATGGCTTCACTAGTCGTAGATGGCAAGAAATAACCTGCTTCTTCCAGCGTTTCACCCTCATATATTTTTACACGTTGTAAGTTACTACTGTTATTAACTGCCACTACAAGTATGTCTTCGTCATAGTCAGACGCTAATACTTGATCATTAGTCGTGGTTATGGTATGTCGTAAATTATCATAGGGATCACCCTCTTCTCTCGGATATACGGTAATGACATCCTCATGATAATCATCATAAAAGGGCTTTGTATGATCTGTACTTAATATCAATGCCGTCTTATATTTACCTGCCTGATTATATGTGTGAGTAACTGTTCCTCCTGAATACCCTTGATAAGCACCGGTCACTTGTGATCCCTTAGTCCAAGTTATTGGCAATTGAAAAAACCAATTACTATAATCAAGGGTTATATTTGAAGGTACATAAGAAAAATCCACAAAGTTAATTGACTCACCAGCGAAAACTGATCTTGCAGATTGGGTATACGAAGCATTAATACCTGATGGTGGTAATGCTTGCTCTACAGCTATAAATTTTGAAAGGGTACTGGTTTTACCACATCCATCTGTAACCTTATGTATTACTTCATACGTCCCTGGGTTCTGAAAAACCCAATCGGGATTTTCAACTGTTGATGTCCCCTCAAAAAAGCCTTCCTTAAAATACCAATAATAGCTCACTCCATTTACACAGTTGACCAAAGATTCGTCCCTAAAACTTACCGGCGTATTAGCATAAACTGGTCCGTTCCAACTAAAGTCTACAGTAGGAGGGCCACCTTCCGGGGCAACAATAATACTTCTAGAGGAAGTGGCCGTCTGCTGAAAACTGTTACTTGCCGTCAAAGTAATGGTATAAGTTCCATTTTTAGTAAACTCTATACTAGGATGTCGATATGTACTATTACCCAGAACGTACCTATATCCATCATTGGGAGAAACACTCCATTTAAAGGAATCTCCAACTGAAGCACTACTGTTGAGATCTACCCGTAAAGGAGCAGCCCCTTGAGACGGAGTAGCACTAAAAGAGGAACTGATACTACCCCCAAAATTAATATTTATGGCTTGAATATATGTACTTTGCTCAGTGGCACTGGAAACCGTTAGTGATACCGTATATACCCCGGTATTAGCATATGTATGCGTTGGATGTTGGGAGGTAGAAGTATAGCCATCTCCAAAATCCCATTGCCAACCTATTATTTCATTAGCTGGGACTGACAAATCCGTAAATTGTACAGCTAGAGGAGCGGACTCATTTGTTGAATGTGTAAAACTCGCCACCAAATCACACTCAATCATTACACGTCCACCAGAACCTCCACTCGTCCAACATGAACCCGATGGGTCTATAATAATAGAATGTCTTGTATCAGTACCCGAA
The DNA here is from genome assembly GCF_009711405.1 of Fulvivirga kasyanovii. Taxonomy (GTDB): domain Bacteria; phylum Bacteroidota; class Bacteroidia; order Cytophagales; family Cyclobacteriaceae; genus Fulvivirga; species Fulvivirga kasyanovii. Next base: position 17,912 of record NZ_SMLW01000573.1, on the reverse strand, counting down.
GGAATAATCCCCGCTGTAGGCCAAGTACCATCTGCATTACGAGGTGGAATAGCAGTATAACTCACGTCAGAATCTTCCGAATCAAACGCAACCAAAGCATTCCCCGCAAGATCCCTACCGGTTAAACTTAAAGTTTTTTCTTCCGGCACATCTCCTGCTGCAATGGTATACGCTGGTATGGTAAAAGTAAACTGCTTACGATCAGCACTCACTGCTGTCAGGTCAGGATTTGATATACCATCAATTTGAAGAACCGGGTTATCAACACCATCGTACCTCAGTGGTTCACTAGCGGTAACAGTCACTTTAATATCGTAAAACGGGCTGATTGTACCTTCATTAAGTTCAGAAAAATCAAGTCTTCCGGATGTAGCGTTTTGCTCCCATTCCCCTTCATATTTGGTTATTGGCAAATTACCAAATTGGGTAGCTACTTCAACACGTTCTATGTAGGGGCGGAAGTTGTCTATTAAAACAGGAACCTCTTCTATTTCAGAAGGATTTCCATTATCCGCTCCATCGCCATCTAAATCCCACACTCTGAATCTAGCAGTATATGTGTCATCAGGAAATTCAGCCTCCTTTATAGACCGCGCATCTCTGTTTCCTCTGTTGCTAAGATCCCAATCCTCTGTTTGACCTACTCGCAAACGGGTGTTCCAGAATCTATCGGCTATCCCTGCTGCTTCATTTTCCAGTAAGGCACTGGTAAGTACATAATAAGGGTCTGACACTGTTGTCTGATTGCTAAAAACATACTGCGCTGAGTAGTGTGAAGGAAGTGTTGAAAAATCTAGCGTAATATCAAAACCGTTGGTTAAACTCTGATTATTATTATCAAGCACCTCATAACCGAGGCGGTTTACTCCAATATTTCCAGCCCCAGCCGCATAGTCATTTCCATCAGGACCTATTCGTTCATCATCTGTGGCAACGATCATATCAATTTTATCATAGAGCAAATAATAGCTCTTATTCCCTGTGATAATATTCTGACTCAATTGAGTTGACGCCTCCCGTATAGTATGCCCGTTTGAATAAAAGTAAATATTTTGTATTTCTGGATTAGTATTATCAATTGCATTTGGCAATTTACCGGTGATATAATTTTCTACTCCATTTATTTCATCAAGCGTCGGTTGCATATGGACGTGAGCTGCTCCAGCGTCATACACACCGATCAAATCATTCTCACTAACTTCACTTCCATCCGTAAGTCCAGCGTCTGGGAGCACATGCCAATATATTACGTTATTGAAACTAATTCTACTATTATAATTAGCACTTTCCACATCAATATTATAAGTACCAGGTTCAATAGAATAGACATTTCTATTAACTGTCGAAGACAAATCAAGACCCTGATGAAATCGATGAGTTCCAGCTGGCACCAATACCCCAAAAATATATACATTTGAGGCTCCCCCTCCATACGGGGGGCGATACTCACCTGGGGTTCCGGCTATCCTAGCCCGATGCTCGCCATTACTTTCTGTGGTTGTAACAGGCCATCCGTAATTTGGAGACTGAATTGTCTGAGAAACTGACTCAGTTATTAAAAGACAAAGACACCCTAGAAAAAGTAGTATTTTATTTCCTCTCATAGCTCTGAATATCTTTATCTGTTACAATATTAAAACCTGTCTTAGATGGGATTATCTGATGAATTTTAAAATCACCTTTTTGAGTCTCTTTTTGAAGTACTTCTCCTGATGTGTGAAGAATTAACGTCTCAGGGTTAGTATAATGGTAATTAGAAGAAAACTCTCCCTCTCTAATAAATGTACCTAATGAAATAATTATGGAATTTCCCACTATTTTGAAGTCAATAACTCTAGCTCCTAAATTGGTTTTTGATAGCTTTATACCTTTAGCAGAAGTTTTGGCATCTAATTGAATTTTACTTTGTAACTCCCCTGATCTGCTATCCAATATTGTGAGAGTTGCAATACCAGTAACTGCAAATATTTTATGCTGCATATTATCATACAAAATATCTATACTCGTGAAATACGGCAAGATATATGCATTTTCCCAAATAAGTTTACCGTTCCAATCAAATACAATAAGCTTTCTATCTGCCCCACCTTTGGAGCCGTAAATGACAAACAAATCTTCAAATGCATACACTTTCTTAGCACGATACTCTGTAGTGATCTCTGTTTCAAATAGCTGAGCTTCATCCTTAAACCCTGCGATCTTCATCTTCTTTTGATCCAATGAATTCGCAACGAAAGTTACTTTGTTGTTAATTGCTGCAGACGTTCCGTTGGAAAAACCTTGTGGGTATGGAATATAATGCTGTTTACCAACCAAATCAGTAGTATATACTCTGAATATAGAGCCAAAACCTTCGCTATCATTTGAAAGGATGATTTTACCTGCTTTTAGAGCAGGCATTATATTAACATGGGGAGTTTCGGTTGATAGGCTTTCTTCCTCAAAAATTCCCTGATCATTAACATTATAAGTTACTATTTCAACTGATTCCTGTCCATATTTATATGTTGTTAACTTTTTATTACTGTAACCCAAGGTCCGCTCCCCGGTCTTCAATGAGTACTTTGAACCACCGGAAGTTATTATCTCCTCCACATGTTTTTGTAAAGTTTCTTTTTCATTTACTTTCAAATAATCTTCAGAATTTTCATCACACATAATTTTAGTAAATTCAGAAGATTTTTCATTGTTAGTCTTTGTTTTTGAATACATCTGCGCTTGCCCCCAATTAGCCTGGAAGACTAAAAAGAGAATCAATACTATTAACCTATTCATTGTCATTATTTTTTTTCAATTCATCAATTTCCTTTTTCAACTCAATAATATAAAGCGTCAACTCCTCCACCTTCTCCAAAAGCTTCACATTCATCTCACCCAGATTAACTCCATCTTTTTCTACTTCTGTGGCGGTAGGGACACCTGGTAGATGTTTGTTTTCTTTGATGTATTGTTCAACTTCACTTAAATCGGTCAAATTGTAATCCTCTTCAAAAACATAGTCAGGCCATGGCGTAACAGCAGTAACTTGTATTTCACGAGCACCAATTTTACCTTCTACAGCGAGTTTGAAAGAGCCTGGATCATTTGTACCTATGCCTACATTACCGGTATTGGTAAAGCTCATTACACGTGTGCGGGCATTATTATTCCAGAGATTCAAAAAGGCCGTTTTGCCTTCAGCAGCACTACTTTCGTGTAGTAATGACAACCCTATACCATACCGGCCCGTGTTACCTCCAAAGTCGTGGTTTTGCCCCACAAACAATGTAGTTTCTTCTCCTGTAACAAATGGAGAGATAACATCCATTAAATACTGAGGACTTTCTGTACCAATACCAATATTGCCAGTATTTGAAAAACTCATTACACGCCTACGAGAGTTATTATTCCATATATTAAGAAAAGCAGTTTTACCTTCTGCTGTACCATCTTCATGCAACAAAGACAGTCCAATTCCATAGCGACCTGTATTACCTCCAAAATTATGATCTTGCCCTACGAACAAGGTAGTTTCTTCCCCTAAAACAAACGGAGAAGTGACATCAAGGAAGTGTTGAGGATTTGTATTACCAATTCCTATATTTCCATTTTCTGATATGTGCATTCTAACTGATGGTGTACCTCCTGTGTTTGAGAAACCACTGGTCAAAAACTGAAGGTTGGTATCCCATGCGCCACCTCTGTATGCCCTTATACCGGCCTGTCCTGCAACTTTAAAACTAAAGGTTATGTCTCTTTTTGAATCAGGTCCTGAAGGAGTATTTGGCCCTTTAATCATTAATTGAGAGTAGCTATAAGAGTCACCGGAACCTATGGTTAAGCTTCCTGTGGATACATTGTCACCGGTAGGATTCCATTGAGCATAAGCACCTGCAATACCAAGGCATAGCATCGCTGTTAATAGTAGTGTAATTCTAATTCTTCTCATTTAGTGAGTTATTTATTAATTGTTCTAATTTCTGTATCCTCTGCTCCTGTTCTTCAAGTTTTTCCTTCTGGTCTTGAGCATCTCTATTTTGCTCAATAATATAAAGCGTCAACTCCTCCACCTTCTCCAAAAGCTTCACATTCATCTCGCCCAGATTAACTCCATCTTTTTCTACTTCTACAGCAGTTGGTATACCTGGTAAGTGTTTGTTTTCTTTGATGTATTGTTCTACTTCACTCAGATCAGCCAGATTATAATCTTCCTCGAATACATAGTCCGCCCAGGTGCCTGTTTTAACTTGAATTTCTCTTGCTCCAATTTTTCCCTCTACCGCCAGTTTATAAGTACCCGGTGTTGATGTACCAATACCCACATAACCATCTCTGGTAATATGCATATGATTTGAGTTATACTCGCCATTACCTGAAAATATAAGCCCCATTGAACTGGAATGCTTTATAGCTGCATTGGATGAGCCCGCCCTATGAAAAGATAAAACAACGTCACCGGCATCGGTATTTGTTAATTCAAGTGTATGACTTCCTGGCAACCAGTGGTTGATAGTTGGGGTACCGATATTGCCCTCTATGCTAGAGGTTCCAATAACATGGAGTTTCTCCTCTGGAGTAGTGGTTCCAAACCCAATATTTCCACTGGCATTAAAGGTGGCGATATTCGAATTTAGATGACTATTGGTAGTTCCATAATTAAATCTTAAACTGGAATTCCCAGATCCACCTGTAGTCTGTCTGGCGATTGACCAGATGTCAATATTATTTCCTACATTTCCTTGCACGAAGTTAATAGCAGATCCCCAGGTTCCATCTGCATTCGAGATCAGATCGAGTTGAGCATCAGTAGACTCCACAACCATAAACCCATATTGTGACTTTACGCCACTTTCATCACCTACAACATGCACCTTAGCCTCTGGTGTTGCAGTCCCAATACCTATATTCCCATTATTATAGTAAATATCACCAGTACCATCGCTCCCATCATCAACCCATTGGGCCTGAATAGTACCTGTTAAAAAAATGAGAAAAGTGAAAAATAGAAATAAAAAGGATTTGCACTGATTCATAATTATATTAAGTGTTTTTACCGCACAATAATAACCTCAGCCAGTCTCATAAAATGAGACTGAAGAATTTATTTTTTAAGAAATTTTAATTTTCTAAAAAGTGATTGAGAGAGCCGAAAGAAAAGATCAACCTGCCAAAAACTTCAAACGAGCGTGCAATTTATTACAGAAACAAAATACAAAGCAACAAATACTATCAAAAAAAATTAAATTGGCCATAATCCAACTTAAAGCCGCACAATATTTAATTTTACCATTCAGTTGATCACCAAAACTTTATTTTAAAGAGCAACCAAAAGCCACTTAGCTCTCATTGCAAATCGAGAAATATCCCCTCACTCAAACACCACCTTATTCACAAAAAACACCTTCCTGTTTAGGCCTACGCCTTCGGTGCGGAGGTTTTGGATGGTTTGGGTGCCGTAGGTGAGGAATACGTCGCCATACCATTTGTGGAGGCCGTTGATTTTGGTGTTCTCTTCTTCGATTTTGTCTGAGTCATACTTTAGCCTGACTTTATTTTCTTCTTTTCCTTCTAGTACCTGGTTGCCTTTGATGGTTTTGGAGCGGATGGCATCTTCAAATACATAAAGCAGGTCTACCCGGTCGCCGGAAGCATTGACGTGAACGAACTGCTCCAGCTCAAATGATACCACATCGTTGATCTCAAAGCTGTTGTCCCAGAGCAGGTTGCCTTGCTTGTCAAATCCCAGGATAATGGCGTGGGTGTAGCGATAACCGTCGAAAACTATGCTGGAGTTATGCAGACCTCTGTTAAGGGCCCAGCCGGAGCTAAACAGGCCTCCGTTCCCGGTTATGGTTTTGTATTTCGGGTAGAAAGCTTCCCCAAGCAGAATATACTGATCTTCATGCCTGATGAGCTCGTGCACCAGCAGGCGGTAGTTAAACTTGATCTTTTTGTTTTTGATCTTCTTGCGCTCTATTCGTGACATCACCCTTCTTTCCCGGCGGGCTTTCATGTAGTTGAAGAAATTTTCAAACTCGGCGTAGTTATAGTATTTGATCTTCTGCTCGCCATAGGGATTGATGTTGGCCACAAATACTCCCCGGGAATATTCTGAACGACGGCGGCCATATACCCCGGCCACAAGTTGGTTTTGGTTCTCCAAAGTCTCTGCTCTGCCAAACAGCAGGCTTTTCGACCGCTGCGAATCCAAACTGATCTTTTTGAGCAGGTTACCAAATACATCAAAAGTATTGATGAACAAGGTTGTGTTCTTTTCTTCATCGGGGCCGCTCAGTATGATGTCAAAGGTGCTGTTATCATTGACCTTCATCTCAATCAATTGTGCCCGTTCGTTAAAGAAACCGGGCAAAACCCTGGGGATTTGCTCATCAAGGTTGTACAAAACCACGAGCGGACGGTAATTGAAGTAGCCCCCTATCAATACGGCATTGTTTATTACTTTAAAATCGTAAAAAGCAAAGGGTATAAAATTTCTTATGAGGTAATTGTCAACCTCTCCGGAGGTGACAGAGAAGCTCACGAGACTCAGACTACGGTCGCCCTGCTTTTTGCTGGAAAATAACAGGTGAAGTGTACCATCGATAAACAGGTGGCTGATATTGATAAAGTTAGGGTTGATAAAATACTCCCTTCGCCATTTGATATTTAAGGCGGTATCCAGAAGATATACCTCCCAAAGATTGTCCGTTGTATTATAGGTATTTTCTATTTCCCTGAAAAGGAAAACGCCGCTTTCCCCGGCTGGGGCAACTACAAAGCCGGCATGGTTATCAACCTCCAGCTCAAATCTATCTGGCTGTGCTATTTGCGCTATGGCTGATCCGGTAAAGACCAGGCAAAGACAGAGACAATATATCAGGCCATTACTCTTCAAACATTACCTTATTGATAAACAGTACACTTCTTCTATTTTCAACATCAGGATTCAGCTTGTTCTGCACTTTATGATACCCCCAGACGTAAAAATAGTCGCCATACCAGTGACGGGCATTACCCACCCCATCGTAAGTACTCTTTATAACGTCAGCCTCATTCTCAAGTTTAAGCTTTTCCTGGGACTGGGTTATAGTTTCCGATTGATTGATGATCTTATAATTGATGTTTTCCTCCGACTTGTAGACCAGGTTGAGTTTACCCATAGACCGGCTGAAATCCACAATAGGTTCAAGGGAGAAAGTCTCCACATTTTCTATCTTAAAACTATTGTCCCACTGTAGTTCTCCTTTGCTGTTCAGCTTGAGGATCACCGATTCAAGATATTCAAAATGATTTGCATCCTGAACCTGCGAAGAGCTGCCTGGCCGCCTTACATAGTCCTGCCTGGCTGCAGAGGAGTAAAAGTCGTTATCCATACCTAACCCATAGGCATAAGGGGAGTACAGGCTCCGGCTTCCCAGCTTTTCATACTGTGGATTGTAAATCTCGGCAGCGAGCAGGTACCCATCTCCATGCTGCTGAACCTGATGCATGTGCAGCCTCGAACTGTACCTGAATTCCTTCCCTTTCGACATTTTGGACTCTATTTTTCTTTTTATTCTGGCGGAACGCTTTGGCCCCATGTAATCGAAAAAGTGTTCTAAATCGGCGTAGTTAAAATATCTGACAATGTCTTTTTGTCCTTCCGGTTTAACAATCACAAAATATATGCCCTGAGAATAGCTCGATACTGTTCTGCCATATGTACCGGAAATGGCAATATTCCCATCTACAAAGCCAGTGCATTTGCCATCCATCACGCTATAATCTTTGCTCATTTCAATGGTCTTTTCAAAAAGCAAATCCCCTTCGGGTGCGTAGGTGCGCAGCTTCAGATCGAAGCCTTCATAGGCTTTTTCCAGTGTCAGGATATTAAAAGTGCCGTTATCGTTTTCCCGCAGGTCGATAATCTCACTTCGGTCTTTGAAAAAGCCAGGGATTACATCCACTTTATCGTCACCCAAATTATAGGATATAAATGTCGGGCTATAGCGCACGTAGCCACCCAGGATCATGAAGTCACCCACTACGATCAGGTGCGACAGCTCAATGGCTATCTCATTTTTTATATCATACCGCTTTATTGCCCCATCATTAACCTCCACGGTGATCAGTTGATAATTGCTGTTGGGCGTATCGTTTTCACTAAAAAGGAGGTATAGCCTGTCATTACGTTGTTCAAAACCTTTGAAGATGTGTTTGGTATCGATCAGCAGTTCCTGATCCCACTTCTCGGCAAGGGCTGTATCCAGCGCTATGATTTGCCATACATCGCCTTCATTTCTACGGTATTCGTCGGTATCCCTGAAGATTATTAACCCCTGGTCTCCTACTGAGGTCACGTTAAAGTAGTTATCTGTATTCTCCTTTTCCAGCTCATATCTTTTGGTCTGGACCAATTGAGACATGGTAGAAAAAGAAATTCCGATAGTCAGGAAAGTGATTAGTAGAGATACCTTCATATATTATTCGCTCATTCCTATGATAATGTCAAACTCTTCTTTTTTGACGGGCTGCACTGATAACCGGGAGTTCCTGACCAGCACCATTTGATCAAGCCTTCCGTCATTCTTAATATCATCCAGTTTTACAGGTTTTTTCAAGGGCTGTACAGGTGCAACATCCACCACTACCCACCGGTCGTCATCCGTTGTCGGGTCCGGGTAATGTTCTTTTACTATTTTGGCTATGCCTACCACTGTTTTTTCATTTACGCTATGATAAAAAAGTGCCAGATCACCCACCTTCATTTCTTTCATGTTATTTCTGGCCTGATAGTTCCTTACCCCATCCCAGAAAGTTTGCTTATCCTTTACAAGGTCATCCCATGAGTATGTGCCCGGCTCGGACTTCATTAACCAATAGTTCATTTAATTTTCTTTTTCGTTGCTACGTTTTTATAAATTTACACAATAATAGACTCTGTCATGTAAAGCTCCGGCCATTGTCAGCTTCATGCTTTCAGCATATTGGTCAATGGCTTTTATAAAAATATAAAAAAACAGCACATTTTGGACAATAAAAATATAATCAGGCTATTAAAGCACACCTGCTCGCTGATGGAACTGCATGGCGAGAACGATTTTAAAATAAAAAGTTACAACAACGCTATTTTTAACCTGGAAAGGGAAAAGGGAGACCTTTCGGCCATGACGGCTACGGAGCTGGCCAAAATCAACGGCGTGGGAAAGTCCATAGCTACAGCCATTGATGAGATCAACCAGACCGGCTCGTTTGCAAACTTGGATAAATACCTACAGGAAACACCTCCAGGAGTTATAGAGCTACTTTCCCTCAAAGGAATTGGCGCAAAGAAAATACGGCAGCTATGGAAAGACCTGGATATTGAAAGCAGCGAAGCCTTACTACAAGCCATTGACGAAGGTAAACTTGCGAAGCTTAAGGGCTTTGGAGAAAAAACGCAGAACAACCTCAAAGAGGCCATACTTTTTAAGCAAAAACATAGTGGAAAGCTGCTCTATGCAGAAGCCGAACCTTTTGTAAATGCCCTGAAAGAAAGCATAAAACAACAATTCCCAGACGTTCAAATTTCTGAAAGCGGGGCATTCAGGAGAAAAACCGAGATCATTGAAGAGATACTTTTTGTAGTTGCTTCGGAACAGGAAGCTCAGATCAAAGCATACCTTTCCAGCATTGAGGCCCTGGAGTATTCCCAAAAGCAGTCTGGCCCCTTTACCTGGCGCGGTGTATTAACAGAGACCGACACTCCGGTACGTTTCAGGTTTACTTCAAAAAACAGCTTCTACAGAGACCTTTTTATTACCACGGGATCGCAAGCCCACATTTACCGGGAGGTGAAGGAGCAAAAATGTCTGCTTGACCTGGCTCGGGAAGCAGGGCAAGTGACCTCAGAAGAAGATATATACCAGCTTGCTGACCTTAAATTTATAGCGCCAGAGCTGCGCGAAGGGCAGTTTGAATTTGATTCCGCAAAAATGGAACAAAGAGCCAACCTAATAGAAATGGATGACCTGAAGGGAATCCTCCACAACCACTGCACCTACAGCGATGGAAAACATAGCCTGGAGGAAATGGCCACGTACTGCAAGGAGCTGGGATACGAGTACCTGGGCATAACTGACCATAGCAAGTCTTCATTTTACTATGCCAATGGCCTTTATGAAAACAAGGTCAAAGAGCAACAGGCCGAAATTGATGAGCTTAACAAAAAACTGGCCCCGTTCAGGATCTTTAAAGGCATCGAGTGCGATATCCTTCCCGATGGCAGCCTGGACTATGACAATGATACGCTGGCTAGTTTTGATTTTATTGTTGCATCCATTCACTCGGCCATGAGCATGGATGTTGAAAAAGCTACATTACGCGTATTGAAAGCAGTCGAAAATCCCTTTACAACTATCCTGGGACACATGACGGGCAGGCTTCTGCTACAAAGGGACGGCTACCCGGTAGACCATAAAACCATCATCGATGCCTGCGCCAAAAACAATGTGGTTATAGAGATCAATTCACACCCGAGAAGGCTGGACATTGACTGGCGCTGGATAGATTATGCTCTGAGCCAGGGCGTGAAGCTAAGCATAAACCCCGATGCACACGCAAAAGAGGGCTACCATGATATGATCTATGGAGTGCATATAGGCCGCAAGGGAGGGTTGACCAAAGAGATGAACCTGAACAGCATGAGCCTGGAGGAGATCAACAAATATTTTGAAAGCAGAAAGGAAAAGGCATTGAATATGGCTGTTTAGTACCCCTTGTTTTTCCTTTCCTTCAATTCTACTGGTATTTCTCTTAAGTGAATCTAAGTGGCCTCCCAGGGGACAGGCCACGGAGTGGGGCAGATCACCAAGAGTAATTACTATTACGAATTAAGGCATCTTGTACCTAAGACTTTGCAATCTTCAGCAAAAAGTTACAGGTGTTTACAATCCCTGAAACTTTACCCTAATCAAACCGTGTTGTCCCTTCTAATAAACAGAAATTACCAGTATATTTGTCTCCTTTTTAAACTACCTTTCACTTCATGGTTTTTAGTATCCTTCTAATCTTATTTTTTGCCTGCGCCGCCATTCAGGCTATCTATTTTATAGTGTTTCTTGCTTCATTTTCAAAATATAAAAGCACACCTTCATCTACCGGCCAGCCACCCATTTCAGTAGTAATATGCGCCCATGATGAAGAAGAAAACCTCAGAAGGCTACTGCCAAAACTTTACAACCAGCAGTACCCCGAATATGAAATAATAGTGGTAGAAGACCGGTCTAATGACGGCACTTATGACTTGCTTCTGGAAGAGACTACCCGGGAACCGAAGCTTAAAATGGTTAAGGTCAGCCATAAACCTGACAACTTCAACGCAAAAAAATACGGCCTTACCCTGGGCATTAAAGCCGCCAAACACGATCGCATACTACTCACCGATGCAGACTGTGAGCCCAACAACGACCGGTGGATAGCTGCCATGGCCTCCAGCTTTGATGAAAACGCCCAGTTTAACCTTGGGTTCTCCTTCTACACTACAGCAAAAGGCTTTCTGAATACTTTTATTCGCTTTGAAACACTATGGACTGCCATGCAATACCTGGGAATGGCACTGGCAGGAAGGCCTTACATGGGCGTGGGAAGAAATCTGGCATATAGAAAATCCCTCTTTATCAGCAAAAAGGGTTTCAATCCACACCTGGGCCTAACCGGTGGTGACGATGATATTTTTGTAAACCAGCATGCCACCAGTAAAAGTACAAGGGTAACTATCGGTGAGGATGCCCTCGTATATTCGCACCCTAAAAAGACCTGGAAAGCTTTTTTCAGACAAAAAATCCGGCACCTTTCGGTAGGAAAGTATTATAAAACCACAGATAAAATCATTTTGGGTGCTTTTTCGTTTACACATATATTATTTTGGTTAATTTTAACCATCCTGCTTCTCTTACGTATTGAACTATACTTGGTGGCGGGCAGTTTTTTAATAAGGACCCTGTTGATTTACCTTACATTTAATATTATCTGTAAAAAACTAGGTGTTAAGTTTAATTTTTGGGGTTTGGTATTCTTAGATTTGGTCTTTGTCTTTTATTATTTGATAACGGGCGCCACAGCATTATTTACAAAACGGGTTCGATGGAGTTAAAAAAGCAATTCTCTGATAAAGCATTAGAAGATTTCCGGTTAATAGATCAGGCAGTCAAAGAGGGTGATGAACAGGCCTTTGCCATGCTCATGGACAGGTACAAGAGACCGGTTTACCATATGATCCTCAAAATGGTGAGAAATGTCGATGACGCAGAAGATCTTACCATTGAGGCATTTGCCAAGGCATTCAAAAACCTGCACCGGTTTAAAAAGGATTATACATTCAGTACATGGCTGTTCCGTATTGCCACCAACAATGCGATAGATTTCATTCGTAAAAAACGGCTGGAAACCATGAGCCTCGACACCTCCTTTACCGATGACAATGGTGAAGCAGTCCAGATCGATGTTGAGGACAAAAACCTGAACCCTCAGGAAGAGACCATCAAAAGCCAAAAGATAGAGCTTATACAAATGTTTGTAACCAAGCTCCCGGCAAAGTACCAAAGGCTGGTAAGGCTACGATACTTTCAGGAACTTTCCTATGAGGAAATAGCCACAGAGCTGGACGCCCCTCTGGGTACTGTAAAAGCCCAGCTACACCGCGCCCGCGAACTGATGTACGACCTGGTAAAAAACAAAAAAGAACACATGTAGAACTGTTCACGGTCCTCAGTTTACTTGTTAACTGTTTACTTGTTCACAGTTTTTTAAAACTGAAAACAGTGAATTAAGAACTATAAACTGCAAACCAGGAACCGTGAATTGAAAACTGTCCCTATGAACAACATTTACATTGGCGAATGTTCCATAGAAGATATCATCGCAATAGCTGAGCAGATACCTGAGTTTGAAAACCCTTATACCTTAGATGAATATAAAAAAAGGCTATCCGGTGTTTCCTTTCTCGCTCTAAAAGCGGCAGTGGATGGCAAGAACGCCGGCTTCAAGCTCGGTTATGAACTTGATGGCGACACTTTTTACACCTGGTTCGGAGGTGTACTCCCATTGTACAGGCAAATAGGACTTGCCGGCCAGTTGGCCAATGCCCAGGAAGGATGGGCCAAAGCAAGAGGCTATAAAAGGATAAGGCTAAAAACCCGCAATTATTTAAAACCAATGTTGATATTTGCAATGAAAAATGGCTTCAACATCGTTGAAATAGAAGAGAGGCCAGATATCAACGAAAACCGGATCATCCTTCAAAAAGAGCTTTAATGAACGCTGACATTATTTTTAAGTACTTTCCTGATCTCACTGCAGTCCAACAATCCCAGTTTAACGCACTACACGAGCTTTACCACACCTGGAACGAGCAGATCAACGTGATCTCACGTAAGGATATCGACGAGCTCTATACCCGGCATGTGCTGCACTCGCTGGGAATAGCCAAAGTAATGTCTTTCGAACCCGACACCAAAGTTCTGGATGTAGGCACCGGAGGCGGCTTTCCCGGTATCCCGCTGGCCATCATGTTTCCCAGGTCCAGTTTCCACCTGGTAGACTCCATCGGAAAAAAGATCAAAGTGGTAAAAGGTGTAGCTGAGTCGCTAAACCTTACCAATGTAACGGCGGAGCAAACCCGGGCTGAACAGGTCTCTGACCAATATGATTTTGTAGTGAGCCGGGCGGTAACACGTCTTAAGCCTTTTTACCAGTGGGTGAAAAACAAGTTCAGGACAGAATCATTTAATGCCCTGCCCAACGGCATACTATACCTCAAGGGCGGTGACCTGAATGAAGAGCTTAAAGAGGCAAAAAAGAAATATCAACTATTTGATTTACAGACGTATTTTGACGAAGACTTCTTTGAAACGAAGAAAGTAGTATTTGTTCCGGTAGGTTAACCGCATTGGATCAGGCAGCATTTCTAAGGAAAAACTAACTTTTCGCCTCAGCGTTAACAGCAACCGGCAAAAGCAGTTGGCAACGTATAAAAACCTCTTAGTACCGAAACAAACAGCACTAAGAGGCAATTGTCGAACCTTAGTTCTTTTCAATAGTGAGGTAATCTTTCACCCCATTAGTTCCATCATGCTCAAGGGTAACTTTGGCGTCTGCTATTTCTACTACTGCCCAGTCTTCACTTAGCAGTTCATCAAAGTCATCTTTAGAGGTATACAGGATCACCAGTTCAGTTACACCATTATCGTCCTCTGCTGTCCAGCTTCCCATTTGAGATTTGGTACCGTTGCTGGCTTGCAGGTTCCCATTGTCATGAAAAGTAAGGTTATACCCATCAAAATGACTGCTGATGTCATTGCCAGACTTCACCAGTTGAGTAATATGCCAGGTACCCTCTATTATAGCAGCAGTGAGGGTGGCTGGGGCTGGCGATACGGAAACAGACTCGTCATCATCAGAGCAAGAAAAAGCAAACACGCTCAAAGCAACCAGACAAATTAAAAAATGTGATTTCATAATTAACTATTTATTGGATTTGGAAAAAATGGGGACGCGAAAATAGTAATAAACACCCTCACCGGGCAACAAAATAAGGAACGAAAAATTTCAGGCCTTCTGTCCTTCCCCCTCTACAAGCCTGTAAACATCTGAAAGACAAAACTTAACAAAACGATAAACTGAAAAAATTTGTAATTAAAAGGTTTATCCGGAGCTTGTAAGTCCATTTTAAAAATCTGCGACTTATGCTCAACTATCCACAACCTGCAATTTCCGGTAAACTCTTCTGGCAGGAAACGCCCATTGAAGTAGCTACCGATGAAAACATAGCTCCTTTTGGGGTATTGGTTGATGATCACCTGGAGTACTCGGAAAAACCGGATTCTGCAGGGTCGGTTTTTAATTTCTGGTGGAAGGGCAACTCCATTTATTGTGAAGATGAATCAGAAAACGACCGCTCTTTGCTGGGATGGTCTGTAGCTCCCGAAGAGGCCGAAGAAGTAGCGCCCAATAGGGAACAGGCTCTTTTATGGAATGCCTGTCAGTACCCTGATGCAGGTCAGCTTTACTTCCCACTAAGGGGTGAGGACTTTATCATCGTACTGGCAGAACCGCACAATGACATCCGGCCAAGGCATTTTCGTTCCTTTTATATCACCGGGGGTAAAGGCATATACATACACCCGGGCATATGGCATGAAGGTATAGTACCACTAAATGAAAGGGCCAGCTTCTATAAACAAGGAGATACAGACAACCAAAACTGCATCAACTTCGCAGAAGATATGGGTACTTTTCTTACTATTCCTTTGGCAAAAGTCAGGGGAAATCTTTTATAACTAATCCAGCCGCTGAACCAGCCGAAGCATAGCTGCCTTATGTTCTGCCAGCGTTTTAACAGAAGCCTTTAAGGTTATGACTTTCGAAAGATCAGGAAAACTGAGCTTCCCTTTTGAGTAAGAATAGGCGATCAGTACGGGAATATAGTTTAAAATCAGGATTATTTTCTGAAAACTATCGGTTGCTATCAGCCTGAAACCCATCTTTCGGGCCGTTCTTTCATTGATCATGTATGAGGTACCTTTGATTACCAGGTCTTCCCTACCCTCATGCTCATAATTTTCTACTACGCTGATCAGCCCCTTGAGGTAACTCAGCAAAATCACCTTTTTTCTGTCTGTGGGCTTTACCTCTTTCAAATTGAAATAATAGTCAAAAAGAGTCCCTCCATGAACAACAACCTCACCTTTATGCTCCCGGGAAGCGATAAACAAAGGGGAGTAATGAGTGAATTGGCCCGTCTTAACCCCCATAGGCACATCTATAAAAGGGGCTGCCACTGCTATCAGCACAGGAACTACTAAAACCAGCAAGTAGAAGTTAAGTACCCATGCCAGAGTCAGCACCCCCAGAATGCAAAGCAAAAGGCCTGCTCCGACTTTCCAGACAAACAAATTTTGCTGCCTCACAGGTTTTGCGAAAAATGCGTGTTCTGTCTTCTTCAATATCAATTAAGTTTCGGCGTGCCCAAATTAAAGGGCCATCAATTCACTATTCAAGTTTTTACGGGCCAAAGTTTCAAATTTATTATAAAAATAATCCGTCTTAAAGATGCGTTCCATATTCAAAAAATGCTGCAACACCTTTCTCCGTCCCGGTTTGTAAAGTATATCCGGATAAATGCGATACTCTTTCCTTACCTGCTCTGTATAACCTGTATATCGGGCAGGGTCACACCCTAGAATGGCTAAGTCTGCATCTGTGAACAGGTTGATGTCATCATCCCCGGCATCGGCATGTCCGGCGGTAGCAAGGATCATCTTTACGCACTTATCAATCCCTCTCTTAGGAAAATTTATAGATTCCAGTCTCTTCTCAGCGCATTGGGCACTTTTTTCTTCATTGTCACGCCTGGCCGGATTATAAACGAGGTCATGATAGAAAAGGGCAAACAGGGTCACATCCCAGTCTTTTATTAAGGATTTTACCTCTATGAGCAGCTCAAGCAAATTTTCAAGGTGATGGAGGTTATGATAATGCCTGAGCTTACGAGAGTATTTGGTTTCAATTTCCGCCCAAAAGCTATACACAAGAGGCACATCATTGGTATATCTGAGCACCAGCTCCTCAAACCGCTTCCTCAACTGATCTTTACGGTCGGCTTTACTTTCCATCAAAAACTTACTTCGGCCATTACAGGCAAATGGTCGGATGGAAATTTGTTGTTAAAAAAGTCTGAAATAGTTTCGTAAGCCCGTACCTCCATATTTTTTACGAAGATATAGTCTATCCGGGGAAAATCTTTATCGGCCGTCAATTCAAAACCACTGAACGTTCCTTCTGGACCATAGGCAGCAGAGGTACTTACCAGCCTTCCGTCTTTTAACCCGGAGGTAAGTATCTCATAAGGCTCCGCCTCAGGAGTTACATTAAAATCACCGGAAACAACAACAGGTGCTTTTCCTGCCAGCTTTTCAATCTTTTTAAGTATCAATTTGGCACTGTTGGCACGGGCTTCGGTACCAACATGGTCGAAGTGGGTATTGAGGTAGTAGAAACGTTGCTGATCATTGGTAGTCTCAAATTCGGCCCATGTAGCAATTCTGGGCAAGGCGGCGTCCCACGCTTTGGAAGGTTTTTCCGGGGTTTCGGAAAGCCAGAAGGTATTACCCTCAACTACTTTTACTTTCGCCTTCTTAAAAAGAATGGCAGAATACTCCCCCTTCTCACCTCCATCATCACGGCCCACTCCTATATAATCGTACCCCTCAAGCTGTCCAAGCAAATAATCCAACTGATGTTTCATAGCTTCCTGCACCCCCAACAGGTCTGGGTCATAATGTTTGACAAGCTTCACTATCTTGTCCCGTCGCTGCTCCCAGCCATTGCCTTCTTCCGCATCGGATGGACTATCATAGCGTATATTATAACTCATAACCCGCAGGCTCGACTGACCATTGACGGCAGCATATGCAGAAACAGATAGCATAAAAAGCAATGTTAAGATAACTCTATTCATGTCAGTTATATAAATTCAATAATGGTTAAAAAGGTTATGTGTGAATGACTACACCACAACGGCTGCTTCCTGATACTTTTTGTACAGCCAGTCTTTACCCTCCTCCTCCGTTTCCACCAGTTTCATTTGACGGCCTGTAAAAGCAATGATCGAGTTGACCATCAGCCGGGACAGCGCATTGAGTCCGCAAACCGCCGTAGCCTTGGAATGCGGGTTGTTTTTTTTCACGGTTTCCTTGATCTTCTGAATAAGGCTGGAATTGAACCGAGCGTCTTTGGCATTGACCAGTGCATATACAGATTTGAGAGGCATTTTACTGATGATCAACTGATTCTCATCAAATACAACCATTGCTTCTTCAGGTGAGGCATTGCTTATGTCAGTGTAAACAATGTCCAGTTCTTTATACTTAACCACATTACATGATGCCATAAACTATTCGCTATAAATTTTAAAG
>NZ_SMLW01000583.1 GCF_009711405.1 Fulvivirga kasyanovii | reverse complement strand
TAAAAGGGAATCCTGTTAAAATCAGGAGCTGTCCCCGCAGCTGTAAGCTCTGCAAAATGTTGACCATATCAAGCCACTGTTCCGGTATAGGGATGGGAAGGCCGTTAACATTGGAGCAAGCCAGAAGACCTGCCAAGAAAACATATTAATCGAAACTTTCGGGAGAAAAGTGATGATTAGAGGATCATACATGGTTTTTTGCTGCGTATTGCAAAACCTGTGGTTGCATCATTCTATTTCATTTCCCGGCAAACTATTGAAAAATGAAACTCATCATCAGATGTTTTGCTGTGCTGGTATACCTTATTACCGCTTGTAGTCCGCCTCAGGAAGACGGTAAATCTGCCACCTCAAATGCACCACCGCCTGTTCAGCTCAAATACGCCACGCTTTTTAGCTTTGAGCAAGTGAATGGCTTTAAAAAAATTAATGTAAAAAACCCCTGGGACACTACAGAATTATATGCAACATATATCCTGGTTCATCAGGGCGACCCAAAACCTGAAGCCCTCACGGAAAAATCCTTCATTGTAGAAACGCCCATTTCAAGTATTGTAACCCTATCTACCACGCATATTGGTCTTCTTGATAAGCTTGAAGCAGAACAGGCTCTCGTTGGACACAGTACACTGTACTACATCTACAATAAGTCGATTAATGACCGGATTGAAAAAGGGGAAGTAACAGAGGTAGGAAATGCACAAAATCTAAACATTGAAACGCTCATTGACCTCCGACCCAAGCTGGTAATGACCTCGGGGCATGCCAAGATCCATGACAACCTCAAGCTGCTTGAGAAATCAGGGATACCTGTTGCCTATAATATAGAGTGGATGGAAAACTCGCCCCTGGCCAGGGCTGAATGGCTAAAGTTCATGGCTGCTTTCTTTGAAAAGGATGCTATGGCTGATAGCATATTCAACAACATTGAGCAACAATATAAGGAAATGAAGGCTCGGGCTTTAGCTGTTGACAAAAAGCCTTCCGTATTGGCAGGAGCCAAATACAAAGACACCTGGTCTATGCCCGGGGGCAATAGCTATGTGGCACAGTTGTTAAAAGATGCCAACACGTCGTATTACTGGTTTTCGGGTAACACCAGAGGCTCTATACCAATAAGCTTTGAAACCGTAATAGACAAGCAGCTTAATGCAGATATATGGATAAATCCCGGAGGCTTTACAACCCTGGAAGGATTCATAAGTCAGGACGACAGATACGCCAGGTTTGATGCTTATCAACATGGGAATGTCTATAACATCTATGGTCGTGTCAGCGATACGGGGGCCAATGACTATTGGGAAACCGGACTGATCAATCCTCACCTCATACTAAAAGACCTCATAAAAATAATGCATCCGGAAAAGTTTTCAGATCATCAACTGCTCTATTACAAAAAGCTCAATTAATAGTCCATGACCTTCATTCGTTCAAAATATTTAATGTTCTATATCATTGCCTCGGCATTGGTGATCATCCTTTTTCTGCTGGACATCCGCTATGGCACTGTTAACATACCGCTCGATCAGGTGGTAAAGTCACTGATCGGCCAACCCCTCGAAAAGGAAAGCTGGGGGTTTATCATAACCGAATTCAGGTTGCCCAAAGCCCTTACAGCCGTTCTGGTTGGGTCTGGTTTATCCGTTGCAGGGCTACTTATGCAAACCTTGTTCAGAAACCCGTTGGCAGGCCCTTTTGTATTGGGTATCAGTAACGGGGCCAGCCTGGGGGTCGCGTTGCTGATCATGTCGGGAAATACACTATTTAACATGCTTTACCAATTGGGGAATTGGGGCATTGTAATAGCTGCTGTGTTAGGTTCAACTGCTGTACTTGCCATGGTACTTTTGCTTTCTGTAAAAGTTAAAGACAACGTGTCGTTACTTATCGTAGGGCTAATGGTAGGCAGTGCCACCGGCGCTGTGGTAAGTGTTTTGCAGTTTTTTAGCGATGCGGAAATCATACAGGCTTATTTAATATGGACATTCGGAAGTCTTGCAGGTGTATCGTGGGAGCAGTTGCAGGTTTTAACACCCATAGTGTTTCTGGGTATACTTCTGGCCTTTATATCCCAAAAGCAGCTCAACACCTTCTTACTGGGCGAGCAGTATGCAAGAGGACTGGGGATATCAATAAAAAAGTACCGTATTATTGTGATCATAGCGACCTGTCTGTTAGCAGGAAGTATCACAGCCTTTTGCGGGCCTGTCGCTTTTATTGGCCTCGCCATCCCACATATTGCAAGAGCCGTTTTTCAAACGGCTAATCATAGTGTTCTGATCCCCTCCGTTATCTTGATCGGATCAGTCGTAACTCTCATTTGTGATATGATAGCTCAAATGCCGGGAGAACAAACCACATTACCCATCAATGCCGTCACGGCACTGCTTGGTGCTCCTGTAGTTATATCCGTTGTAATCCGTTCTCGAATGATGAAAACTTCAATATAAATAGCCATGATACTGGAAACCAAAAACTTAACCATAGGCTATCGAAAGCAGGGCCTGATCCAAAACCTTAACCTACACCTTAAAAAAGGGGAGCTGACCTGTCTGTTAGGGCCAAACGGGATTGGCAAGTCCACACTTTTGCATACACTCACAGGAGTATTGCCAGCGGTATCGGGTGAAGTCTGCATACAAGGGCAAACAATCAATACACTAACTCCACGGCAACTGGCCACATACATAGGCATGGTGCTTTCTCAAAAACTGACTCCGGTCAATTTAACCGTTTTTGAGATAGTTGCTTTGGGCAGAACACCCTATACCAACTGGTTAGGGCACCTTACCAAGCCGGACCGGAAGGCCATACAAGAAGCCATGGAACTGGTAAAAGTGGAGGGTTTTTCTTCCAAGTTCATTGGTGAGTTGAGTGATGGAGAGCGACAACGCGTCATGATCGCCAAAGCACTGGCACAAGATACGCCATTGCTTGTATTAGATGAGCCAACGGCACACTTGGATGTGAATAACCGCGTAAACCTGCTCACACTATTAAAAACTCTGGCTAAAGAAACGGACAAAGCCATTCTGCTATCCACCCATGAACTGGAAATGGCTATTCAACTGGCTGACTTTGTCTGGCTCATTACAGAAGACCGAAACGTAATCGCCGGATCAGCCGAAGACCTAGTGCTGGCAGGCATGATGGAGAAAACCTTTAAAGGTGAAAATGTAGTTTTCGACAACCAGACCGGAAACTTTAAAATCAAATACGGACTCAACAAGCAAGTGAGTTTGCATGGCATGGGAACCAGCGCCATTTGGACCAGAAAAGCACTGGAAAAAGAGGGGTTTGAAATACTGGACAACGGCTACTGTGATATTCAAATTCATATAGGCCAGCATTCGGACAATAACTGGCTAATCAAAGCCAATAACAGCGAAGTGGAACTTAACTCCATACAAGAGCTGAAAACAGAACTAAGATCGATAACACAACATCAAAACTAGCGATATGGGAAAAGACCTGGGAAAAACTTCTCACTGCATATTATTTTGCAACGGCGGATCGTGCAAAAGAAAAGGGGCAGAGGAAATCACTTCGGAAATCAGGGCCTACATGAAGTCCGAGGGGCTTTATAATCAAGTCCACACTGTAAAAACTATGTGCAATGGCCGGTGTGAAGATGCGCCGACACTGATAGTAATGCCCGAAAACACCTGGTATAAAAACCTGACAGTGGAGAAGGGTATAGAACTGGTGGAGCAACATATTAAACTGGGCAAACCGGTGAACAAAAACATCCTGTATGCTCCCGGTATGTCGCAGGTGGCATCAGACAACCCGCTTGCACCTCCCGAGGCCAAGTTTTTTGAAGAGGTAAATGACCCCGGGTTGGGTCCGGTATCCATGGCACAGGCTGATCCATGGGAGCAAAACCTCTACCCAATGCTCAAAGATATTTTCCAAAAATACAGGGATGATGTTGAGCTGGTTGTACCACAGGTTTCGCCAAAGACCGTTAGTATACCTTCAACCATACAACTAAGCTATGATCACAAATGGTTTACCGCTAAGGCTGCTCAATGGCAGATCCAATTGGCCATAGGTATACCCTCTAAAGATGACGGACTCCCTTACAAAAAACGTAGAATAGGCACAGCAGAAGCCTTTAGGTCTATGGACCAAAACCAGTATGGTGTCCGGTTTAAGAGTAAGGATGGAGAAACCCAGCTTTTGGTATTTGACAACAGCAATGAAAAACTGTTTTGGAGTCACTTTTGCAGAATTTATTTGGAAATTAATGAGCCTGACATGGTGGCTGTTAGCAGTATTTGACAAAGTAAAAACAGCTTGTCATAATTAAGATGAATAGATCATCATTGTAAGTAATTTTTATACATTTGTTACGCTTTTGGTTTCCGGATTAGTTTTCGGAATTAAAAGGGAATCCTGTTAAAATCAGGAGCTATCTCCGTAGCTGTGTGTCCTGTTTCTATTAGAATCATGGCATTTGTTAACCAAGCCACTGTCCTAAAATGTTGGGATGGGAAGGCAACAAATGCCGGGACGAGCCAGAAGACCTGCCTAAAGTATAATATTCATAGCTTTCGGACGAAAGGCTCATGGGTCGGTTCTAATTTATTTTAGGTACTTCCTCACATCGCTATTCTTCCTTTTGCTATGGTTTAGTAATTATTTAAACCATTGTAAAATGAAAAACACATTCTTAGGATGCCTGTGCTTCCTATTATCCCTCTGCACCATGAGGGGCCATGCTCAATCTGACACAACTACAGCAGCTTTCTCACGAGAATTAGAGGAAATTGTAATTTCCGCCTCACGCGTGAAGGCCAAAGAAGAAGATCTGCCTCAACAGGTACAGGTCATTACTGACACTGAAATTCAGCAATCCGGCTCAAAAGATGTTGTCGACGTACTTAAAAAGAAAGCTGGCGTAGACGTGATCCAATACCCGGGCCTGCTCTCAGGTATAGGCATAAGGGGTTATCGCCCACAGTTTTCAGGCCTGAACCAACGCAGCTTATTGCTAATCGACGGCCGCCCTGCCGGTGCCACCAATCTGGCCACTATTGACCTCGATAATATTGAAAGTATTGAGGTTATCAAAGGTGCAGCTTCTTCATTGTACGGCTCTCAAGCCATGGGAGGTGTGGTGAATATTGTTACCAAAAAATCAGTAGGTGAAATCAAAAAATCGCTCTACGCCAGCTTTGGCAGTTACAACACTTTTGAACTGGGCTTAAATGTTGGAGGAAACCTAAGTGAGCAACTGGACTTTGATGTGAACCTGAAGCATCTTCAACAAGATAAAGACTACCGCCACGGACATGATAACCTCTTCAGGGATAAATTTGGCTGGGACGAAGCTACCAGAACATACTATAGTACCGATTATGAAATAGATTCCACCACCGTGGCCAATGACGTTTATGGTGATGGTGAAGAGCGGGAATACGCTACCTATCAATACCAAAGTGGTGGTATTCGCTTCGGGTATCAATTTCACAGAAACTGGAGAGCTTCCGTAAGTGGTACATTCTTTTCCGCAAGTAACGTGCAAACCCCGGGGGATTACTTTTACGGCAATACCAGCCAAAGCCTGAAAAACCCCTACCGTTACGGTGCAGACCTGAAAGTTGAGGGAAAGATAAATAGCAATCACCAGGTATCTTTAAGGGCTTATAATAGTTTGGAATATTCTGATTTCAGGTCAGTAAGCGCAGGAGTCGTTTCAGACTACGTCACTTCAAAGAGAACCAATAAATGGGTCGGCTTTCAATTGCAGGACAGCTATAACATTGGTAAACACATATTAACTTATGGTTTTGATTATAACCGGTCTAACACGACATCGGAAAGTTTCAATTCAAAAGATGGTTCGGAAAAAGCGCCCTATTCGCCAAACTATGGCATTTACTCAACGGCCCTATTTGCTCAGGCTCACCTGAAACTTTTGGATGACAAGTTATTCGCCACGCTTGGAACCCGGGTAGACAACATCACCTTCGATGTAAAGGAAACCCGGTTTTTAGATACTTACAAAGCCGCGGAAGAGTCGCACCAGGTATTTAACCCCAGCCTTGGACTAAAATACAAACTCCCCAATAACTTTGATATACATGCAAGTGCAGGCAGGGCATTTGTAACTCCGGATGCCTACAACGTAGCAGGCTATAGCATCAGTGGACCTGGTAAGGAAGCCAATGTAAAAGGTAAGGTAAACATTTCCTATGGCAACCCTGATTTAGAGCCGGAAAAGGGCATCACAATAGATGGAGGTGTAGGCTACCTAAATAAAAAGAACGGATTAAACGCAGATGTTACTTACTTCAGCACACGCGTAAAGGACCGGATTACTCAAGGGCCAACGGTAATACCAAATACAATCGAGATTACACATGAAGGGGACACCATAGCCTCCACCACCACCTACATCAATGCAGAAGCTGCTACCATGTCTGGTCTTGAAACATCCATTTCGTGGGACTTAGGTGCTCTGGACGGTTACGAATACTCCTTTAAAATTTTCATAAATGCGGTAAAATATATCAAACTGGAAGAAGAATTTCGAAATACCGCATATACCCAAGAAAATAAAATATCCACCAAGAAGGTGCAAAACGTAGCGGATCTGACACTTACCTATGGCTTGGAATACACCAACTATAAGTTTGATGCCCGGCTGGCTGCCAGGTATGTGGGTCCACGATATGATACAGACTGGACGGATTATATTAACCGACCTGAAATAGAGTATCCGGCTTTCATGCTGCTTGATTTCTCCATTGGTTTCCCGGTAAATGAAAATGGCAGGCTGATGATACTGGCCAACAACATCACCGATGAAAACTATTACGAAAAACGAGGCTTTAACATGCCCGGTCGCAACATGCAGGTAAAATACACCCACAATTTCTAATCAAGATATACCGATGAATACCATAGAAAAACCCCAAACCATAACCACACTGGACGGCGCTCAGGAAGAAATATTTCCTGTAGCCTGTGAAGAAGAAATATTATTTGATCTGTTAGAAGACATCTTTAGCAACTACTGGCAGCAAATCCGTTTTGGCACATTGACACAGGGTGCCGCCTGGGAGGTAGGTGCACCCAATGCCCCTACTAAAATCTCACTACTCGACGGATACCTGACCGTTGATTTTGGCCCCTGGCATTTTCATGTCTGTATTGGAGAAAACAATGGTACGCGCCAAGCCCCAACTTCAGAGGAGTTGAAAAAACTTCGCAAATGTAGCCGTGCAGAATTTTACAGGCGACTAAACCAGGATGGCAACCCTTCAAGTTGGGGATTCAGAAGCTTCAATGGAGCAGGTGAGAACCAGATAACTGTATTCTTTCCCAACCCATATTATGACCTCTTCCCCAAGTTTAAAAGGCACAAAAACCCTAAATGGGAAAAACTGGACATGTGGAATACACTTAGAAATAAACATCTGGGACTTGAAGAAGATCCGAAAGATACGCAGGGAGCTTTCAAAGCCTGCACAAGTTAATTCAGATGAAAAACAAAAGATTATTTCCGTTTTCGGCTATTGTAGGGCAGGATGATTTCAAACTGGCACTCACGCTTTGCGTTATTGACCCCACCATAGGCGGAGTGCTGGCTTATGGAGATAAAGGAACTGGTAAAACAACACTGGTCAGGTCATTAGCCCAACTGATGGGTGACGATGAGCAGCCCTTTCCGTTCATCAACCTCCCGATTGGCGCCACGGAAGACAGGGTGCTCGGGCATGTGGATATAGAAAAACTGATCAACGATAAAAAGCAGGTTGTACAGAAAGGTCTCCTGGCGCAGGCTCATGGCGGTATTTTATATATCGATGAGATCAACCTGCTCAATGACTACCTGATGGACATATTACTCGATGCTTCATCAACAGGCAGCTACTTCCTGGAAAGGGACGGGATATCGCATACTTTTGAAAGTTCGTTTTGCCTGGCAGGGACTATGAATCCTGAAGAGGGTGATTTAAGACCTCAATTGCAAGATCGCTTTGGCCTTTGCCTGGATATCTCCACACCTGTAGATCCAGAAATACGAATAGCCATTACCAAAAGCAGGGTTGAATTTGACACAAACCCTGAAGTGTTTTGTGAGCGCTATAAAGAAAATGATCAGGTACTGAAGTCCCGTATTATTCAGGCCAGGACTTCGCTGAGTGATGTTGAAATACCGGAAATCAGCATTGCCGAAGCATCAAAAATAGCCCTTGAACATCAGGTAGAAGGTATGAGAGCGGATATCCTTATTATAAAGACCGCCCGGGCATATGCCGCACTGCATAACAGATCGGCTATTGAAAATGAAGACATTCAAAAAGTAGCGCCTTTCGTACTCAGGCATCGATCGCAAAAGCAACCAAATGCCAAACCAAACAATGGCTCTACACCGCAAGATGACGTAAAAAAAAAGCCCCGTCTGATCTTATGAATGCTAATAACACATCCGGAAACGGATCGCCTGAACAGCATTTCAATGCAATGGTCACCCATGCTAGTTTATCCTTGCGACCGGATGGGGGTCAAAAATCCAAACATGGGATCGAGATCAAAGATGTAACCTCTGGTGACCATACCCTTAAACCCAGCCATCGGTTTGTACAAACACGTGATCTGCTGCAAACAGTCAACCATTATTTACTGCATGATCAGTTTGAGTTAAAACAAAAGAAGACTTCCCATAATGCAGCTCCACTTATAATTTTCCTCATAGATTCCAGCAGCTCCATGGCGAAGAATAAAATGATTGCTTATGTAAAAGGGCTAATAGAGAACACCGCTAAAAAGCATAACCGACAGTCTTTAAAATATGCTTTGATTGCTTTGCTACAGGGCGAGTCTCAGCTCATATTTCCTCCGGGCAAAAGTAAAGAGTTGCTCTTTCTGTCGCTTGAAAATTTAAAAACCGGTGGGCAAACCAATATGGCCTCGGGTATTCGAAAAGTTTATGAGGTGATTAGAAAGCAACAGGGCTCCGACATTGTTAAGCTTTTCATTTTAACAGATGGAAAAATTAATAAAGGCAAAACATCAACTCCGTTTGAAGAAGCAGTACAACTACACAAACAGCTGCTTGGCTCCTTAAAGTCTGTAACGGTTGTCGATACCGAATCAGGTTTTGTGAAACTTCAAATGGCGAAAGATTTTGCTAACAGCATAAATGCGACTTATAAAAAACTAGAGATATGACGGACTTGTACGATGTAATTTTTAAAAGAAGGGACACCCGGCACTTTACTTCAGACCCTGTACCGGACGAAGTTTTGCAAAAAGCACTTCAAGCCGGTCATGCTGCCCCATCGGTAGGCCTCTCTGAGCCTACCAGGTATTATATCGTAGAAGACGCTGACCTCAAACTACAGGTAAAAAAGCTTTTTGATGCCTCCCGGGAAAAAGCCGAAGAGCAAATTTCCAATCCTGATCAACTGGACAAACACCAGTCTCTAAAGTTGGAGGCCATTACTTCAGCCCCGATCGGGTTAGTGATAGCGACTGACGAATCCGTGCTCGATGAATATGTTATCGGCACCATTGGCACTAAAGAAACACTTGCCTGGAGCACGGCCTGTGCCATACAAAACATCTGGCTTTCCCTCACGGAGCAAGGGTACTCCATGGGGTGGGTCTCCATATTAGACTATATAGCGTTTAAAGAACTCTTAAATTTACCTGAAAGCGTAAAACCACTTGGATATTTCTGCATAGGCAAACCCGCAGATGACTATGATAACCGTCCTATGCTGGAAACGCACAACTGGAAGAGAAAAAGCTCTGCTCCACATGTAGTTAAAATAACTCAGGGGCTATGAATAAACCTCAGTTTGTCATAGCAGCGCCAACCAGCAACGCTGGAAAAACCACATTAACACTGGGCTTGTTGCGGGCACTTTATAATCGAGGGCAGCGGATACATCCGTTCAAGTGTGGACCTGATTATATAGATCCCAAATTTCATCAGTTGGCCGCTAAGCACTTAAGCCGAAACCTTGATCTGTATATGATGGATGACGGTGAGCTGGAGTCATGTTATAGCAGACACATTCAATCCGCAGATGTGGCCTGTATTGAAGGTGTGATGGGACTATTTGACGGCGCACGTAAAGCCGCTGGAAGCACCGCCGAAATTGCCAAAAAACTGCAACTCCCTGTGGTGCTGATTGTCAACGCCAAAGCCGTGGCCTATTCAGTGGCTCCCTTACTCTATGGTTTTCAAAACTTTGACAGCGAGGTGGAAATTGCCGGAGTAATCTTCAATCAGGTAAATACCGAAAGTCATTATCAGTTTTTAAAAGATGCCTGCGATGATGTCGGGGTTACCGCTTTGGGTTATTTGCCGTGGATAGATAAAATCGAAATACCCTCCAGACACCTGGGCCTTTCTATTGCAAACCTCTCCACATACGAACCCACTATAGAGTTGATTGCCAGGCAGCTTGAAAAAACGGTTGATATAGATCTGCTATTAAAACTTACCAACAGACCATCTCAGGAAGTTGTAAACCCTCCAACGGAAGCATCCTGGCCAAGCTTAAAAATAGCAATCGCCCAAGATGAAGCATTTAATTTTACTTACCAACAGAATCTGGAAACTCTCGAAGCCATGGGAGAGGTGAAATTTTTCAGTCCATTACACGACGATGCCTTGCCGGAAGCTGATCTCATCTATCTACCAGGAGGCTACCCTGAGTGCTATCTGGAGCAACTTTCTGCCAACACCAAAATGCTGGAAAGTATCAAAAACTATGCGACTAACCATGGCCGCATCATTGCCGAATGCGGTGGATTAATGTATCTGGGTCAATCAATCATAAATGGAGAGGGGCTCACCTTTTCCATGTCAGGAGTATTTGATTTCAACACGTCGATGGAGCATTCAAAGCTGAGTCTGGGTTACAGAAAACTGCCCCTTGAGCATGGCTGTTTAAAAGGACACGAATTTCACTATTCCACCATTTTTAATGATCAGGACACTGCTTTTACAGGCGGCCTCCTCAGTGCCAGAGACCTTCCGGTAAATACTAAAATTTATCGACACAAAGGTGTACTGGCATCCTATGTACATTTCTACTTAGGCTCAGTTCAACATGTCAATCAATTATTAAACTTAACCATAACCACTATACAAACATGAAAATATACACTCGTAAAGGAGACAAAGGCCAGACAGGCGTATTTGGAGGGAAAAGAGAATTTAAAGATTCTCCCAGAATAGAATGCCTGGGCGCACTGGATGAAGCCAACTCCACTATTGGACTACTCAGTGCAAAGCTGGGAGATGACCACGATTGGCAACCCAGCCTACATAAAATTCAAAAAGATTTGATGGACATGATGTCTCACCTGGCCAGGCCATCTATCTCCACAAAGGAAAACAAAAACGCAAGACCCGCGGATGGCGCCGAATTTTGCGAAGCCTGGATCGATGAAATGGAAAATAATATGTCCAGCCCGTCAGACTATTTCCTGCTACCTGGAGGAAATGAAATTTCTGCGCTTTGCCATGTAGTGCGCACGCAGATCAGGCGTGGAGAGCGTAGGCTGGTATCCCTCATTCATGAAGACCCCGAGTGTGTGGAAGATTACGTGTCAGGATATATCAACCGATTATCCGATCTGTTTTTCACCATGGCTCGCAGCGAAATGGACAAGCACGGTGTGGCGGAAGAAAAATGGAATCTGTTTTTATACAAACGCAAAAAATCAACAACAGAAGTTAAATAAGTAACCCATGAAGAAAATACCTATTACCATCATCACCGGATTTCTCGGTGTAGGAAAAACCACACTCGTTCACAACATGCTAAAAAATGCAAACGACAAGCGTATCGCTGTTTTGGTCAATGAATTTGGAGAAGTGGGTGTAGACGGAGAGTTGATAAAGTCTGGCTGTGGCGATGAAGAGTGCAATATGATTGAGCTGGCTAACGGGTGTATTTGCTGCACCGTGCAGGAAGAGTTTCTCCCTTCGATGCTTGAGCTGATCGAACGCAAGGACGACATCGACCATATAGTGATTGAAACCTCAGGACTCGCCATGCCCAAGCCCTTAGTAAGAGCGGTGAGCTGGCCCGATCTCAAGCCTCACATAACTATTGACGCCGTGATCACCGTTGTGGATGCCGTAGGTTTAGCCACTGGAGAAATTTGTGACAGGGAAAAGGTACAGAAACAGCGCCTGGCAGATGACTCTTTAGACCATGAAACGTCTATCGAAGAGTTGTTTTTAGATCAGTTAACCTGCGCAGACCTCGTATTGATCAGCAAAACTGATCTGATAGATGATGAGGAATTGCAAGAGATAGAGGGGGTGATCAAAGAAAAAGCACGGACCAATACGAAGATCATTCCGGTGACCAATGGTGAAATTGATAACGGATTACTTCTTGGGATTGAAGCTTCTGCTGAAGATGATTTGGATAACAGGCACTCTATACATGAGCACCATCACGAACATGGGCATGATCATGACCACGATGATGATATCAACACCCTAATCATCGAATACCCGGAGACTCAGGACATCAAGCAATTGGTGAAAACCCTAAACCAGTGGGTAAAAGACAACGAGATCTACCGTATTAAGGGGTTTGTAAATATTCCTGATAAGCCGATGCGTATGGTATTACAGGGAGTTGGAAGTCGCTTCGACTATTATTTTGACCGAAACTGGAAACACGACGAAGAAAGAAAAACCCGACTTGTTGTAATCGGCAGATGTCTGGACGCACAAGCTCTGGAGCCTCAAGTAGAAAGTTCATTACTATAAAAATTTAGCCTTATGCATCTGATTGCAACAATACCCGGAGGATGGAACCCTAACGATGAGGGAGTCTTTTATGTGGAACAACAGCCGGGTGATATCTTATTTCTTTCAGCAAGCGATACAGAGATCAAGACTGCAAATGATGCCTACAGGCAATTAGGTGATCAATATGAAAATCTACCCTCCTTCAGGCTTGCCAACCTAACTTACTTTAAGCAGGAGCTAACCATCGATACGTATATCGATGAAGTGGCTTCAGAGGCTAAAGTAATTGTGCTTAGGTTGCTGGGGGGTAAATCATACTTTTCCTATCTCTGCGAAGCTTTTGTAGAAATTGCCGAAGAGAGAGGAATAAAGGTCATATTTATTCCAGGGTACGACCAGCCCGACATGGAACTTATGGAGCTTTCGAACGTGCCACTGGCGCTGGTCAATAGGTACTGGCAGTATTGCGTGGCAGGTGGGGTACACAATTTGACAGAAGGCCTAAAGCTGCTCCTTAATGAGTTCTTTTCATTCAAACTACCGCTTGCCGGCATATCGGAGGTGCCTTCCATGTTTCTTTACCACCACAAAAGAGGCATACTCAAAGATTTTCAGCCTGATTCGAACCAGCGTCAGGTACTTATTTTAAGTTACAGGGCTCACTTTCTGGCCAATAATTTGCAACCGCTTCATGCACTTTCCGAGCAACTGGAAAATCACGGTGTAGAGCCTGTGGTACTTATGGCATTAAGCTTTCGAGATGAAAACATCGGTCGGGAAATCCATCAACTGCTTACTCGTGTCAACTATGAACCTGAGGTGATCATCAATACCACGGGATTTGCCTTCAATAACTTTGGTGATCATGCGAATGGATTTTTCGATCAGCTAAAGAAGCCGGTGATACAGGCCATATTCGCCTCATGTAACAGGCAAAGTTGGGAAGAAGGTCAATTTGGGCTGCCTCCCACTGATGTAGCCATGAACATTGCCCTGCCCGAGGTTGATGGCAAGATCATTACCACGGCCATTTCATTTAAAGAGTCCACGGGAAAAGACAAAGTGACGGACTCTGATATAATCACCTACGTACCTCATGACCAGGGTTGCGAATTTGTAGCTCGGTTTGCCGCCAAGTGGATCAGTCTGCAGAGAAAGGAAAACCGTGAGAAAAGGGTTGCGCTTATCATGCCCAATTACCCCAATAAAAACAGTCGGCTAGCCAATGGTGTTGGACTGGACACGCCTGCAAGTACTGTGCAGATCATAAAGGCATTACAAAAAGCCGGATATGATACGGGCGATGATATTCCGAAAACTGATGGAGAACTGATAGAGCTGCTAACACGCTATATCACCAACGAACCTGATTCTCATTTACTAAAAGACGCAGAAGTATGGATTGATGAGCACACATTTTTCAGTTACTATAATAAGGTTTCAGAAGCACTAAGAGAAAAAATAGAGACGCAATGGGGCCACCCTTACGACTCGCCCAACTATAAAACTGGAAAGTTTACCCTGCCGGGGTTTTGTCTGGGCAATTTATTTGTAAGCATCCAGCCCGGCAGAGGATACAATATTGACATACAAGCAACCTATCATTCACCTGACCTTGCGCCACCTTACGATTACCTGGCTTATTACTTTTGGGTGCAGCATGAGTTTAAGGCCGATGCCCTAATTCATATTGGAAAACACGGCAACCTCGAATGGCTTCCGGGGAAAAGCGTGGCACTCAGCCCGGAAAGCTGTTTTCCTGCTGGCATTTTAGGTGCCATTCCGCATTTCTATCCGTTCATTATCAACGATCCCGGTGAAGGGACTCAGGCCAAAAGAAGAAATCAGGCGATCATTATAGATCACCTTATCCCTCCACTGACCCGGGCAGATGCTTACGGCGACCTACTCAAACTGGAACAGCTGATAGATGAGTACTACGAAGCTGCCTTGCTTGACCCCAAAAGAGCGAGCTTTATAAAAAACAACATCGAAAAACTGGTAAAGTCTACTTCGCTCAAAACTGACCTGAACAGCAGTGCAGATGACATAGATGAATTGCTTGAAGCCATTGACGGCTATTTGTGCGAACTAAAAGAAGCACAGATCAGAGGCGGACTGCATATACTGGGACAGGTGCCTCAAAAGGAAAAACTGACAGACCTGATGGTTGCACTGCATCGCATACCCTCGTCCGGCCTTTCGGGATTCACACAAGCACTTGCTCAAGATCTGCAACTCGACTTTGATCCCCTCAATTGTTCATACGAAGATACGTATGGAAAAGACATTGAAGGTGTACACTGTCGTACATTGGGCAAAGCGGTTGAAAGGCTGGAGACACTGGCAAAAAAATTACTGGTGGGAGAGTGGGAGATAAAACCAGCTTCGCTACCGAAAACCATGGAGGTTAAAAGTTACCTTGAAAATGTAACGCTACCCAAGGTACACCGTACTACGGAAGAACTTGACAACTTACTTACAGGTTTGAACGGCAGGTATGTTCCTGCGGGTGGTTCAGGAGCTCCCACGCGAGGGAGACTGGATGTACTACCCACTGGCAGAAATTTCTACTCTGTAGATGTACGTACCATTCCTTCTCCATCGGCTTATGAACTGGGCAAAAAAAGTGCACAAAACCTGATCGACCGGTACTTGCAGGAAAACGGTGAATTTCCAACGTCCATTGGGGTTTCCGTCTGGGGTACCGCTACTATGCGCACCGGAGGGGACGACATTGCGCAGGCCCTCGCATTAATAGGGGTTGCGCCCATTTGGGAAGGGGCCAACAGGCGGGTAAAAGATTTTAAGGTGCTTTCTCTACTGGAACTGAAAAGGCCACGGGTAGATGTGGTATTACGGATCTCCGGTTTTTTCAGAGATGCATTTCCCGATACCATAGCCCTCTTTAATGCAGCCATAGATAAAGTGGCTCATCTCGACGAACCGGATAGCGAAAACCCGATACGGGCACGGTATAAAAAAGAAAAACAAGACTGGATAAGCAAAGGCCTGCCAGAGGCGCAGGCTGAAGAACGTTCTTTGTATCGCGTGTTTGGCTCCAAGCCAGGTGCCTATGGAGCAGGCCTTCAAGGTGTGATCGATGAGCAAAACTGGTCTACCACCGAGGACCTGGCCAGGGTGTATATGAACTGGAGCGGCTATGCTTACTATGGCAAAAAGAATGAAGGCCGATCAGCTCACGCTGTGTTTGAATCCCGACTGGCTACTATAGAGGTAGTGATGCAAAATCAGGACAACCGCGAACATGACATTCTGGACTCTGACGATTATTACCAGTTTCAGGGAGGTATGGCAGCAGCAGTACAAAGTCAGAAAGGCAGCCAACCTGAAATTTACTTTGGTGACCATTCAAGACCTGAAAACCCAAGGGTAAAAACACTAAAAGAAGAACTCCTTAAAGTATACCGTTCCAGAGCCATCAACCCCAAATGGATCAAGGGCATGCAGGACCATGGATACAAAGGAGCTTTTGAAATGGCTGCCACTATGGATTACCTGTTTGCCTATGATGCCACCACCAACCTGATCGAAGACTTCATGTACCAGGGCATTACTGAAGCGTATCTTTTTGACGAACAGAATCAGGAATTTATTCGAAAAAACAATAAGTGGGCGCTGAAAGATATGTCTGAGCGTATGTTAGAGGCTATACAGCGCGGTATGTGGCAAAATCCTGATGACCAAACCGTAGAGCAGCTTAAAAAGATATACCTCGAGTCAGAATCTGACATAGAGTAAGCTATTCTATGGGTTTTTGATACACAACCATAAAAGGGTGACTTTACTTCACCCTTCTGTCTTTTTCATCAATCGGCAAGTCGTTGATACTGGCATACCTCTTTTTCATAAATCCATACTCATCAAATTCCCAGTTCTCATTTCCATAGGCTCTGTACCATTGCCCGTTTGTATCGTGATATTCGTATTCGAACCGCACAGCTATTTTGTTGTCAGTAAATGCCCAAAGTTCTTTCTTCAGTTTGTAGTCAAGCTCTTTGCTCCACTTATCAGATAAGAACTGAACTACGCCCTCTCTGCCTTTGATAAATTTGTCTCTGTTTCTCCACTCAGTATCAACAGAGTAGGCGAGAGAAACCTTCTCCGGGTTTCTGGAGTTCCACGCATCTTCTGCCATTTGCACTTTTAATGTTGCTGTTTCGTGTGTGAATGGCGGCAACGGTTTTTTCACTTCCATAGCTTTAGTTAATTAAGGATTGAACTATATTTTTTGATTTAATAATTGGCCATTGGTCTTTGAATAATTGACTTTCTATCAAAGCGCTTTCAAATAGCAGATACACATGATCGCCTACAGTGGCATCATTTATACGATCGTTGAAGTAGGTTCTTAGGTCATTCTTATGGCTTTGAATGACCTGCAGAATTTTTTCATCGCCCTCGTTCAACTCAGAAAGTATGTTGAGAAAACTACAGCCCCTGAAATTTTCGAGTTCATTCATAAATATCAGGAAGTCGAATGCGCATAAGACCTCACTAGTGTCGTTGACATGCTTCTTTACGTATTGCTTAAGCTTTGTAAACCAATGCTCATGGCGAAACTCCAAATAAGCTATGCATAGCTCTTCCTTCGATTTAAAGTTGTAGTAAAAACTTCCTTTGGCTATTCCGGCTTCATCAATAATCTGGTTTATTCCTGTAGAGTTATATCCTTGTTGATGAAATAGCCTGGCAGCCGTGTATATCAGTTTATCCCTGACTTTCATTTATCTGCTGGTTTGATTCACCAAACATAAAGGATTAATATTGATTAGACAAGTCTGTATAAAAAATATATTTAAGGGGGTAAGCGCAGCACTATTTAACAAGAAGGTCATACACTGTCAGCTTCCTTCTCATGCTCAAGAGCATCGAGCAAATCAAACAACGCATTCATGTCTTGCATAAAGCGTTCAAAATCAGGGATAAGATCGTAATGCTTTGCACTTAAGTACTCAAAGAGCACACTGCGCAGGTTAGTCTTGAAGCGTGGTATCTCGATGGATTCTTGAAATACTTCCAAAGGGGCGTGGTTTATGGAGGAATGGTTTATGGTCATTCACAAGTATAAGAATAAATACACTCTTTTTAAAGAGTACTTTTAAAAATGTGCCGAGGCGACCTTTGAGATATTATGGCAGGAACAGACCACCCAAATGATATCATCGAGCTTCAAAAGCGAATAGGCAAGAAACTTAGGTCTATTCGAGAAGCGAAAGGCATTAAAAACTATGAAAAGTTTGCTATTCAAAATGAGTTTAGCAGATCCCATTATTGGAATATCGAGAACGGCGATGTCAACCTGACGTTAAAAACGCTGGTTCGAATTTTGAATTCCTTAGATGTGAAGGTTGAGGATTTTTTTAGGGAGTTGAATTAAAATGGAGAAACCAGTCACACTACAACTCCAAATTATATAACTTCGGTATGAAGGCTAGCTTTGGGTTTTCCTCGATATAAAATATGGTCAGCTTGCTGCCTACTCTTAGATGTCGCTTGAAAGCCGATCGATATTCATGATTAAACTTCCTTCCGTTGGCCTCGAATTGAAAATTATACTCTTTTACCCTTCTATTGTTATGCCTCCAATTCGTATTAGTTATATCGGTTACTATAGCTTCTGACTTTACACCATACGTTAAAACATAAGAACCTCTTTTAACAGTTTGATATTTGTGATATACAATAAATGCTCCAACAGAAAGGACTACCAAACCAAAAAAAGCTTCAATACCGGGGAAGGCAATAGTAGGAATTAAAACACCTCCAATACAGAATATCTCACCAAGCATGAAAGGGGCTGTGTTTAGGTATATTGTAAATTTCTGTGAATTTGTGATTTGTTTCATGATTTAACATTGCTCTTCTGTCCTTCATTCATCATCCCTTTTATATACTCCTCTATCTCTCTAAACTCCCTGATGCCGATGATTTTATCATAGATTTTTTCGCCATCATCCTCCTTCCCTGAATATACCTGAACGGTGCCAATATGATACATTTCTTCAAAAATAGATCGTGTCCATTTTACCTCCTCTATCTCCGCATATTTTACGGACTTCACTTCGGATAGCAACCATGGGGTTACAGTTTTAAAATGTATACCCTCCTCATCAAGAATATAGTAGACCTTTCCCCCTACACGCACGAAATGAAAAAACAGGTAGAAGCTCACAAATATGAGGACCAAGCCCATTATTGTGGCATCACCAAATATAAGGACCAAACCAATTACCAAAAGTAGTATCAATACGGGTAATTTTTTCAATAAGTAAGCTACCCGATCAGGATGCAGTTTGATAAATTTTTCTACCTGCAATTGTGCATCCTCCAAACCAAGATACTTGGTGTTTGATATATTGCTCCTATCATAAAGCCCTTTTACCCCTTGAACCAATCCAATAACTACCAGTATGGCACTAATAATTGGATATACTTTGTTTGAAAAATAAGTTAAACATCTGTTATACTCATATGTATTCATGTAGTATCCGTGCCTTTGGGAGTATGCTTCAACTATCCTAAATGTTTCATAATTTTTCCCACTCAAGGGGTAAGACTTCGAAGTCGCGTTTTCAGCAATTCGTATTTTCACTGAATCACCGTCTTCCAACAAGCCTATTTGCTCAGCGAGAATATTATTATATGAACAGTCCGTAAACTCATAGAAATCACCAGACCCTTTTAATGTAAACCCAATGTAATTGTCACTCTCTCCATGGACACCCGATTCAGGCGATCCGGCCAGCACGCCATTTATTTCAATGGTATTATAATGGTCAACTATCTCCGGATTTCTTGTGTAAAAGAATAACAACACTCCTAACGAGATAAACAGAACTGTATCACCAAACTCACTTAGTCTTATTCTTCTCAGCATATTCAAAAACAGCCCCGACATTTACGGCTTCAAATTTGTTGATAATACAAATACTAGATTATCAGATACTTAAGCTTTATAGCCAGCTATTATGTATTGTAACCAGCCTGTGTATACTTTTCATATTCTCCAATTTTCCGCTTCAACCTTATATTCAAATAATAATTCTTGCCCGCAAGCTTCTCATCAAGCATTCTCGCTTCTTCTAGGTAACTGGAAATTTTGTCATTACTCCAGTGGCTTGGAGGGGACTGTAGGTTAGTAATTCTATCGGCCAACTTGACCATGCCTACTTCTTTGTCTAACTCATTGATGCGGTTAAGGCTATCCATCATTTTTTCTTTCTTGGTGGAAAGGTTGCCGTCTTTAGTCAACGCTTTAACGCCAAGGGCAACCCTTTCCCCGAACTCACCTTTCAATTCATCGAAGGTCGTATCTGTATCTTCCAGGGTATCGTGAAGCAAGGCAACCTGTACCGCAAAGTCTATATCAAAATTGCTCTTTGCCTGGTAGGCCATCATTATTTCCATGGCCACATTAGATATGTGTAGCAAATAATTGGCATTGGTACCGGGTACTTTTTGATTATGGTG
Organism: Fulvivirga kasyanovii; assembly: GCF_009711405.1. GTDB lineage: Bacteria > Bacteroidota > Bacteroidia > Cytophagales > Cyclobacteriaceae > Fulvivirga > Fulvivirga kasyanovii. The sequence continues at coordinate 2,985 of NZ_SMLW01000583.1, read as the reverse complement.
TTTTTCACCGGCAAACTTTATGGCTTTTTGGTAGAGGTCTTGGGTCATTTATGCTTTCTATTTAGCTCCAAACATGTCAGGCATGTCTGTATATAAATCTACTGTATTTTTAAATCTTTAAGAAACCGGATCAGTACCTAATCGCCTTGGCTACAAGATTCAGTATTTCGTTGCAATCTGCCTCCTGATGGTTTGCCAGTACGGCAATGCCTATTTGATGCTCTACCATAAGTACCACCAGCGAAGAAAACCCTAAGTCCAATCCATCATGAAAACAGATTTTTCCGGCAGCAGTTTCTTTAACAAACCAACCCAACGATTTAAAACCATCTTCTTTGGCATCTATACCCGGTTCACAGAAAAGCGTATAATTTTCATCAGAAAGTGGACTATACCGTTTATACCTTCCTCTGTTCAAACCAAATATCATCCAATGGCTAATGTCTTGAATAGAGGTGAATAGATTTCCGCTAGGAGTAAACCTAAGGTCGTAAGGGAAGTTTGCAGTCCTGTGTGAAGGGTGACCCTGATGCGGCTGGGCAATCTCATTTTCATTGAAGTCGGAAACAAAATAGGACGTTTTGTTCATCTTTAATGGCTGAAATATCCGTGTTTTCATAAACTCTTCGAAAGCCATGCCGCTTGCCTTAGCTATTACATCGCCCAAAACCTCATAGCCGACATTACTATATCCGTATTTCTTCCCTGGTTTAAATTCAAGTTTCAAATTAGCCAGTGACTTAATGTGATTTTCAAGTGCATTTTCTGATAGGTCGGGGTTTAAATATTCATACACGTCCGGGCTGCTAACACTTGGTAAGCCGGAGGTATGGATAAGCAATTGGTCTATGGTGATCTCACTGCTAAATTTAGAATCAACCTGGAAATAGGGGAGATGATGCGCTACGGGATCCTTCAAACGGATTTTACCCTCTTGAACCAGCATCATAGCCGCCAGTGAAGTGAACGGCTTAGCTACCGAAGCAATATTATAAATACAGGCCCTCTCTTCATCAACCAGTCCGGACACCTGATCTCCCAAAACAATATTTTTTGCGTAAATAACAGAGTCGCGATATACAACCCCCACGGCAACACTGGGTATATCGTGCGATGAAATGTACTGGTATAAAAGGCTATCCACATTCTTTGAAAAACCTGCCTGACCCAAGGCTAAATGAAAACAGCTAAGACAAAGAATGGCAGATATTAAATAACGCTTCATTATATAACTTTGTAGGTCATCAAGTAATAATAATTCCTATTCTTAACAGGCAGCGTCAGAATAATTTTATCGGAAGAGATCTCCTTTATATAGTATGAAGTGGCTTTACCATTAGCATCAAAAAATAATATTTCTCCTTGCTCATTAATACGCCAAATTCCTTTCTGATAGATCTGGCTACTTTCGTTTCTTGCTTTGGTTTTGCCCTCATCAAACTCATAAGTGCCATCTTCGCTGAAAACTATAATATCATCCAGGTCCGACTTCATAAACTGACCGGTGATGTCCTTCGATAAAGTGTCTGTCTGAATCACCTCAATGCTCACCTCCATCCATTTCTTATTGATCAACATTCTACCCACATCATTCATATAGAAATCCGGCACCTTTATTTTCGAAGAATAATGATTTTTTGAACACCCTGAGATCGAGATAATCCCTAGTATAAATAGCGCGATCAAATTATGTTTGGTCATTCGAATAGGATTAGCCATTAGACAGCACAACATAGCTATACTTTTTCAAAAAAACGATAAATGGATTGGGTAAGATTATGGAATATTTTCTTGGTTTTAAACCAATAGGATACATGAAAGAAGTTTTTGATCACATGTATGTTTTCCTTTTATCACTTTTGTTACTTTAAAATGGGGCATCATTATCGGGGTCAACTTGCTCTGAAAAGTCGCTATTTGAGGGCCACATTGGCTCATTATTAAAACCAAAGTTATTAGCTTCCAAGTCTGTGATCTTGGCAAATTTTTGTATGAATTTTAAAGGTATTTGCTCAAGACTTCCATGCCTATGTTTGGCAATTATTAACTCCATGATGCCTAGAGTGGACTCCCCGTTTTCATCTTCGGTAATACCATGCATTTCAGGTCGATTAAGCAATAAAACCGTGTCAGAATGATGTTCAATATCACCTGAGTCCTTTAGATGTTCTAACGAAGGTCTTTTGTTGAGAACATCAAATATTCTTCTATTTATTCTTGACAGTGCAATTATAGGTATATTTAGTAGACGTGCCAGTCTTTTCAATTCTCGTACTATATAAGATATTTCCTGCTCTCGGTTAGTTTTCGTCACCCTTATGTGATGAATATCATCGATAAAAAGTGCTTCTATATTATTATTCTTTACGATTTCTTCAGCTGACTCCAAAAGCTGCTCAAGAGTAAGGCTGCAATTATCATCTATAAAGATAGGGGCATGGTTTAGCTCTCGAGTTTTATGAATCAATTGCTCCCACTCATAAGCGGCTAATTTTCCCTTGTTTAATCGCATCATCTCTATCTCAGCTTCCATTGCAAACAAACGATCAACTATCTTATTTGAACTGTTCTCATATGAAAAGATGGCTGTAGGTATGCCAAATTCCACACTCGCATTACGTACAGCAGAGAGCATCAATGATGTTTTTCCTACACTGGTCATTCCTGCTATTGTTATCAATTCTGACTTTTGCCAACCGCACAGGACATTGTCAAGATGCACAAAGCCAGACGGAATACCGTTAAGGCCAAATTCTGAATTAATTCTTAATTCGTAATCCACTATATTCTCTTTGATTAATTCTGAAAGACTTTTAAGCATATCTGGAGGGTATAATTCAGGTTGTACACTTAAAGATATGTATTCAAGGACAGAAAGAAGAGGAGTTAGTAATGATAAAAGACAGAGATAATAAAATTAATTTCATTTTTTCCACCTCTTTTGCTACCTATAAAAACCTCTGACAGGGCTTCGAGCCCTGTCAG
>NZ_SMLW01000268.1 GCF_009711405.1 Fulvivirga kasyanovii | reverse complement strand
ATCACTTACTTCCCGCCCTCCAAAACTGATCGTCAAATTTTCTTGGAAAGGGTATGGCTACATGCCGGTTTCTCCACGGTTTGAGCTGGTACCAGGTATTAAACCCCGCCGCTGTAAATATCTTCTCCACATGTGGGTACCAGTCTATCGGTTTTTCACCATGCAACAGCTTTACCCCCTCAGGAACATTAGCATGCTGATCGCAGAGTACCACCACCTGGGGCTGGGTACCTTCCATTTTTGCCAGGTCAATGGCATGGTCTGTCAATACCTCAATTTCATCCTGATGTGTGGTATGGACCACCAGCCATACCGGCTGACTCAAATGACCCAAGGCTTCCGGCTTAATGTTGGGTGCAGGAAAAATCATTTCAACCCGCTTCACCGATACTGCATTTTTCACATAGTTATCATGTTCAGGTTCTAATGGCTCAAAAACATATGCACAGTCAATATGCGGCGGGTGCTGGCTGATCAGCGGCTGGTATTTGTGCCACCGGAGCCTTCTGCATAAATAATTGACAGTTATGCCCGCAAAAAGATCGTCAGAAAGCTCCCCTAAAAGACCACATGGAAAGGTATCAATATAAAATTCACCGGGGGAATACTCCCTGATCACACCTGTAAGCCACTTCCTTAACGATCCGGCCTCAAAATCATGATCAGCAGGTAAAAAAGCAATATGTTTTTCCTCAAACAGTTGGAATGCACTGCGATTGTTAGTCAGGACTTTGTACGGCCTTTCAATGCCAAAATTGTCAATGAAGGTCTTTATCCGCGACAGGTGTCCAAAACCACCCCCGAAACCATAGAAGATAATCATTTGCCCTGAACAGCCAATTCAGCACAAATGATGAATTTCTCCACCTCACTTATTTCCGGTATCAGCAATACACCGGGAGCATAGGAATCTTCGAAATTACGAAGGAAGTATTTGCCCTGCACTTCCACCCGCGGCGACCCCTGCTCGTAGCGAATCGAACTGATCTCATTATCGTTCTGTTTCAGTTTGATCCTGCCATCATCATAACGATGAATTTCATAGGCAGCGGTCATCTCCTCATTATTGGCTATCTTAATTTTACCATCTTTGATCTTCACTTTCCAGATCAGTTCCTCATTTGCATTTCTAAGCTTAAAGGCATCATCCTTAAACTTCACAGCATACCTGAATTGATCGTTCTGATCGTAGTACTTCCTTTTGTCTTCACTTTTCATAACACCGAAAAGTGTCCCGGTTTGCATGTTTATGGTCAGCTCACCCCCACTCCCGGTAATCTCTGCCATCGATACATTTTCGCTGTTAGTAATGTAGTAACTCTTAGTGACCGCAGCCGTCGATTGCTCTGCAGGTATTTCGGAAACCTGTTCATTTTCATGGGTAGAGCCACCACCTGAGCAACTCCAAAGTGCCAGTAACGTGATGATAAAACTAAACTTAAGTGAGATGGTTTTTGTAAGCATTTGTTTCATAGGTTTGGGTATAATGGGTTTCTATTTTAACTTTTAACTGCTGCCCAAGTGCCTGCCGCTCTTCTGCCGGCATGGAGAAGAATGAGTACAAAGCCTTCCTGCAACTGTCTTCATTGGCAGGTTCAAACAAAAGTCCGTCTTCCTCATGCTCAATAACGTCTGCCATACCATCCACTGCCGAGGCAACAACCGGAATGCCTAAAGCCCCGGCCTCAAGCAAAACATTGGGCATACCATCGTAAAACGAAGGAATAACCAGGGCATCACAGCAAAGGTAATATTTCATCAGCTCGTAGCGGTCGTGAAAGGGAAGTATGGTGTAAGAACAGTTCATCTGTCCTAAATCCTCCTCCAAATGTTCCTCCACATCACCAACAAGCAGCAAGTGGGCCTTCTCAACCAGGCTCGTTCTTTTCAGGGCTTCCAGAAAGAAATCAAGGCCTTTTTTAGCTTTGAGCTGACCAAAAATCCCTAGGGTCAATTGCCCCTCGCCACGCTCTTTCTTCCATTCTCTGGCAAATTCAAACTCACCTGAAGTGGGCTGCCATTCGCCGGTATCAATACCATTAGGGATATAATGTACCTCCTCATGCCCGATCCACTTCCTGATCTTTTCGGCTTTGTCGCTGCTTACGGTAAAGACGTAGCTCGACTGCCTCAAGGCATCTTCAAGCATTCCCCGCTTACGGGGCGTAAAAATGGAAATATCAAGATCATTCCCTCTAATCAGTGTAACCAGTTTTACGCCAGCCCATTGAGAAAAAACAGGCGCACCGATCATAGAGAGATAGCCTCCAAAGCACACCATGTAATCAAAGCTGCCCAGCGTTTTAATGTAGTTCCAGGCTATGTTCAGTACGTGAGCTTCGCTATTGCTAAACGGAATAGCTGTATATCCGCCATTCTGCTGTTGCTTTCGGCGTATTTTCCTTTCCTGGTTAACAAAATGAATGATTTCAATGGTATAGCCGGCTCGCCTCAATCCATTGACTATACGATCGCATGACTGCGCCATTCCACCCCGCTGCGGAGGGTAATGGTCGGTTAGCCATAAACATGAAGGCATAGCCATTAACTGTCAAAAGCGGTTACAGTGTCATCTTCCATCATATTTTCACCCGCATCGGTATGATCGAAGCTGTCGTAGTCATAAGTATTAAAAGCACTTCCATACCAGATATAAGGCGTAGCCAGATCCAGCGCCGGATCATCGTGTACCATGCCTACCCGGTCGTCCTTACGTTCTTCATTCTCAGCCTTCTCCTGAGTTGTCTGAGCGACAGGATTGACCGGATCAAACAGGGCATAGATGTTCTGCATGGCCTCGAAGAATGCTCCAACAGCCAGTACTTTGTCCTGCCCTACTGTCTTTATCTTTATTTTAGACTTGGCCTGGTAGTGTCCATTAACATCTTCTACTGAAACCGCAGGGTGGGTTGAGCCTTTATAGTTATATTCTGATTTCGGAAGGGTAATCTTGATCAGGCATTGGTGCACATATTTGGTCTTGCTCTTAAACTTGGTCTTACCACTTGCACTTCTTTTTTTCCATGAAAAATCTTTGATATCGTCAGCCACCACAAATTCCAGTACGGCCTGATCTTTCATGGTCACCCTGGCAATAATGTACTTTGGTGAATAAAGCTTGAGGTTTCGTACCCCTACCTTGCTTTTTTCCGGAGTAAGTGCTGTTCTGGGCACCCTGAAATCCAGGTTTGCAGCTAGCTTTGCTTCACTGCCACATTTGGCTTCCAGTACGCCCAGCACCGGCAAAAAGAACAGCCTCAGATAGTTATTGACATCCTTGCTTTTCTTATTACTTCTCCAGACCAGAAATAGTATTCCGGCACCCGCAAAGGTTACTATCGGGTAGAGTGCGTTCTCTTCCAGAAAGGCCAGGGTAAAAATGGAAAAGAAGGCCAGCACAAAGCTAACGATAGCCGCTACCATCAGCTTTTTAATACTGCTGTCATTGCGCTGATCAAACTTGGCCACCTTGGCCAGCAGCGCAAGCCACTTTCCTATTTTCATGGTAGTACTCACTGTTTTTTCATCAATAAACTGCTTTTGGACTGGTGATAAGTGTTGGTATTTATCAGAGTATTTGTTCATAGTGTATTTGCAGGTTTAGCAAACAAGGTTAAAAATGTTATTGTAAGTATCAGATAGTTTTTTATTTATTCTATCCCAGGTATAGTTTCTTTCAAATTTCAAATAAGC
>NZ_SMLW01000465.1 GCF_009711405.1 Fulvivirga kasyanovii | reverse complement strand
CGGTACGTCATTAGATGGTCTGGATATGGCCTGTTGCGAATTTGAATTTCAGGATGGCCTGTGGTCCTACCAAATTCATGGAACAGAGACCCGTAGTTATCCGGAAGAGTTGTATAACCTTTTGAAAACCGGTGTTGAGCTTTCAGGTTTTGAACTAACAAAACTTGATGTAGAGTTGGGGCAATGGATGGGGAAAGCAGTCAAGTCGTTTATTGATAGCGCCAACTTTGAAGTAGATTTTATAGCCTCTCACGGACATACGATTTTTCATCAGCCCGAGCTGGGAATAACCAAACAGATAGGGGGTGGCAACATTATAGCCGCGGTAAGCGGAGTACCTGTTATATATGATTTTCGCTCTCTTGACGTAGCTCTAGGTGGACAGGGCGCGCCACTTGTACCCATTGGTGATGTAATGTTGTTTCATGAATATGATTATTGCCTTAATCTGGGAGGGATAGCCAATATATCATTTGATGATCATGGACAACGCCTGGCATATGATATTTGCCCCTGCAACATGGCATTAAACTATGTGGCAAATAAGAAGGGACAAGGCTTTGATGATGGAGGGGCAATGGCGAGAAAAGGGGAAGTAATAACCGATTTGCTGGAAATATTCAATAGTCTGGACTTTTATAGTCAACCCTATCCCAAATCCCTGGGGTATGAATGGGTAAGTGACAAAGTTTTAAAGGTACTAGATGTTTACTCCGGTAATTTGGAAAATGTAATGGCTACCCTGGTGGAACACATTGCGATTCAAATTGACCGTGCTATCACAAAGAAAGAAGAGACTCAAAAACTATTAATTACCGGAGGCGGGGCTTTTAATCAGTTTCTTATCGAACGGCTTCAGGAATACTTGAAAGATAAGGCTGAGGTTTGTATTCCTGACCGCACGACGATTAACTATAAGGAGGCCTTAATATTCGGATTTTTAGGCGTATTGAGATATCAGAAGCAGGTAAACTGTCTCCGAAGTGTCACTGGCTCAGGTAGGGATAATTGTGGTGGTGTGATTGTAAATCCCTTCCTTAGTTAGTTTAGCAGTTGAGCGCATTTGAAGAGACGGAAATCTTTTATAAACCAAAATACGATTAATATCATTTCGTTAGGTACCCGAGCCTGTTAGGTATGCTTGAGTTTTAGGAATGGTTTGGGCAATGATTAGAGATGGTTTCCAATCACTGGCAATGTCATTTACAGGAAAGTAAAACCTGAAAGTAAAGCTTAATTTCAGGCTAGTTTTGAAACTATTGGAGCAACCGTTCGTAAATTTTAACTTCTTAATAACCGTCCGAGATATTAGAAATTGATTGATATTCTATACCTTTGGGCGCGGTGGAGAGGTTGAGAGTGATATATTTACCGCAATAAACCTTATTGGAATTATTTTTTATTAAAAAGAAAAAGTCTTGGTGAGAAAAGCGCTTTACAACATTTTATTGGTCTTTATTTTTTCTTTTACCATTTCTCCATTACTTGGCGCTGCCAACACAACCCTGTCAGAACGTGTTGAAACAGAGGAAGTAACCGTACAGGATCAGCAACAGCACGGTGACGAAGAGCCGGTATACCCTGAAGAGGAAGCTCACCATGCTCCTCCCGGCTGGACAGTGATTCCTTTTGTGGTTCTTTTGCTGATGATTGCCACTGGCCCACTATTTTATGAGCACTTCTGGCATAAGAACTATCCCAAAGTAGCTATAGCACTTGCTGCTATGGTGGTTTTGTATTACTTATTTGTTTTGCATAATACCCATGGGCCGGTACATGCCCTTGCGGAATACGTCCAATTTATTGCACTTCTGGCATCGCTCTATATAGCCTCTGGCGGTATTATGATCGATATAGATAAGAGGTCTACTCCTGTTGCCAACGTTATATTGCTACTGGTTGGGGCGGTCATCTCTAACCTTGTAGGTACCACGGGTGCATCCATGCTTTTGATCAGGCCTTTTATACGACTAAATAAAACCAGGATCAGGGCCTATCACATTATCTTTTTTATTTTTATAGTAAGTAATGTCGGCGGGTCATTAACGCCCATTGGCGATCCTCCTTTATTTCTGGGGTTTTTGAAAGGTGTTCCGTTCTTCTGGACGATGGAGCACAACCTCTTCCCCTGGATATTTGCTCTGATACTTCTGCTGATTACGTTCTATATTTTTGATAAACGAAATAAATCCAACTATGGATTATCCGATGAAGAGATTACCTATACCAATAAGATAAAGCTGATAGGGATCAGAAACTTCTTCTGGCTGGCGGTAGTTATCGGATCTGTTTTTCTTGATCCCAATGTACTTGACTGGGTGCCTGCTATCGAATACGACGGGCAAAAGTTTTCTTTTTTAAGGGAGATCATTATGTTCTCTGTAGCCTTCTTTTCTTACAAGTTTGCCAATAAAAACGCTATTGCCGGCAATGAATTCAGCTTTGAACCGATTCGTGAGGTAGCATTTATCTTCATTGGTATTTTCGGCACCATGATGCCGGCGTTAGAGTTGGTTGGAGGCTTTGCAGCTTCCCCTGAAGGCTCCAAACTTATAAGCCACAATACACTTTACTGGGGTACTGGTATGCTTTCCGGTTTTCTTGATAACGCACCAACCTATATTAACTTTCTGACTGCTGCATTGGCCTCTCAGGGAGGTAGTATAAATACTATAACTGATGTAATAGCTTTCGCCGAAGGAGGAACCTTCTATGACAGTGTACTTGATCTCAAGGCTATTTCTATTGCAGCCGTATTCTTTGGAGCATTGACCTATATTGGGAATGGACCGAATTTTATGGTTAAGTCCATAGCTGAGCAGATTGGTATTAAAATGCCGTCATTCTTTGGTTACATCATCAGGTTCTCAATTCCTTTCTTACTGCCACTTCTGATTTTGGTGTGGCTGGTGTTCTTTGCTTTTGTTTAAGCTTTATACATGATCAATTATAACGACCGACAGTTCAGACCTGTAACTAACTCGGAAAATGGTGAGGTTGATGGTGAAATGACATTTCACTACAAGCAAAAGGGAAATGTTGTGACCTGCCGGTACTCAGGGGTCAATATTAAGGAAGGACATTTAATAGCGCTGGTAGATGAGAAAGGATGCCTCGACATGAGATACCATCAGGTAAATAACAAGGGTGAAATTATGACCGGTATATGCAAATCTACCCCTGAGGTTATTCCTAATGGCAAGATCAGGTTACACGAAGACTGGCAGTGGACTTCTGGTGATTTGAGCAAAGGCTCATCCCTTCTTGAGGAGGTATGAAGGATCAGGTGGAATTTTGAGGAGACACTAACTTAACTTTTCGCCTCTGTGTTTGACAGAAAGTTGATAATAGCAATCGGCAAAAGCAGTTGGCAACCTCCTATAAAACAACAATTGATCGCAAGTTTACTGATTTTCAGTTAGCAAGCTTCACATGTATGTTTTATTTTCCGATCCATTTACTCCACAGTTTTTTACGCCCCGGTATGAACCTTTACAAAATTCAGTGATTATTGATACTTCTTTTTATGTCTTTTGAAGTTTTTCTGAGGATCATCTCCATTATAATCCAGATCAACTTTTGCGGCTGCCGTTAAATCTACCCCCTTCAATATGGAAGGCAACTTGGCAGAAACTTCCCAGCCTTTTCCGGAAATAGAGATGTAAACGCCTCTCTCATTATCATAATAGACATCATGATCTTTAAAGAAAACGTACCGGGTCTTGGCCCGATAGCCGTGAGCCGGTGCCCACGGAGGTGGACCTACACTTTCTTTTGCTTTATACTTTTTTTCTTTGTTCTTGTTTTTCCCACTTTTACCCTGACAGAAGGAGTCAGTTTGGGTTGCCCAAACCATAAAAAGGGCCAACAAGAATATTCTTATAATTGTTTTGTTCATATGCGTTATGTTTTGGTGTAAATACTGTAGTTAGCTATTCAGTAACCAAAAAATGTAGCACTCTCTGTTTATTTGGTTTTAGGAATGAAGCCATATTTTAACTAAAATACTTGCGGATAGTTACATACTATATTTAGTAGCATGAGTCATGAGTGTAATCAGCTTAAGGGATATTGAAGTCAGGTTTAATTCAAAGCATGTCTTTGACGGATTTAGTTTGGATATTGGCCAAGGTGAAAAGGTCCGGATAAAAGGAAAGTCGGGAGCAGGAAAAACCACTTTATTTAAACTGATGTTGGGATTTTTGCAACCCGACGCAGGAGAAGTCCTGTATGAAGGCCAAAAACTTAATGGATCAACAGTCTGGAGAGCGAGAAAATCTATGGCTTATGTGAGTCAGGATATGAGCATCGGTGAAGGACTGGTAAAAGATTTTTTTGATGAGATATTTTCTTATGAAGCTAACAAACATTTGCAGGTTGACAGGGAAGACATTATGAAGTTGTTTAGGAAATTTTCCCTGAATGAAGAATTATATGAAGGCCGGATCCCGGAACTTTCTGGGGGTGAAAAACAGCGGATAGCCATTGTAATATCTATTCTTCTGGACAGACCTGTTTATTTACTTGATGAAATCACATCATCCCTTGACGAAGTATTGAAAGAAAAAATTGCTCAATATTTTTTAGGGTTAAAAGGGAAGACCTTGCTTATCATTTCACATGACCGGGTTTGGGAAAAGAATGATGTCAAATTGATCGACCTTGATAATTTAAGATGATATGGAAGGTTCGGAGGAAATATCAACATTAGCACTGGTTTTAGCTTACCTGCTGTTACTTATACCCGTGCTGTTAGCATACTATTTCAAGATCACGATTGTAAAGAGATTAGTTATCTCAGCCATACGAATGACCGGGCAATTGTTTGTAGTAGGTATTGCTCTTATATATTTCTTTGAGCTGGACAATAACTGGCTTAATGCTTCCTGGGTTATAGGTATGGTTGTTTTCGCAGCGGTGTCCACTGTCAATAACAGCGAGTTGAACTACAGGATATTCCTACCGCCAACTTTTCTGGCATTCCTGATATCTACTGGTCTTGTTCTCTGGTTTTTTAATGCTGTATTGGTAGATCTCGATAATGTATTTGATGCCCGGTACTTGATTGTCATTGGAGGGATGCTTCTGGGAAACTCCCTGAAAGGAGATATTATAGGCATTTCCAAGTTTTATGAGGATATTAAAAAAGATGAAAAGCGATATCAATATCACCTGGCAATGGGGGCAAGCCAGCGTGAGGTGGTTGTGCCTTTTTTCAGGGACAGTATGGCTGCCGCTTTAAAGCCTTTCATTGCCAGTATGGCTACCATGGGTCTTGTGTTTTTACCAGGTATGATGACCGGCCAGATCATAGGGGGAGAAGATCCTGCCACGGCCATTAAGTATCAGATTGCTATTATGTTGGCAGTATTTGTAGCTACTACTTTGAGTGTATCTTTAACTATTTTCATTACCTATCGCCGGGCTTTTGATAGCTACGGTATTTTGAAAAAGACGATTTTCAGAAAGAGTCGATAAAGACCTCCAAGGTTTTTGAAAACCTTGGAGGTCTTTTTAACTGTCTTCAAAAAAAATTAAGTGCGGGGGTGGTATTATTGACAAGCTGCCTGTCTTACCATTACCGTTAACTTAATTTTTTACATATGAAAAAAATATTAGCTGAAAAATTTTTGAGTCTGGTCTGTGCTGGTGCATTTGCGCTCTCACTATCCGGGTGTGGGGGTGATGATGACCCTACAACTGTTGATGAAACAACTTATGAGGTATCTGTAAATGGTGCTACAACTGCATCGGAAGATGATCCGGGTATCGGGTTCAAAATATCGTTAGATAAAGTAAACCAGACAGGCAGCAGTGTTAGTATAAAGTATACCCTTACAGGCACTGCAACTTCTGGTAGTGATTATACGGCACCTTCCGGAGTCGCCACCATTGCTGATGGCGACTCCGAGGTTACAGTGGAGATTCCTTTAGTTGATGATACAGATGTGGAGAGTGATGAAACTATCATTATTACGTTATCAAACAGCGGTTTTGACAGCAATATGTCTTTGTCTTCATCATCAACTCTAACTATCACCGTAACGGATAATGATACAGATGGTGGAGGGGGTACCTGTTCAAACGACAATTCTACTGATCAGGACGACCGGGGCTGCACTGAAACACCAGTAGCAAACCAATATGATGACAACACCATCAATATTTCTGGTAACCGGGAGGTGGTGACTAATGGAATTCCTACCCACGACTATAGAAATCAAATCCCAAATATAGTTTCGGAGCTGGATAACAGCACCAAGACCTATGAGTTTGATAACACACCTGCGAAGGCCGGATCTACTACAAATATCACCGGTAGTGATGGAAGGCCGCAGTGGAAATTTGGTGTAGCAAAAAATGGTGTAGCTATAGATCCTGCCCCGGCGGAGCCATTTATCTTCGAAAACCCTAACACGGGTGAATACAATTGGGATTGGGTAATGGAGCCTAACAACAATATGAATACAGTTGGCCTGGATTGTGCCATTGCCCATGTGCAGCCGGATGGTCTTTATCATTACCATGGCAATATGGGCATATACGCAGAGCAGCTATCTTCAGGTATCAGCACGGGTACGGTACCAGCGAGTTCTGTTCAAATAGGCTGGGCAGCAGATGGTTTCCCCATCCTTTACATGTATGGGCCAAATGCTTCAGGAACTGCTGTAGTTAAACTCACTTCCAGCTATCAGTTAAAATCAGGGGACAGACCTGGTGATGGGGTGACTGAACCATGCGGTGAATACAACGGAAAATATACCAATGATTATGAATATGTAAATGGCTCCGGAGATTTGGATGAATGTAATGGTATAGACCGAAGCATCACCCTTAGCACAGGCACCTACAGCTATTTTTATGTGATTACCGAAGAGTTTCCGGTTATATCCCGATGTATTGTAGGTACTCCTAATTCGTCATTTAAAATTGGACCATAATCAAATAAGGTCAGTGTGGGGTGGTATTAATTGTCACCTCACTGCTTATCATTTTTCAAAGTAATGGGAAAAAATTACATGTGTTGGTGATAAACGGGGGTAGTGTTTCGCCTTTACACTTAACCCCCGGCTTACCACACATTCAGCTCAAAGCTTTTGAATCCTACTATTTGTAAAAACGGAGTTTTAATTGATTATGAGATACTTACTATTAATATTGTTTGTTTTGTTTAGTTGTTTTGGATATGGCCATGATATTAGAATGGCCATATTTGAAATTTCAAAAGATAATAAAAACTATATACTGGATATAAGCTTTGATAAAAAGGACCTGGAAAGGTCACTGATTACCGCGTATCCCAAACTGCTCACGGCTAAGGATAACATGACCAGGGAAAGCTATATAAAGGATTACCTTGAAAGTAATTTTCAACTGGCTATTAATAATAACTGTGTCGTACCTAATATAGAAGCGGTAACATATGAGGATGAATACGTAAGGATTCACGCCACGCTTCCCATTAAATGGCAAAAAGTTGAAACCATCAATGTATTTAATACCTGTCTTTTGGATTACAATGAAGGACACTCAAATATTATTAAAGTCATGTTAAATGAGCGGACCAGGACATTTCGCTTGTCATCGGAAAGGATAACGACCGTTGTGGATTACCGGGAATAAATGCAACTCACGATCCACATCTACAGGTAGCTATAGTTAGATCTCAATAAATTACCACTGAGCAAAGCATCTGAAATATTTGTGGGAAATGACCTCTACTGGTGAACTACTACTTCATAGGACTTCCAAAAGCTTGCAAGGCACACCTCTCAGTTTTATTACCAGAAGAGTTCTTCACTAGCAGAAAAAAGAGTTGCAGTTAGTAAGACAACCATTTCTGTTATATCGCCGTCATCATTCTGGAAGTCAACAGATTGTATACTGCCTGATAGCTTTTATAAATTTAATGACTGAAGCTGGCGGCCACTAATAATTTTTTCAAGGGGTGGTATAAGATATGCAGAGACAACTGTTTTAATAATGAAACGAATACCAGTTTATATGAAAAATTTTCTGTTTTTGAATTACGCTGAAATTAAAGGTTATAGATTTAATTTGGTTACCAACGATCAACCGGTCAACCTAAAAGCATTTGTAAATACCGAACACCATCAGGAGGAGAATCTGATATTTGCCAACTACAGAGGTAAAATGGTAGGGGCTTTAAGGTTTAGGACAGCCGTCTTACCCTCCAGTATTTTCACGCAACCGGACGAATCCGGACTTGACGTTGAAAGGTCAAAGGAGTCGATTGTGGTTGATCTGTTAATTTTGAATTGTGATGCACTCCACAACGATATGATAATAGCCGGGCTATTGATCACTCTACAGAAGTATGCCAGGAAAAACGGATATGATTATTGCATAGGCTGTTCTCATGGAGATCTTTCTGAAATGGTAAGGCCAAATAAATTCATTAGCCGCGAGTCGTTTATGGAGTGCTCCAACAGTTCCGCCCATGTGATTGCCAACTCTGACAATCCTTTCCTACTTGATCTTCAGAGACCCTTTGTAAACTTTGGTTTTGTTGCCGCTAAAAAGCATAAGATAAGCCAGAGTAACGTTAAGCAGCGGCTTTTGGAAAACGCTGCTTAATCGGATTACCACCGAATGTTTAGCATAATGTTAGGGGCAAAACCAATGGCGTATTGCTGCTCCAGAGAGGTATTTGGGCCGAAAGTAAGGTAGTTTTCTGCAACAAAATTTTCTCTGTCGTAAGCATTAAGTAATGAGAGGCCAATAGAGCCATTCCACGATTTGATCCTTTTAGGAAATTTATATACAACCGCCAGGTCTAGTTGGTGTTGAACAGGGAATCTTCCCTCATTTTTTTGAGCAGTTACCGGTTGCTCAGGCTCCTGATTGCTGCCTTCTCCAGGAACAGGGAAAAAAGTATTGTTGGTATAAACAGGAACACCTGATTGATATTGCCAGCCTATGGAGAAGCTCCAGTTTTTGTATGGCAGTGTGGCATTTATATTTAGCGTATGTGGCTGGTCATAATAAGTTTCAAAAGAAAGAAGGTTAAGATCTTCAAAGTACATATCAGTGTAAGCATAACTGTAGCTGATCCAGGTATCTAACTTATTCCACTTTTTCTTTAACAGCACATCTATGCCATAAACGTCAAGGTCGCCTATAGCAGACCGGTCAGGGTCCGTGGGTGTTTTGTTTGATTTGAGAGTAGATAAATCAAATATATTTTTATGATAGAACTCGAAATCCAGCACGAAACTTCCCGGCCTCCAGATAGAGCCAAGCATCCATTGTGCACTTTTAATTACGGGTCTCTCATTGGAGGCCAGTTCCCATGTCAAATTTTCAATTTTGCTGTCTTCAAAGTCGAAATAGACATATTGGGTAATGTACTGGCTATACAGGCCATAACTTGATTTGACAGAAAAGTTACTTTTCAATTGCCAGTTTAAAAATAATCTTGGCTCTACCCTGAAGTATTCCAGCGGAGTATAGTAATTATTTCTGATTCCACTATTTACAGTTAGCTTGTTAAAAAGAGTAGTTTGATGATTGATAAAGAATGAGTGCAGGTAGGCTTCATTATGTGTATCGATGGATACTTCAGGGCGGTTGGGTCTGTTGGAGTATACAAAACCATCGATAGCATGCCGGTTCACCTGATAACCCAGGTTAAGGTTGCTATTTTTTTCTTGGTTCAGCAGTATATTTCCTTCTGCATTTATATAAAAGTCTTTTATGCGCTGCTCAAATAAGTTTGGAATATACGCAGGATTGTCTGCCGGATTTTGCGTTATAAGTACTTTCACCTTATAGTCGGAATATGTGGCGGACAATGTGGTATTAAACTTTGGGCTCCAATACTGGGACCAATCGGTGTTTAATCCATTATTTTTTAAAGAGTTATCAATACCCTGTACTAAGTTTCGTGTTTTGCTAAATACGCTGCCCTCCTGTGAATTATCAATAGCCAGAAGGCTCATGGATATATTGCCTTCTTTCATCTTATAGTTGGAACTGAAATTCAGATCATAAAAAGTGAAACTACTGTTAAGCACTTCCATATCTATATTCTCTTCTGCCCGGTTTATAATGGAATTTTGTAAGGCAAGCTCATTAAGTGCTTCAAGTTTAGGTGATTGCCATTCTCCATTATAGGTAGACCTGACTGATCCGGAAATGCCAAGTTTTTTTCTCACGGGTACTTCAAAAAAGGCAGAGCCATAGTAAGTGTTAATGCCCACGCCAAATCGGGCAGAGTCTGGTACGGATTTGCGGCTTTCCAACTTTATAGCCCCTCCAACCCTGCCACCAAGATCCGGGCCATAGCCGCTTCTGTATACCTCTACCTGGTCGACGGCAATTGGGTTGTAAGGAGAGATAGTACCAAAGTAGTGACCTTTATGGTAGATAGGAATATTGTCAAAAAGTACCAGCGTCTGATCAGTAGTGCTTCCACGTGTATGCAAATTGCCGGCTTTTCCATTTGGGGAAGATATCCCTGGCAGGGTTTTAATGGCCAGTAATATATCTCCGTCTGTTTCTCCGGGAAGCAAAGAAAGGTCATCAGTATTAATAATAAAGCTGTGGTCTTCATTGGAAAAGTCAATCCCGGAAGTGATATAGCTGGTGATTACTATTTCCCGGAGTGTGGTTTCCCCGAAGGTCAGTTCTACCTTTGGGCATTCATCGCCCAGCAAGCTTCCGGTGGTTATTTTTTTAGTGTCAAAACCAAAGTATTGAATGCTGACTGTGTCCTGAAAAGTCAGCTTTCCATCAAATTTTGCATAGCCATTTTCATCGGATATAATGTTGGTCAGCTTATTGTTCAGTATGATCTGCGCACCCTCCATAGGCATAGCAGTGCCGCTGTTCACTATTTGGGCACAAAAGTGATGGGAGGCCAGGGTTATCAGATAGGCGCCTTTGCCGGCTTCGCTGAAAGCCAGTCCTGTTTGATTTGAAATGTCTGCCAACTGCTCTTTAAGAGGCGCATCTGCTTCAAAGGAAACCTGAAGCCTTTCTGCCAGATCATCTGCATAGGAAAATGTTACGCTATGCTTTTTTTCAAGTTGACGAATGGCGGCTTTGAGAGATATTTGGCCGTACTGACAGTTTGCTTTCAGAGTCACTGAAAACAGGAATAAAAGCAGAAAGTATTTCTTAGCCATAAAAAGTGAAAATTACTGCAAGATAACAGTATCCTCATTTACTTCATAGCTAATATTCATCGGATCGCAAACAGCTTTTAATGCGAGGTTCACATCCTGCAATGAGTAGCTACCTGTAAAGTTTCTTGTCAGGTCTACCTTGTCAGTTTTGATTTTGATGCCAAACTGGGCCTCCATGGTTGTGAAAACAACAGATAGCGGAGTGCTTTCAAATCTTGTTATGGTTTGTGACCAGTTATGGTTTTGAAATTCGAACCCTTTTAATTCACGGCCTCTTACTCTGGCACCTCTACCTCGTGTTAATGTGATGGTGCTGTCATTGGCATCTACTTTTACTTTTCCATCGTAGCACATGACCGATGCAAAATCGTTAAAACTCTTGATCTCAAAAGCGGTTCCGAGCACTTCTACAGTACCTAGTTTGAAGTGTACCTTAAAGGGGGTGCCGCCCATATGCATTACATCGAAATGGCTGGTGCCCTCAAGGCGCAATTCCCTCGTATCCTCCCAGGTGTCCTTGTTGTATGATAACTGAGATGATGCGCCCAGGTGTACTATTGATCCATCGGGAAGCGTTATTTCTTCCACTTCTGCAACCCCTGTTTCATAAGTTACCACTGAACTTCCGGAAACAATGAAATAAGCAAAAGCAGCAGCCAGCAAGAGGAACGTTGCGGCCATTTTAAATATAGTACTCTGATACCATTGGATGGTTTTTGCAGGTGCTTTTTCCTGTTTTTCTTTTAACCTGCCATAGCTGGCGTCAATATCTAATTCGGGAAGTGTCCAGCTATCCACTTCGTCGAGAATGGCCCTGTATTTCTGAAAATCCGGGTCTTTACTTAGTTGATGTAGCTCATCCTTGCTCAATTCATTATTGATCAG
This sequence comes from Fulvivirga kasyanovii, assembly GCF_009711405.1. GTDB lineage: Bacteria > Bacteroidota > Bacteroidia > Cytophagales > Cyclobacteriaceae > Fulvivirga > Fulvivirga kasyanovii. The sequence goes on along the minus strand of NZ_SMLW01000465.1, from coordinate 123 downwards.
GCGGAGTAACTTTTCATTATCGTATTCGGAGTTGTTCATACACTTATAGAACAGGTATGGTCAGCATTATACCACCCTCTCTTGAAGTTATTTTTTAAATTTTTCTATTATTTAAAATATCGA
>NZ_SMLW01000322.1 GCF_009711405.1 Fulvivirga kasyanovii | reverse complement strand
AAAAAAACAATAATTAATGTATTTGCGGAAGCTAATATCGCAGAAGTGAGAAAACTTCACCAGACCCGAAGGCCTGGTAAAGTTTATCAACCAATGGTCAAACCCTTTTGGGCTTGAGTCCGAATACACCAAGTTTCAATACATTATTGGCGATCATCAGTCCGGCGAGGATGCAGATGGCGCCAAGAATGGTCTCGATGGAAATAGATTCATCGAGAAAGGTTACGCCCAGCACTACACCGAAGATCGGGAGGAGGTAAGTAACCATAGACAGAAACGATGCACTCGTATTTTCAATGATCCTGAAATAGACCACATAGGCAATGGCAGTCCCGAATACGGCAAGGATCAGCACGGAGCCTAATGCATTAAATGATATGGCTGCAAAATCCAAAGGGCCGTCCATCCATAGTGAGAAAGGGATCATATAAACCGATGCGATTAATAATTGAGAGGCCGGTGCGTGCATGGGAGGAGTTCCCTTCAGATATATTCTGGTGTAGACCATACCCATTCCATAACTTGCAGCCGCCAGCGTGATGGCAAAAATCCCCCAAAAGGAGGCCTTAATGTCTGAAGTGAAATTGGGTGACAGCAACACGATCAGGCCAATAAAGCCAAGGACCGTTCCGGCTATTTTTTGAACATTCATCTTTTCATCGGCAATCATGAAGTTGGCCAGTACTACCGTGAATAATGGTGTGAGCCCGTTAAGTATAGAAGCCAAAGCACTATCGATATAGACCTCTCCCCAACTGATCAGAATGAAAGGCAGCGATTGGGCAAAGAACCCTGTAATGGCCACATGCTTCCAGAATGATGCGGATTTTTTGAATTTAGAGCCGCTTATCAGCAAGAAGATATACAGTGTTATGGCGGCAAGCACTATTCTCGAAGCCGCCAGGGTGATAGGAGGTATTTCTGCAACGGCCACTTTGATAAACAAAAATGATGGCCCCCACATGGAGGCCAATAGCAATAGCAGAAGTATATTTTTAATTCTCATCAAATCCTATTTATTAAAAAGTGATAAAGCGATGTTGTGGTTTTTCTCCTGCTTCAAATAGCAATGCCAGGCAAAATCATCAGCCTTACACAGGTCTTGTTGTTTTTTTGTTGTTGATTTTACATCGTTTTCAATGCAGTAGCAGTTTGGTGTTAGAGTAAGTGCCTTCATGTCGTAATATTGTTTTTGATGTACCCAAGTTAACGGCTTGCATTTTTGCGGGTTCTATTAATACGATGAATTTAATTTCTTATATTTATGAAAATAATTAATACATAAAAATGGAGGTACGTCATCTTAAATTGGTAAAAGAGGTGGCCGATAAGGGTAGCCTTTCAAAAGCCAAAGACAGCTTGTTTTTGTCGCAGTCAGCATTGAGCCATCAGTTAAAAGAAGTTGAAAGCCAGCTTGGTGCACCATTGTTTCATAGAGTAAATAAAAGGCTTGTACTGACCGGTGCAGGGAAAATAGTACTGGAGTCGGCCGAGCGAATTCTTAGTGAATTGGAGCAAACCGAGATCTCGGTAAAAAAATATGTGAGCGGCGACAGAGGGTCATTAAGAATGGCCACTGAATGTTATACCTGCTACCACTGGTTACCCTCGCTTATGGTGGATTTTAATAAGGAATTTCCTAATGTAGATATTGAAATATTACCGGAATATTCCAACGATCCTGTTACCCATATTCTTGAAGGGAAACTTGACCTCGCCGTAGTAAGCGGCAGGGTGGATAACCCGAATGTGAAGCTTACAGAGCTGTTCACCGATGAGCTACTCGCCCTTGTGCCCTCTGACCACCCATGGACAAAAAAGAAATATGTACAGGCACAGGATTTTGCTGACGAACGTATAATTATCCATTCTCTGCCTATAGAGACTGTAACATTATACAGAAAGCTGCTTATCCCGGAAAATGTACAGCCGAAGAAGGTTATCCCTATACAAATAACAGAGGCCGCGGTAGAAATGGTAAAAGCGGGAATGGGAGTAAAGGTATTGGCGAAGTGGATCATTGAACCTTATCTGCACGACAAAAGACTCGCAGTGGTGCCAGTTACGCGAAAAGGGCTCTTCAGAACGTGGTATGCCGTAACCATCAACAGACCGGATACTCCCCAGTACCTGATGAATTTTATGGAACATCTACGCTGCAATATTGCCGGGGTTTGTAAAGGGTGCCAGGATGCAACCACACCTTGTGTGAAATAATGACTTTTCTTTAGTTAAGGCTACTCTATGCATACAATTTCACGTGTGCATAAAGTAGCCACAATTTAGAGGGCATTCCGATAAGGAAAGTCTACGGCCAACTGACAATTCAAATAACTGTTAACATCCCACCAGCCGCAGAGAGCAATGTGCCCCAGGCAGAATGCAACATCCTTAATCAAGTTGATGCTTAGTAAGCGCAATCCCAGCCCTGAAAGGGCACCATCTATCAGCAAAAGGTGCAGCCTTTTGTAAGAATACACATCTGACCAAAAGGCCTGAAAGGCTGAAATTATGCTGCCTGAAGATACTACCAGGGACAGTCCCGCTTTGCCGAACCGAACTCCCGGAAGTTAAGCAAGCCATGATTTAGTTTTGATAGCGTCCTAAATAAGCCTGGCTCAGGTAGAAAGATACTCCAGCGGAGTAGCTTAGTAAGGGGAAGACCTTGGCCAATAGTGCCGATTGTTTTAACTTAGTAAGTAACTATTACACGGTACTTTTTAGATATGTCTGACCCCGCGAAAATCAAGGCCCAACCACCGGAAAAACATACCGGCATTAAGTTGACACACCCGCAAAAGCTGGCAGGGGGAATACCTGCAGTGATCTCTTCCATGAAGCATGTTTACGGAGAAGTAGGTGTGATTGAAGGGACTAAGACCATGTTGAAGATCAACCAGTTTAAAGGGTTTGATTGTCCGGGTTGTGCCTGGCCCGATCCTGATAAGGAAAGGTCCGTCGTGGAGTTTTGTGAAAATGGGGCCAAAGCAGTGGCCGAAGAAGCCACAACCGCCCGCGTAGATGCAGCATTTTTCAGAAAGCATGCTGTAGAAGAATTATCCCGCTGGTCTGACTATGAGATTGGTAAAAGTGGCAGGGTAGTGCAACCCATCATATTAAAGGAGGGTAGCACACATTATGAACCCATAAGCTGGAAAGATGCCTTTAGCACTATCGGCAAGCAGTTAAATAAACTTCATTCCCCCGATGAGGCTATATTTTATACCTCAGGAAGAACCAGTAATGAAGCAGCATTTTTATACCAGCTTTTTGTAAGGCAGTACGGTACCAATAACCTGCCCGACTGCTCTAACATGTGCCACGAATCCAGTGGTTCAGGTTTGTCAGAAACGGTAGGTATAGGCAAAGGCTCGGTGAAACTGGAAGATTTTTATGAGGCCGAAGTTATCATGATCATAGGCCAAAACCCAGGTACTAACCATCCCCGGATGTTAATTGCTTTGCAAAAAGCAAAAGAAAATGGCGCTAAGATCATCACCATCAACCCTCTGTCCGAAGCCGGGCTGATCAGATTTAAGCACCCACAAAAGCCGCTGGATATGATCGGGAGTGGTACAAAGCTGACCGATCTGTTTTTGCAGGTTCGTGTTAATGGCGATGTCCCCTTGCTCAAAGCAATGCTCAAGCTGTTGCTTGAAAGGGAGAAAGCTGCTCCGGGCACTGTACTTGATCATGAATTCATTAAAAACAGTACCAGCGGTTATGAAGAGCTGATCGTTGATCTTGAGAAATATAGTCTGGATGAGCTGATAGCCCAAACTTCTGTTTCAAGGGAGAAAATTGAGGAGGCCGTTGACCTGCTCGCCGGGAAAAAGAAAATTATTGCCTGCTGGGCCATGGGGCTTACACAGCATAAAAATGCTGTTGACAATATCAGGGAAGTAGTCAACCTGCTGCTGCTCAAAGGAAGTATAGGAAAACCCGGAGCAGGAACCTGTCCCGTTAGAGGCCACAGCAATGTGCAGGGTGACCGTACCATGGGAATCTGGGAAAAACTAAAACCTGAATTTGGGCAAAAGCTGAAAGAAGTTTTCAATTTTGAGCCACCGCAAAATGAAGGGCACGACGTAGTAGGAGCTATTAAAGCCATGGCAGAGGGAAAAGCAAAGTTCTTCTTTGCTATGGGGGGCAACTTCCTCTCCGCTACCCCGGATACCGAGTTAACGGCTAAAGCCCTGGAGCAATGTGACATGACCGTACACGTCTCCACCAAGTTAAACCGCAGCCACCTGGTACATGGCAAAACTGCCTTGATCCTTCCATGCCTGGGTAGAACCGAACTGGATGTGCAGGAAAGCGGGAAGCAATTTGTGACCGTCGAAAATTCCACCGGCGTAGTGCATCAATCCAGAGGAGGAAAGACCCCGGCCTCTGAGCATCTGCTGAGTGAGCCAAAAATAGTGGCTGAGTTAGCGAAAGCTACCCTGGGAAATAAGAGTAGTGTAGATTGGGATCACCTCGTTTCCAATTATGACAACATCAGAAATGTTATTGAGCAGACCATTCCGGGCTTTGATAACTACAATGATAGAGTGAGAAAACCGGGCGGCTTCTACCTGCCCAACGGAGCCCGGGAGGGCGATTTCAAAACCCTGACCGGCAAAGCCAACTTCACCATCAACAAAAATCCCGAGCACAAACTAGCCGATGATGAATACCTGATGATGACCATCCGCAGCCATGATCAGTACAATACCACCATCTATGGCCTGGATGACCGCTATAGAGGCATACTCCACGAGAGACGGGTGGTGCTAATGAACGAAAAAGATATCAAAGAGGCAGGACTAAAGCCAGAGCAGGAGGTAGACCTGGTAAGCAACTACGATGATGAAAAACGTATCGCCAAAAACTTTTTGGTGATCCCTTATGATATCCCTTCACATTGCATAGGCACATATTTTCCGGAAGCCAATGTATTGATTCCATACAATCATTATGCACATACCAGTAAAACACCTATTTCTAAGTCAGTGGTGGTGAAGGTGGAGAGGAGGTAGTGTATGAAAGGGTTAATAATAGGTTGCTTTTGTTTGTTTTCCTTTTGTTCGTATGGTCAGGTAAATAAAAAACTACAAGGTAACATAGTTATACAGAACGATAAAGTCTTGTCAGATACAACATCTGCGCAGCCAAAAGGAGGTTATGAAAAGCTTTACAAATACTTTGATAAGCGATTGAAATATCCGCCATCCGTCAAAAGAAAAGGAATTAAAGGGAAAGTATATGTAGAATTTTTTATAAACAAAGACGGCACTGTAGGAGAAGTACGAACCTTATCACAAGAGGAACTGCAAAAAACATATTTAGGTTATCAGGACGGACTTATTTTTGATGATAATTGTCATTCAGCAGTGAGGGTTTTGGTGGAGAATATGCCAAGATGGAAGCCTGCAATGGCTAATGATAAGCCTGTTAAGCAGAGAGTAATGCTTCCTGTTTTTTTTCGGTAATAATAGGTTGTCTCCGT
>NZ_SMLW01000597.1 GCF_009711405.1 Fulvivirga kasyanovii | reverse complement strand
AGTATCCGAATAATTATTAGATGAAAATAGCGGGATCAGGCTGTTACACCTGATCATTGTCTTAATAACCTTACTAAAAATGTCCGCTATTTTCATTGTCCGGTAGCTGCTGTTGGTTGGACCAGCGGCTATGAATCCGGACAAATAATGTGTTAGTTTTCGAACAACTCCCCTCGTTAAGAAGGGAGCTGCTTTATTCTTTAAAATTTATATTGCAGGTTCAATCTGAAATTAGTGCCTGGCTCGGTTTGCCAGTAGTAGAAAGAGCTGTAAGCACTACCTGAGTACAGGTATTCGTTTAGCAGGTTATTGACGTTCAGTCCTATTTTCAGGTCATCATTCTGCCAGGAAACTGCTCCGTCCAGTCTGAAGTAGTCAGGTAGAGCAGACTCGTTATCTGCATTCCATGTCCAACTGGAGCGGTCTACCTGGTATTGGTAGCCCATAGATACCGTAAAGCCATTTAGCACCTGGTCAGGCAGGTTATAGTGCAGCCATCCGTTCGTAATGTGTTTGGCATGGCCTGCTACGCGGGTGCCTACTACTGATTCGTCGGTATCCTCAGTTACTTCTACATTAGTGTTGGCATAGTTCAGTACCACGCTTAAGCCGTCTACGATCTCACCCTGAATATCAAATTCAATTCCCTGAGATTGTACCTCACCAAGCTGAATGGAGAAATTTACATTCTCAGGGTCAGCAGTCAGCACGTTGGTTTTGGTGATGGTGTAAACAGACAGTGAAGTGTTCCATTTGCCATCAGCCCAGTTTCTTTTTATACCACCTTCCAGGTCGTTGCCCCTTACAGGCTCAAAGGCATTGCCTTGTGCATCTGCGCCACCCTGAGGGCTGAAAGACTGATCGTAAAGTCCATATACAGTGGTATTTTTATCCAGAGATACATTCAGGCCTACTCGAGGTGTAAATGCTTCATCTTCGGTAGTAGTGCCATAGCTCCAGCCATCCAGGGCAGTATATCTACCTGCCAGGGTAAGGCGGATGCGGTTGTTCCAAAAGCCGATCTCGTCCTGCAAGTAAAGAGCCGTATATCTTTGTCCTACATTGTTTGCACCTGCACGGTTGCGGATGCTTTTTGATCGGTCAAATGTAGGTATGGAGTCAGAAGGTACACCATAGACAGGATCGTAAATATTGAAAGGTACATTGCCTCCAAGAAGGCCACCTTGTCCCCAATCAGCAAAGTAGTCTTTCTGTCCTACATCTACTCCTCCAAGTATCTGATGGGTAACAGCGCCTGTGTATGCAGTTCCGTTTACGAATACCTGCGCAAGTTTCGATTCATTGAGTGCATCCCAAATACTAATTCCCCTAAGCATGTTACCATCGGCGTCAACACCTTCAGGCCACAGCGATGACCCGATTTGTTTGTAGTGCAAATAACCCAGTTGCGCAGTTACTTCCCAGTCAGCATTAATCTTGTGGTTGAGATTAATGAATGTACTGTGCTCTTCAATATCCGTAGGGTCAATATTAGGTTCTGCAGTAGTGAAATCACGAGGCAGGTCTCCGAAGCCATTGGGAGAGAATACATAAGCTGCCCCAACTACTGACATTTGAGAGAATTGATAAGTATATTCTGTAGTTAATGATGTGCGGTCATTGAAATTGTACTTTAACGAAGGTGCAATGGTGTACCGGTCATTGAACTCATAATCTCTATGCGAACCTTTAAGCTGTCCCATCAGGTTTATACGGTACAACAGCTTTCCTTCGTCATCAACTTTACCACCGATGTCCAACGTGCTGCGGATGGTATTAAAGCTACCTGTCATCAGGGTGACTTCATTTCTGCCGTTTTCCCTGGGCTTTTTAGTTACTACATTGTAAAAGCCACCGGGTTCTCCGGCAGAAAGCATGAAGCCGGCAGGGCCTTTTACGAATTCTATACGCTCTACCATTGACATATCTTCCGTCAACGGCCCCCAGGGCATTTCCATATTCATTCCGTTTCTGAAAGCAGGCAGTTTAAAGCCTCTCATGTTTATTCTGGCAAAGTTGCCCCAGTGTTCGATCATCTGGGCGCCACTCACGTTTCTGGTTACCCCTTCCAGCATATCAATTGATTGCTGGTCTTCAATAATCTGCTTAGGGATTACCTGTACGTTTTGTGGTAGTAGCAAAATAGGTGTTTTAGACCTTAAGCTGGGAGAAGGCAGCGGAGCAGTGTAATCTTCCTGACCGTAAACCGTGATATCTTCCAGTTGCTGAATAGACTCTTGAAGAACTATAGCCGGCAACTCAACGGTTTCTCCTGCTTTGATAGTCACTTCTCTTTCCTTTTTCTCCAGGCCTACAGAAGATAATATCAAGGTATAGTCGCCAGCGGGAGCACTTATCTTGAATTGCCCGGTTTTGTCAGTAGAAGAACCATAATGAGTGCCCTTAAGGGCTACAGATACATATGGAGCCTCTTTGCCATCGCTCGTTTTGATGGTTCCTTTCACAAAGCCGTGCTGACTCTGGGCAAAGGAAGTTGCTGCCGTAAATAATGCAACAAGTAGTAGTAATAGTTGTCTCATAGTATAAGTTTTAGCTGTTGTTGTTTCTTGCCTGATATTCATTGAATTGCATGAAGCTATTTATTTAGAATCAATCTAAACAATGCAAAGATGAAGAGTAATTTATGTGGTGTCAATCGCTATAGCTGACGTTTTTATATCACTAGTACTAGTGATTACTGTCAATAAACTAGTGATTATGTGATATGACTGTACCTCTGGCCTTTACTTCCCAGTAGTACCGTAGAAATGTTCAAAATCCTGATTCTTTACACATCCCGTTAAACTTCCCTGATTAGAGTTCACGAAAACCGATTACCAGATACCGATCACTACTTACTTCACCTTCTAAGCCTTCTCAATACCCAATATTCCCATCTCAATACTAAAACAATTCCTTCTCAACCTTTGCCACATTGTCCGGCAGGTTTATCTTTATCGTCAAACCTAAATGCATACCATGATCCACCTGCTCTATTCGAGTTTTAATGAAAGGTTCAGTACTGAAAAATATAATCATTACCTCAACCTGCTACCTGTCGATATGGCGCAGCGCATCGGTAAATACCATCGCTGGCAGGATGCCCATGCAGGCCTTATTGGGAAACTTCTGTTAATAGAGGGGTTAAAAAAGTACGGAGGAGGCCATCAGTGGCTGGGTGACATAAAATATTCTGAGTACAGCAGGCCATACCTTGATCTGGTGGAGTTTAATATTTCGCATTCCGGTAATTATGTGCTTTGTGCGATAAGTAATGATCAGCTTAGAATAGGAGTGGATGTGGAGCAGATCAGACCGATCGAATTTAGCGATTTTGACCGGCAGTTTACCGATGCCGAATGGCAGGTGATCAAGTCCGATCCTGATCCTTTGAGGGGGTTTTATAAAATGTGGACTAAGAAAGAGGCCATAGTTAAAGCTGATGGCAAGGGGCTAAGTATTCCGTTAAACGATATCATTATTGACAACAATACAGCCCGGGTTGGGGACGAATACTGGTACTTAAAACCCATTGATATAGACCAGCATCACATTATCCACCTCGCGTGTGATCAAAATGTTGAGCAAGAACTTACACTTGAGCGGCTCAGTCTTTAAACTTAGAAATTTACGAGTCCTTCCATTTCCAGGTATTGTATGACCGTGAAGACTATGGTGAGAAAGAAGTATACCGCGCCAACAATATAAACTATGGTTTGTTTGGTTTTATTCTTTACCACATAGCCCAGAGCGGTAATGGTTGCGGCTGTAATTATCTGGGAAAAAAGGCTGGCAAAGGTGTAATAGGTTTGAATGTCCCCGCCGGTTTTTTCAATGAGGAAAGGAATAAAAAACCAGATGATTTTAGAGGCTAAAAACCATCCGACTACGATCAGCAGTATGTTGTCAGCCGTACGGTCGCGTTCAGTGGTAATGACATCATCCGTGTTTTCATAATGCTCTGTAGGTTTGGGCGCCGGGCCATACTCATTTTCTTCGGGTTGCCCTTCCGTTACCATCAATATCAATAGCCATACGGCTCCAACCAGAGGGATCAGGCTTACTAAAACCATCCAGCCGCTTTTGCCTACATCATGTAATCGGCGCACTGCTACAGCAAGGCCGGGGATAAAAAGGGCCAGTGTATAGAAAAGGTAAATGGGGCCGTAACCGATGTCGGCAATTACCAGACCTGTTACATGATCGAGCACGAAGGCTACAATGGCAAAAAGAACATTAAATAAGGTGAAAAACCAATATTCTTTGCGTCTTGCCCGTCCATTAAAGTCAGCATATTTCTGTAGTGCAGCCAGGTACCAGTTCATAGTTGAAAGTTTAAAAGCCCTGCTAAGGCATGAATTACTTAAAAAATGACAAAACTATGAATTTTTATTACTCTGACAATTTTGTGGCAGTATTTATACTAAATCTACATCCGCTGTTTTGTCTTCAGTAATAACCGCGGCTATTCGATCCCAAAGTTTAATCCGATGTTCAAGTGCCTGTTTTGCCGTTTCTAAAGCTTCATCCCATTTGCTTTGGTCATCTCCGCAAAGCGCAGAGATCATCTGTAGTGAAAGTGGTCCGTGCTCGTCCCCGTCAAGTTCAATATGCCGGTTAAGATAGTAGATCAGCTTGTGGTAAGACTTGCTCTCATCTTCTTTTTCTGCATGGTTTACAATCTCAATGAACATGTCAGGAATGAGGTCTTCCCGGCCAAAGGTAAACGCAGAAGCTATTAAATGTGGTTTTCCGGTGGCAATAACATCAAATGTAAAAGCAATGAAGTTCGCGACCACCCTGTCGATCCCGGTTTGGTTAGCAGCCTCTGTTACGCTGGTTCCGGTGTTGATCAGTTCGATGAAAGCGTTGATCGTGGAGGTATCGGCCCCAGCCTGATCCATTGCGTCCAGATACATCTCAAAATGACTTTTTGGTTCACCTGCCTCATTGATGTCACTTTCTTCACCCAGCACAATCTCATTGACAAATCGTGTTAAAGCCGGATTTGGAGTTGGTGTCCAGGGAATGTTTGTACACGTTAAATTTATCTGTAGGGCTTTTAGAAGAGACATGAAATCCCACACGGCAAAAACATGATGCTCCATAAAAATCTGTATGTCCCGAATAGAGGATAGTCGGGTGTATAATTTATGATGAGTCAGATTTTCCCTTAAATCTTGAAGTTGGTTTTCAATCCGGTCAGTTCCTTGCATAGCGCTACAATTTTGGGTTTTACTCATAGGACTTCGTCCATGAGCAGAAGCGCGCAAAGGTAAATCCTGATGGGTTATTTTCCTTTTAAAAACCTAATGAATTGATAATCAGCCTTGATTTTATTTAACCTCCCATACATTTTCCCCACTTAGCAGTTTATCCAGATCCGTGTTGTCCTTTTTCTTATGCTCCTCTATCTGTTCTGCAAGCAGATCCTCATAAGTCGCCCTATCATTTTTATAAAATATTCCGAACGGCCTGGGCAATGCTCCCTGATTCATATCATATTCAAAGAAGCTGGAAAGGATAGAGGCTTTGATCTTATCTTTTGGGTCATGGATCCAGCATTCATCTGCAGCGTTTTCTTCCAGGGAAACTACAATCGGTTTGAACCCATCCAATTTAATGCCCTTTGTCTCTTTGCCGAAGACCAGGGGTTTGTCTTCCTCTAGAAAAAGCGTATGGTCATCTTTGGTGTCCTTATCAGTGAAGAGTCCAAAAGCACCGTCATTAAATACATTGCAATTCTGGTAAATATCGATAAAGCTACTTCCTTTATGCTGATGGGCTGCCAGCAGCATATCTCTCAGATGCTTGGGGTCACGATCCATGGAGCGCGCTACGAAGGTACCTTCTGCTCCCAGGGCAAGAGCTATGGGGTTGAAGGGATGGTCAACAGAACCATAAGGCATTGATTTAGTGACTTTACCCTTGGGTGAAGTAGGGGAGTACTGTCCTTTGGTGAGTCCGTATATTTCATTGTTGAACAATAGCACATTCACATTGAAATTTCTTCTGAGCAGGTGAATAAAATGATTGCCCCCAATAGACAAAGCATCACCATCGCCAGTTATGATCCAGACATCAAGATCAGGCCGTGCTGCCTTAAGCCCACTGGCTACTGCAGTTGCCCGCCCGTGAATGCTGTGCATGCCGTAGGTATTCATGTAGTAAGGATATCTTGCCGCACAACCTATACCGGAAACAAAAACAGTTTTTTCTTTTGGGATGCCAAGGGTTGGCAGTACTGTTTGCACCTGTTTGAGGATAGAATAATCGCCGCAGCCGGGGCACCAGCGTACATCCTGATCGGTGGCATAGTCTTTTGCTGTTAAAGGGTTGCCATTCCCTGATGGATTAAGCACTTGTACTGACATGGTCTTGATATTTTAATATGGCTTGCTTTATTTCTTCTACACTGAAAGGGATGCCTTTGGTCTTATTAACAGAAATAGCATCGATCAGAAAACGCTCCCGGATCAATTTGGAGAGCTGCCCACGATTCATCTCAGGGATGATTACGCGTTTGAAGCTTTTCAATAAACTCTCCAGGTTTTTTGGGAATGGATTGATATGTCTTAAATGTATATGGGCTACGGAAACTCCCTCTTCTATCAGATCTTTTACAGCCCGCTCTATAGAACCGAATGTGGAGCCCCAGCCCAAAACCAATAGATCGGCTCCTTCATTGCCCCGGTGAATGATCTGATCAGGCAAGTCCAAAGCAATATCATTTACCTTTTTCTCCCTTATGCGGATCATTTCCTGGTGGTTTTCAGGATTGTAAGATACATTACCTGTTCGCAATTCTTTTTCAAGCCCTCCCAGGCGGTGCTCTAACCCCTTAATGCCAGGCACTGCCCACGGCCTTACCTCATGTTCATCACGCTCGTAGGGGAGAAACTTATCGTTAAGGAAATCATTTTCATCCGGCCTTCTCGCCGTGATCGTTTTCAGGTCTTTTGAGGTAGGGAACCTCCAGGGCTCCGCGCCATTGGCGATATACCCGTCAGACAATACCACCACTGGGGTCATGTGCTCTATGGCTATCCTGCAAGCTTCATAGATGGTGTCAAAACAGTCTTTTGGCGATGCAGCCGCGAAAACAGGCATTGGTGCTTCTCCATTTCTTCCATATAGCATTTGAAGCAAATCTGCCTGTTCGGTTTTGGTAGGTAAGCCGGTGGAAGGACCTCCACGTTGTACATTCACTACAACCAGCGGTAGTTCAAGCATCACGGCCAGTCCCATCGCTTCGGCCTTAAGCGCTATTCCCGGGCCGGATGATCCGGTAATGGCCAGTGATCCACCAAAGGAAGCCCCTATGGCAGCACATACTGCCGCTATTTCATCTTCCGCCTGGAATGTTTTTACACCGAAGCTTTTGTGTTTGGAAAGCTCATGCAGGATGTCTGAGGCAGGCGTAATAGGGTAGCTGGCATACATCAGCTCAAAGTTGTTGTGACTTGCAGCGGCCACCATGCCCAATGCAGTCGCCTGATTGCCACTGATGTTTCTGTATTTACCCTTTTGCAACGGGGCAGGCTTAACCTCGTAGCGAGAAGTAAAAGTCTCACTGGTTTCGCCATAATGGTAGCCTGTTTTTAAAGCTTTGATATTGGCATCAGCAATCTCCGGTTTGGACTTAAATTTATGTTGAATGAATTTTATCGTGTTGTCAGGACTTTGACTAAACATCCAGTAGATAAAACCGAGTACAAACATGTTTTTGCAGCGGTCTATTTCCTTGACCGAAAGGCCGGAATCTTTAAGTGCCTCTTTGGTAAGCTTTGAAATGTCTATAGCATGGACTTCATAGTTTTCCAGAGAGTCGTTGGTCAGTGGGTTTTCATCGTCTATGTACTTGGCGAGTTTCAGGTTCTTACTGTCAAAGCCACTTGTGTTAGCCACAATCACGCCTCCAGGCCTGAGGTTGTGGAGGTTCACTTTAAGGGCGGCAGCATTCATTACAACAAGCACATCGTATTGATCACCGGGTGTGAATACTTCTACACTGCCAAATTTGAGTTGAAAGCCTGAAACACCAGCTTCTGTACCGATAGGAGCCCTGATCTCAGCCGGGAAGTTTGGAAATGTACTGATGTCGTTGCCAAATAACTCTACCGTTTCGGTGAATTGTCCGCCGGTAAACTGAATACCATCACCAGAGTCTCCCGCGAAAAGGATAACTACCTCTTTTTTAGAGCGGTTTATATTAATTTCCTTCATGACGTTAAGGGGTTATGCCATCATGAGTATTAATTTACGAAAAGAAATGCAGAGGAACAGGAGAAACCCGTCATTATTGAGTGGTGATTTTTGTCATGATCCCGTGCGCTTAGCCAGCATGTGTTAACGTGCTCTACTTGCCAAGTGTGTCCGGGTAAATGGAGTTTTCCTTTAAAAAGATAGTATCCATTTCCCAATGAACACCTTTTCGGGCGCTTCCTCCATAGCGGTTAAATGCCCGAAGTGTATCCGTTTTATAATTCTCTTTCTCTACAAGTTCATATATCATCACGGGTGGTGCTTCACCTCCGGGAAATGCAAATTCCCAAAACCTTCGTTCTTTCAACAGAAAGAAACCAAGGGAGTCTGTATATGCTTCTGCAACTTTACAGCCTTCCAGGGGCATTCTGGTTTTGTGGTCATAAACATGACCGGTTATGCGGGGCCTCTCGGTTCTGCTGACCAGGCAAGCCGATAACATAATGAGTAACATTGGGGCAATTATTACCTGTTTTATCATAGTGAGTAGCCGAAGTTAAATTAATTGCCTCAATAGAGCTTTCCGGCAAATATAGTAATACCCACAATAGCTGCAGCAATGGCTATGATCAAAACAGCCCCGGCGGCAATATCTTTGGCTTTGCCAACTTTAGGGTGCAATTCAGGGTGAAGAATGTCTATTAATTTTTCAAGGCTGGTATTAAAAGCCTCAGCCATGAGTACCAGCCCGATCATGGTGATAATGATCAGCCATTCGGTTGTAGTTACTTGCAGATAGAATCCCAAAGTTATGGCTACCACGGCTGCCAACAGGTGGTAACGAAAATTATTCTCCTCTTTAACCAGAAACTTAATCCCCTGAAAAGCATACTTGAAGCTTTTCAGGTTCTTTTTGATGCTATTTGTGAGTCCTCTCATAAGACGTTATGCTTTTGAGCATGTAGTAAGCTATGAATAATAGCGCTGAAAAACCAATAGTCATTTTTATGGCCTGTGGGTTGCTCAACTGGATGAATACATCATGCAGTAAATTAAATGGATTAATGAATAAGTCCCAACTGTTCCACCGCTGTACCCTGCCCAGATAAATGCCAAAACCGGTAAGGATAAGGCTTGCAATGATAATTAACCAGGTTTTAATAAAGCTAAAATGCTTTTCAAGAACTTTATGTACCACATGCAGGGAATAAAGACCTACAACCAATCCGGTAAAGGCGCATGAAAAAAGCAGCAAAGTATCAGACCAAACAGAAGGGTTAAACCTTGTGTTGAGATGTACCAGGTCAGTGATAATATAGGGCGAATTAGGAAAGAATAGCAGCCAGAGACAGAACATGCCTGCTGATTTCCATTTTTTTAAAGGCTTCATTTGTAATCGCCGAGTCCATATTTTGGCAAAAATCAAAGGTACCCAGGCGAGAAAGAGGTTCCAGGCCAGAAAGAAATAGGTAATGTTAGACGACCGCACATAACTTGCTACAATAAGCATAATACAAAATATAGAAAGCTGAGTTAGAGCCATCACGGGATGGTTTATTGAGGATAGTTTGTTGATTATGGTTTTCATAAGTTTAATTCAGTTTAGTTAAAATTGGTTTTGACTGTAGGGTGTGTTGAAGGAAGTTTAAACTGTTGAATTCCAGCTCTTCCACCGTGGCACATGTAACATTGACCATGCTGTATTGTCTGTTTTTTGCTATGGCATCCCACCTCCATGCCCATTGATCACTGGTAATAGTATCCATGCTTTGAAACCACCAGGCAGAATATAACTTGTCGTCTCCTTTGACCAGCTCGGCAAAATGGACTTTATGTCCTCCAAAATCGATGTAGTTTATCTTTTTAAAAGAGTAACCACTGCCTTGCCAGCAGATCAAAGGGTTATGATCCGCTTTGTATGGTGCTACGGGAGGTTTAATGTATATGAGCGCCTCTTCGTTGGTCAGTTTCACAACATGATTCTCTAATTCGGTTCTATTAAAACCAGTGAGGTTGGCAACAGGCGGATCTTGATTAAGTGTCTCCGCACCAGGACCCAACCCTACTGAAAGTATATAAAGCAAGAGTGTAATAGAAAGCCGGAGGTTGACATGTGTAAGCTTCCGTATCGGCTTGTCATCCTGAATCTTTTGTTGTTTGCACCACCATTTTGAGATTAAATAAAAAGGAAGCAGTACATAAAGTGTGAAAGCAAGAAGCCCGACAACATCGTGCAGCCAGCTTTCAGGCATGACCTTAAAGAGTATTAAAGTAAAAGCCCGGCTGAGATTAGAAATAAAATTTAGTGCCAGCAGCAATATCATGAATAGTGTAATTGACCTGAAGCTTAGTTTGCGGCCTCCCTTCTCTATGCGCGCCAGAATAATAAGCCCAAACAGAAAGGAGTAGCCTAGCATATGTAAGCCCATACAGGCCTTGTCTACCAGAAACTCTGTGCCACTGAAGGTGATCAGGTTTCCCGATAGTTCTATATCCATACCAGCGAGTTGGAACATTCCTGCTGTGATATTGGCAATTTGCATCCTCAGTGGGAATGAAACCAAACTGGAGAAATACTTGAAAAGCGGAGATAATAGCAGTAAGTGAAAGAGTGTGAGCAGACTAAGCTTGCCTATGTACATCTCTATCACGAGCAGTAGGAAGAATATCATGCTGCAATAGGCTCCGAAAGTACTCCTTAGGACTATGGATAAAAGGGTTATCGCAATAGTCGGCCAAAAGAAGCGTTGCGATTGGGAAGTTGTTAGTATTTTGAAAGTAGCCGGCAATGATAAAATACCGGCTACCATAAACAGGTCCAGGATTAGGTATCCCGGATTGATCAGGATGAACAGACCTATTGCCAGAAGGCAAAGCAGAATGGTCCTGAAGTAGATGTTATTTAATTTCGCAGTTTCTATCATCGCAAGAATGCCAGATTTGCTTTTTTGAACCATACAAAAGCCAGGAATAGCACCAGGGTTATGATGATAGCCCATTCATGAGGCTCAGGTACTGCTCCAGATGATTTGACAGATGCATTTCCAAGGGAGTCCTTATTTTCATCTATACCAAACCGCTCATAATCATTCAGTGTTTCCAAAACAATAAGGCTGGAGATCGGGGTTACAATATTGGCCGTTGAAGCTGTGGTAATTAATTCTTCTTCCAGAAAATCATTTTTAAAATAGTTGCGCCCAATGCCTTGCATGACCTTGTTGTAAGCAAACAGCCTGAGCAGGTGGTCAGGGGCAAGAGGTTTCATTTGTTCTCCATTTTCAGACCTGATCTGAATTTGTGCCGGTGAGATACATACAACACCTTCTTCTTCATTGTAAACCGGGAAGTTTTCATTTTTCACAACTTGCCCCAATTCAGCAAGTGTTCCTGAGTGATAATCCAATATCCGGAATTCATCCAGTGACTTGATGTAGCTGCTGGCTTGTTTTGACAGGTCAAAGACTTTGATCTTTTTGCTGGTGCCTGCAAAAGAGTCAAAAAGATGCTCTTTAAATGCCGAACCACTGAGGTCGCTTAAATTGGGGGTAATAATATCACCTTTGGTAATCACCAGAGTATGGCTGGTGTCTTTTATTTGATGGAAGGGAAACAAGGAAAAATTTGGTTTGTAAAGATTAACCAGATCAGCTGAGGAGTTGATGTCCCTTATATGGTTACCGGATGCCAGTGCATAGACGTTTTTTCCTTTTACCATATTGAATACCTTTTCCAACTCATTATCCGACCATTGCTTATTGAGGTCAATAAAAACAGAGGTTACCTGAAATGGCTTCACGTTGGAGGTAAGGGGCTCTATGCGGTACGATTTGCCATTGAAAGTAAAGGGCTTATCTGTCAAAGGGGTGGCTTCCAGGGAAACAGTCCAGCGAGGCTTATACCTGCCTTCCCAGGAGAGCAGCCCTTTGTCCTCTTCAAAGCTTAATGAAGAGGCCTTGATAGAGGGAAGAACCCCATCACCAAGTATATTGATCGAAGCACGGGCTTTACTGAAATCCGGACCTTTGAATGTGATCGACTCATAAAGTAAATTTTCATTTTCAACCTTTAGTGGTGAGGTTACGCCTATTTTAAATTGTCTTTCTTCCTCGGGAGTACAAGGAAATACACGCACCCTGATTTTATTGCCTTCCATCCAATACACTACAGAAGGGTCGCGCATTTCCCTGCCGACGATGGTGTTATAGGCTTCTTCTGCCTTGGATTTGGTAGTAAGTCTTGCTTTGGCTTCTTTTCCTTCTATCCATAATGAAAGAGAGGAAACTACACTCTGTTCGGGTATTTGAAAAGTATAAATGGCTTCTTCCTGATCGAACCACCTTGAGCGTCTTTGATATTGCTCATTGCGTATGCGTAAAATCAGCTCCGAATAGGCAAGGCGGTATTCAGGGAAGAACTGCACATTGGTAACTATATCACTGGTTTGAAGGTTAAGACCTGACCAAAACCTGTCTGCGCTTTGGTGCCTTGCATCATAGGCGTAATCAAGTACCTTTAATCTAATGCTTTCTGGCAGTCTCGGCTCGCCATTGAAAAATGTTGCGACTGTCACCAGAGGATCGTGAACATTTTGTGCTTCAAACCGCAAGGATCCTCCGTCCCAAAAGAAGTTGTTGCCATCATAGAACTCCTGATAAACCAAACCACTTTTGAGATACCTTTCTGTTACAAAATTGAAATCCATTTCCTGTGCTATTTCAATCCAGTAGGGCACTTCCCGTTCCTCATTTTCAAGAGTGGGTTTATTGATGTCGTGATAACTTTCTTGTACTGCATTATCAATTGAGGCCCACTCCAGTGAAAATGCGGAGCTGATCCCTACCGTAATTATAACGGCCGATACAATAGCGATTTTAGATGAGGTGGCGTCGGAAAGCCGATAGATTAAAACGACCAGACAGATAACAAAGCTTAGTGGAACCAGGACATGTAGGGATATACCAAAGAAGATAGAGGCTATAATACCTATACCATATAAAGGTGTAATAACGAGAGTCTGGTAAATATTAAATATAAGTGAAACTGTGAAAATGAACAATAATACGTTTTTCAACAGATTGCTTTTATCAGGCTTCAGGACATAAATAAGGAGTGCAAGTGATTCAATAATAAGAAAACCGGTCAGCCATAATGTTGATTCATTAAATACATTCATGGTTCTGTTTAAGCTGTAAGCGCTTAAGTTGAAGAGAAGAAGTAAAATGATGTGATAGCTATGCGCAGCATCACCAAAAAGTATAAAGAATCTCCCTTTAAGAGAAGGGAATAAATAAATCATATAGAATATTGCTATGGCATATTCAATGAAAAATGCTCCTGAAAAAGCATCGTCAGTTTTTATCCCTGTGGTGGAAATAAAAGTTATTGCTGATAGCAAGAATAAGATTACACCCATCCGTAGGCGTTTGTCTGTTTGTAGTGTGGTGATGACTTCTTTCATGTTTTTAAAAGTGCTTTGAATTTCAAAGTAAATGACTTTAAAAAAGGCCAGAGATTTTAGTTCTGACATGTGATTTAAAAAGAACTTTGAGTTACAAAGTAACTAAACGGAGCTGATATCAAAAAGTTTTTTTTCTTTTTTGTTGAGAAGGTTTATTGGGTAAGCTTAAAGAGTCTCGGTTTATTTCACATCCACACTATAAAAAGTCCCTCTGTTCTCCTTCTGCTCCATGGAGTGTTTTACGATGAGGTAGGCAACATTGATCATGTTGCGCAGCTCACATAACTGGGGGGACAGGGTGGTGGTTTTATAAAGCTTTTCGGTCTCTTCAAATATCACATGAAGCCGGTTCAGGGCACGTTCCAAACGCTCATTAGAACGAACTATGCCCACATAGTTGCTCATGATATTCTTTACTTCGGTTCTGTTGTGGTTGATCAGTACCCATTCCCGTGGTTTGGTGGTGCCTTCGGCCTGCCATTCGGGTATATTGTCCTGAAAATTGATACTGTCAATTTTACCGGCTACATCTTCGAAACAGCGGTGTGCGAAGACCAATGCTTCAAGCAGTGAGTTGGAGGCCAGTCTGTTAGCGCCATGAAGCCCGGTGCAGGCTACTTCTCCGCAGCAGTACAGGTTCTCGATGTTGGTATTGCCGTGTGCATCCGTTTTTACGCCACCACAAAGGTAATGTGCTGCCGGGGCGACCGGTATCATATCCTTAGCTACATCAACGCCCGATTCAAGACATTTCTGATAGATATTTGGGAAGTGTTTTTTGAACTCTTCTATATCCAGGTGCCGGCAATCCAGGTAGGTGCATTCTTCTCCACGGGCTTTCATCTCCGTATCAATGGCACGAGCCACAATATCCCTTGAGGCCAGAGAGCCGCGCTCATCGTACTTTTCCATGAAGGATTCCCCTTCTTTGGTCTTGAGCACCGCACCAAAGCCTCTCACAGCTTCCGATATCAGGAAAGCTGTATCTCCGGCATGGCCATAAAGCGCCGTAGGATGAAACTGCACGAACTGCATGTGCTCCATAGCAGCCTTGGCACGATAAGCCATAGCTATGCCGTCACCCGTGGCCACTTCCGGATTGGTAGTGATCTTGTAGGTCTGGCCGATACCGCCGGAGGCCAGTACGGTAGTTTTTGCTATGTAGGTCTCTATTTTGTGGGTTTTCAAATCCATCACGTAAGCGCCGAAACACTTGATGTCAGTGCTCTTTTTAGTGACCTCTACACCTAAATGGTGCTGGGTGATCAGGTCTACGGCAAAGCGGTATTCTAAAATCTCAACATTATCAAATGACCGGGCCTTGTCGAGCAGTGTGCTTTGAATTTTGAAGCCGGTTACATCTTTATAGTGCAGGATGCGGCGGGCAGAGTGGGCGCCTTCCATGCCCAGGTGGTAGTTGCCATCCGCATCGCGGTCAAACTCCGTACCCAGGTCGATGATTTCCTGCAGTCTGGCCGGGCCTTCTTCCACTACCAGGTCTACCGTGGCTTTGTTGCAAAGGCCATCGCCTGCTTTGAGGGTATCATCTTTATGCTTTTCGAAGTTGTCATTCAGAAAATCCATCACCACAGCTATACCTCCCTGTGCATACCGGGTATTGCTTTCGCTAACAATAGATTTGGTGACGATGGTGATCTTCTTTTCCGGAAACCGGGAGGCTGCCTTTACGGCAAAGCTCAACCCTGCAAGGCCGGAACCTATGATTAAAAAATCTGTTTTGTGCATGATGTTACGATAACTCCAGCATTCTTTCTATCGGGCGTAAAGCTTTTTCACGGATACCGTCGGGTAATATGATCTCCGGCTGTTCATACTTCATGCATAAATAAAGCTTCTGTAATGTATTCATTTTCATATACCCACACTCACTGCAGGCACACTTGTTTTCCTCATAGGCGGGCGCTGCAATGATCTTCTTGTTAGGAATTTCCTTGCTCATCTGGTGAAGTATACCTGCTTCGGTGGCTACAATAAATTCTTCGGCCGGGTCATTTTTTGCATATTCAATCAATTTGGCCGTAGACCCAATGAATGTAGCTACTTTCAGAATGTGGCTTTCTGATTCAGGGTGCGCTATAATTTTAGCGTTAGGGTGTTTTTTGTGAGCAGCCAGAAGTTTGTCAATGCTAAAGGCTTCATGCACCATGCAGGCACCGCTCCACAGCAACATATCCCTGCCGGTCTCTTTGATCAGGTACTTGCCAAGGTTAATATCAGGGGCAAAAATGATTGGCTGGTCTTTAGGTATGGAGTTTATTATTTTGACAGCATTGGAGCTGGTACAAACAATATCACTCAATGCCTTGATCTCCGCAGAGCAGTTTACATACGTTACCACAATATGATCAGGATGTTGCTTTACAAAAGCCCCAAACTCTTCGGGCGTACATGAGTCAGCCAGAGAGCAGCCAGCCTTTAGATCGGGGAGAAGAACTTTTTTCTCAGGGCTAAGCACTTTAGCGGTTTCTGCCATAAAGTGTACACCGGCAAATACGATGATGTCCGCATCAGTTCCTGCGGCCTGTTGCGCCAATCCCAGACTATCTCCAACAAAGTCAGCAATATCCTGTATTTCAGGGAATTGATAGTAGTGTGCTAAGATTACTGCGTTTTTCTCTTTCCTGAGCCTGTTGATCTCGCTTACAAAATCTGTTTCCGGCTTTACAGGCAGGTCAAGAAATCCTTTATTCTCCAATTGTTTTCTTGCAGTCTCTTGTTGCTCTAATGTTATCATAACAATGAAAAAAATTAAATGGGTCTATTTTCTTTGTTTCGGGTTGATGCTCAAACAAATTTTTCAGTACAATCATCAATAAAAATCTCAAAAAATTTTATGATCTCGTTCATGAATCCATTGTTGAGTGGTGTATGCAGATTAAGATGAATGTATAAGGGGTTCCTTTAGTCTGGTTTTATGGTTCTTACATGAAGTTTGGGGTAAAGATAGGAGATTAAATCAAACGGCGTATTTATCACCCAAAGAATTTACGGTCAGGTTGAAGACAGAGTACAGAACTTCATAATGTGTGGAAAACCATGTACAGTAATTGATCATAAACCCTTAGTATAGTGTAAAGTAGCCTTTGGTTTACTTCTTGCCTGATTTTAGGTATAATCAACTAAACTAAGAGCTATGAAAAGTGTAATTAAACTATTTACAGGAATCTTTATGATAAGTGCCGCAGTGTCATGTTCTGTGGATAAAACGGAAGAAGGAGAACTGCCTGAAGTAGATATTCAGGCAGAATCAGGGGAATTGCCCGAATATGATGTGGATTGGGCCAACGTAAAAGTTTCGACCCGAACCAAAACCGTAGAGGTACCCAAAGTGGTGGTAGTTACTGAGAAAGAACAGGTAGAAGTACCTTATATTGAGGTAAACACGCCTGATGATGATACCATGGAGGAAAGGACAATAAGAGTTGAGGCGGAAGTGGCCAACGAAGGTCACCAAATGAAAATAAAAGAGATTTATGCCGATGATGACGACTTGCATGTAGTGGCTGAGCTGACTGCAACCGGACAAGACCTTCAGGGGCAGACAGTAAGAGTGTCTGATCAGGTAGTGATCAATGCGCCTGATAGTGATGTGGAATATTATATTTTGGGCAGTAGACCTGCGGGGGACTTTAATACCCAATATGAATTTGTCAGTAGCAGAGAGGAGCTAAACGATGAGCTTGAAGATGCTCACAAAATCTATGAACAATAGAAAGTAGTCTGAAAACAGAAAAGGCGGTTTACCATTGCTTTGGTAAACCGCCTTTTTTATTGCTCTGATTTTCTCCGTCTATTTGGCGTAAGATACTGATCTCATCTCCCTGATCACGGTCACCTTGATCTGCCCGGGATACTGCATGTCTTTTTCTATTTTTTGCGAAATATCGAAAGAAAGCTGTCCGGCGCGTTCATCGCTTACATTTTCGGCGTCTACCATTACGCGCAGCTCACGGCCGGCCTGTATAGCGTAGCATTTATGTACACCATCAAAGCTCAGTGCCAGTTGCTCCAGCTCTTTCAGGCGTTTGATGTAGCTTTCCATTACCTCACGGCGAGCGCCCGGCCTTGCTCCTGATATGGCATCACAAGCCTGAATGATAGGGGAGATCATGGAGGTCATCTCAATTTCGTCGTGGTGAGCTCCAATAGCATTGCAGACCACAGGGTGCTCCTTGTATTTCTGGGCCAACTCCATACCAATGATAGCGTGGGGCTTCTCCGGCTCATCCGGCCATACTTTACCGATGTCATGCAGCAGGCCTGCGCGTTTTGCTTGTTTGGGGTTAAGCCCCAGTTCAGAAGCCATAGTAGCACATAAGTTAGCCACTTCACGGGAGTGCTGCAGTAAGTTCTGACCGTAAGAAGACCTGAACCTCATCCTTCCTACCATTTTGATGAGTTCAGGATGCAGGCCATGGATTCCAAGGTCGATTACGGTCCTTTCACCTATCTCAATGATTTCTTCTTCAATATTTTTCTTGGTCTTGGCCACAATCTCCTCGATCCTTGCCGGGTGTATCCGGCCATCTACTACAAGCCGGTGCAGCGATAGTCGGGCTATCTCACGGCGAACAGGGTCGAATCCTGAAATGATGATAGCTTCAGGGGTATCATCAACGATGATTTCTACACCCGTAGCGGCTTCAAGTGCTCTGATGTTTCGACCTTCCCTTCCGATGATCTTCCCTTTGATGTCGTCACTTTCTATGTTAAAAACAGAGACGCAGTTTTCAATGGCATGTTCGGTAGCCGTTCTTTGAATAGTCTCCAATACAATCTTTTTAGCATCCTTAGTAGCCGAAAGCTTGGCCTCTTCCAGAATGTCCTTAATGAAAGAGGATGCTCGGGTCTGGGCCTCATCCTTTAATGATTCTACCAACTGCTCGCGAGCTTCGTCAGCCGTAAGGTTGGAGATTTTTTCAAGAATAGATATTTTCTGCTGGTTGAATTTGTCAAGCTCTGCTTTCTTTTTGTTCACCACCTCCAGTTGGGCTGAGAGGTTTTCTTTCAGCTCGTCTAGTTCAGACTCTTTTCTTTTTACCTGTTCAAATTCTTTGGAAAGGTGTTGTTCTTTTTGCTTTAGCTTGTTTTCGTTGGTGATGATCTGGTTTTTCTTGCGGGAGGCATCCTCTTCAAATTCTGCCTTGAGCTTCAGGAATTTCTCTTTGGCTTCGAGTATCTTATCTTTTTTGATGTTTTCCGCTGAAATTTCAGCTTCGCGAATGATACTCTTTGCTTTTTCTTCAAGCTCTTGTTCTTTTCCTTTATTGACCTTGCTCATCAAGGCGCGCCCTATCGCGATACCAATACCGAGGCCTACAACACCTGCCAGTATTAAATAGATTGAATCTGCCATTACTCTTTTTATGTTTAAAAGATTAAAATGAGTTGTTAGGCAGGTTTTTCGGAATGGGCTTTATTGTATTTTCTGAAAATACCTTTGCCCAATATATTACTAACGCCCCTCGATGGGGAATGATCCCTTAATTCCTGAGCTAACACTCACAATTAAAAGATGCAGCAAAAGGTTATCAGAACCGTGGATTGGCCTTACAAGGCCTGATTGATGATGTTGTTTAAGTGATTGATTTTTTCAAGCACACTTTCATCCGTATCGTATTGCTTTTCATCCAACTCCATTTTATCCACCAAGCAATCAAAGGCTACCATAGCTAGAAGATCTTGTTTATCGTCTATTCCAAATCTTTCTCTGTAAGATTTAATTCTTTCGTTAATCTGTCTGCCCGCACTTCTTACCCTGGCTTCATCCTCAGCCTTGACCTTCATCGGGTATTCCCTGTCAGCAATCTTTATTCTTATAGAAAGTTCGTCCATATGGAGCGGTATTATTTACTTAAGTGCGCTATACACTTATCAATCTCCTTTATATAATCGTCAATTTTCCTCTTCAGTTCAGAAGTATTGCCTTCTCCTGTATCTATTTCGTTTACAATCTTACTAATTTTAATCTTATTTTGAAAGCTGCTAATCTGCTCCTCCTTGCTCTTCACTATACTCCTAAGCTCGTCATTTTCGCTTTTTAATTGAGAAACCTCCAATTTGAGGGTTTTGTGCTCCCCAACAAGCAGATTTATTTTACGCTCCAACGATAACAAGTTAGCCTTTAGCTGTTCTTTGTTCATAGTTACTTCCGGATTATGGCTCCAAGGTCGCTTTCAAAAGAAGACATTAATTTAGTCATTGTTTTGTCGATAACCTTATCAGTTAACGTCTTTTCTTTGTCCTGAAGGATAAAGCTTATGGCATAGGCCTTCTTGTCTTTATCTATATTCTCTCCTTCGTAAACATCAAACACATTAATAGAACGTAACAAGCGCTGCTCATTGTTTTGGGCAATTTTTCGGATTTCTTCGAAGCTTACCTTTTTGTCAATAACCAGTGAAAGGTCTCTCCTTACTTCAGGGAATTTAGACACTTCTTCGTATACTATATTATTATTTGTCTTCTTCAAAAGCAAGTCCCAATCGATATCTGCGTAAAATATTTCTTGCTTAAGCCCTGTTTTTTTGGTCAGAGCCTTACTTACTTTTCCCATTTTTACCAGCTCTTTATCGTTCAGGAGCATTTTGAGGCCATACTCAAACGGGAAGTCATGTGTAACATCATTTTTCAATTCCTTGCTCAATAATCGGCTGATAACCAGATTAACTACATGCGAAAGGTCATGAAACGCAACTTTTCTGGTTTTGTTGATCCAGTTTTCGTTTTCAATATTGCCGGTCATGTAAATGGCAAGCCTGTTCTTTTCTACATAGTCACCTTCCTGTATGGAGTAGGTTTTTCCGAATTCAAACAGCCTCAGGTTGGTCTGTCTCCTGTTGATGTTGTGCAGGGCAACTTCCATTCCCGAGTACAGCATGCTTTGCCTCATTACACCCAGGTCTTCACTTAGTTTGTTAAGTATTACCACACTGTGTTTTTCGTCCAGGTCAGCAGCCTGTTCAGCATAGGTGGGCTTGGTGAGTGAATTGGTCAATATTTCATAGAAACCATTGCTCACCAGCAATTCTGTAATAGACTTCTGGGTTTTGTTGCTGTCTTTAGCGGGGAAGTCCGCCAGGTAGTCACTCTTTACATACTCAGGAAGCTCAACATTATTGAACCCGTAGATCCTTAAAATTTCCTCTATCACATCAGCTTCCCTTTGCACATCCACTCTGTACGGCGGTACCGAAGCTATGAATGACTCATCAGAGTCCTTTTTCGTTTCAATGTCAAGCAAATTCAGTATCTCAAATATTCTGTCTTTGGTAATGTGTTTACCTATGAGCCTGTCGATATTTTTCAATTTAACCGGCACCTCAAAGTTTTTAACCTTCTCAGGATATATGTCAACGATATCAGAGCTTATTTTTCCGCCAGCCAGTTCTTTGATCAGTAAAGCTGCCCTTTTTAATGCATAGACCGTTATTTCAGGGTCAGTACCTCTTTCGTACCTGAAAGAAGCATCGGTTTTGAGCTGATGGTGCTGCGCAGTCTTCCGAACATAATCGGCTGAGAAGTAGGCACTTTCCAGGAATATATTTTGGGTTGAATCTTTAACTCCCGATTTTGTTCCTCCGAACACACCGGCAATGCACATACCTTCACTGTCACCATTGCAGATCATCAGGTCCGTGTTTTGTAATTTCCTTTCTTTCTCGTCCAGGGTAGTGAAGATGGTGCCCTGCGGTAAAGTTTTTACCAGTACCTTTTTGCCTTTGATCTCGTCTGCATCGAAAGCGTGAAGCGGTTGTCCCATTTCGTGAAGTACGTAATTTGTGGCATCAACCACATTATTGATAGGGGCAATACCAATAGCTTCAAGCCTTTGTTTTAGCCATGAAGGAGATTCTTTTACCTGCACTCCGCTGATGGTAATACCGGAGTAACGAGGGCAGGCCTCAGTATTTTCTACCGATACTTCGATGATGTTATCCGTGTTGTCAACCTTGAAATTATCCACATCTGGCCATTGAACGGAAGTTTTTAAAGCGGCTTTAAGGTCTCTGGCCACCCCGATGTGCGATGCTGCATCTGCCCGGTTAGGGGTCAGTCCGATTTCTATAACAATGTCATCAGTAAGGTTAAAGTATTCGGCGGCAGGTGTTCCGTTAGGTAGTTCAGTGTCCAGAACCATGATCCCGTCATGACTTGCTCCAAGGCCTATTTCGTCTTCAGCGCAGATCATTCCCTCAGAAACCTCACCTCTGATCTTGGCTTTTTTGATTGGGAAAGGGTCATGGCCTTCAGGATAAAGCGTAGCGCCAACTGTGGCTACAACTACTTTTTGCCCTTTGGCAACATTGGGGGCACCACAAACAATAGGAACAGGACTATCGCTGCCGATATCGACAGTAGTTACAGAAAGTTTGTCCGCATTCGGGTGCTTCTCACAAGTTAATACCTCTCCAATTACCAATCCCTTCAAGCCACCTCTGACCTGCTCAAAATTCTCCAGCCCCTCTACCTCAAGTCCGGTGTCAGTCAGCAATTTGCTGATTTCCTCAGGAGACTGATTTATATTTACGTAATCTTTAAGCCAGTTTAAAGATATTTTCATGGTCTGTTTCTTTGTTTATGATTCTACATGTGGTGTGTTGCCCCATGTCGCTTTTCGCTATTTCTTACTGAAGGGGCAAAATTAAACATTTCCTGCTTTTAAGGACGGTGAAAGGCAACTTTTTGCAGCGTACACTTCATGGAACCCTTTAAGCGCCATTACTTGCTTTCAATCAGAGGTTTAATGCCTCCTTGCTCGGGAGTTTTATAGTCTCCTTAGTGTTCGTAATTCTTCTCACCGGCACGGATTGCCACGTCCAGTAGGTTTTCTCTGGGAGGTAGCGGGCAACTGTATTCACTGCTGTATGCGCAGTATGGGTTGTATGCCATATTAAAATCGAGCATAATGCTGTTGCCTCCGCTATGGGTTACGTCCAGGTACCTGCCTGCACCATAGGTTTCGCCCGCACTGGTGGCATCGCCAAAAGCTAAAAAAAGTACATTTTCCTGTACATTTTCCAGAACCAGCAGCTTTTGTTGCTGACCATCAATGGTGAATGTGGCATAGCCGTATTCCAGGTACTCCTGCTCTTTATTGTCACTTGTGGCTAACTTGCGGATCTTTTTTTCTTTTATAGGATCAAACCGAGCTTTGATTTTGTATTTAAGGTCAGGTTCAAAATAGGTCAGACCTTTATACGCTACATCATTTTCTTTGAAAGGAGACTCGCTGTTGTTCCTCATAAAGCTGTCCTGCTCCTCCCTTTCCTTTTCTATCCTTTGCTTATAAGCTTCCGGGGATTCCTCGCCCTGTAACGAATAAATGAGGATTACCAGGATTATGATAAAAGCTCCACCGTAAATGATCTTATTTCTGCCCATAGTTTAAAGCATGTTTTCATCTGCAAAACTAAAGTAGCCATTATCAGTGAAAATGAGATGATCTGGTACAGGGATTTCTGGGTGAAGGATGTATCTGGTCTTTTTTCTGTGCTTGGGAAATAAGATAATTTGCCTGTTGGGCATTAGATTTAAAAAAAAACAGAATCAATCATCAGTCTGTATGTAGCATTTTTATTCTTTTTATCGGATATTGTTGTAAAAATTAATTTTATTATACGTGTTCTTACAGGGGGGTGAGCCGTTTTTTATACGCAATATACAGGCCAGCTAAGTGCATATGCTGGAATGATTTCATCGGGCCCATGCTCTGGGTCAATACCCAACACTACAGCAGATTACAGTTGTTAACGCAATCATTTATGTATAAATTCGTTTCACTCATTTTTATTAATTTTTATATCCTTTCTTCTTCAGCGGGTCAAAGTTTAGATACTTTAACTATTCATTTAGATTCGAAAGACTCACTTTCTTATTATCATATCATAAATGAACAAGTATCGACCTCGGAAGTGGAAGCCATGATTTTTGTGATAGATAACAACCTCTCAAGCTGGATAATTTTTCCTGCAACCTCAGACAGGGATGCTTTTGAGGATAACTATCCAAATTATTCATTGCAATCTCACTTAAAGGAATTGCCATATCCTTTAACCAATATCCCTTCTTTACAAGGATTAGATGTTTCGGCCCTCGGGCTGAAGCATCTTCCGAAGGATATAGAAAGCCTAAAAGAGTTAACGGCTTTAGATATAAGTTTTAATCCTATTGATATCAAAAACGAAATTTATACTATTTCAAAAATGCAGGGTTTAGAAGAATTGTATATCTATGGCTGCGAGTTTACAGAGGGTGACATCTTAAAACTAAAGAGCCTTACCCCCTCATTAAAAATCTTTTTTTCCAAAAAACAGTATCTTGAAAAATTCTATAGCAAAACGGAATAATGGAACTGAAAGCTAAACTTGATCTCTTACAGGAAGTGCATAAGTATTATCCTATCGGGTGCCCGCACTTTAATAATGAATATTCGGGTTATAAACGCTTGCTAGATATAGTTGAAAACAAAATCAACAATTTGCTAAACCATATTGAGGATGATGTCTGGGCTTCGCTTATTAATGAGCTTGAAAGCAATAACAAATTCAGAGTCTACAATGATAGTTATCTTCAGTTTCCCAATCTGGCAGCACGAATTGAACTTTCAAAAACTGAGGCAGAGGTTAGCATCACGCAAACTCTCCGGATCACTCTATCATTGCTTACCAATTGCTACACAGCTTTTATTGAAGAAAAAGCCACTTTTAGCAGGTTTAATAATGAAGCCAACGTGGCTCCTGTAAAGTTGCTGTGGTATGGGCAGAAGAGCATGTCGGACAATGAAAGTAAATGGCTGGAAGAAGTAAAAGCAAAAATAAAGGATCATTACCCTCACTACACATTTATCAAGCATGACCTGTTGTTAAATACCAGCATATATGGAGGATTACCTCACGGTGAAGATCCAGAAGATTTAAAACCATATTATTCCTTATATAGCTACTTATTTGATTATATACAGTCTCCTCAAGGTTTTGAAGTGATCTCGTGAGAGAGGTTCAAGCTGTGCTAGTGGAATTATCCGAGGGTTCGAAACAGATTAAGCATAAAATGCAATGTTAAAATAAAGGCACTAAGGAAATAGGGATGGATACACCAAAGATACGATTAGAGCTACACAAAATCATAGACCAGATCAGTGATAGCAGATTGCTGGAAGCCGTTTATACGTTGCTGTCTTCGCAAAGAGGGCAAGGTAAAACCCTGAGCAAAGAGATGATGGATGTCATGTTAAATGCTTCAGAGTCAGATATACAATCAGGCAGGTTGACAGATCATCAATCGGTAAAAGAAGATATGCAATCTTGGGGAAAGAAATAATCTGGACAGATCAAGCTAAAGCTGACCTTTAACATGCCCATCGAAAGGGAGGAAGGCATATAGGGTAGTTCAACGCATTACTACTAAAGTAAATTTACCTTACAAGCCTCGTTATTGGAGAGCCAGCTATAATAGCGACCTGCATCCAGAGATCAATAATAAAAAGTTTATTGAAGTCGATTAATTAATTTTACAATC
>NZ_SMLW01000173.1 GCF_009711405.1 Fulvivirga kasyanovii | reverse complement strand
AATCACTAGGGGTATATTCTCGGGTAGAGACACCTAAACACACTTCCACTATCGAACGTAAATGATTCTCATAGCTTGATAATTGCTTACGTATAGTCTGGGAGTGATATAAATTCTGACTATAGGAAACAACGATCTTTAACTCATCCGATTCTATTATTGCCGTAATATCAAGCGCATGCTCTCCCGGTAACCTAAGGCTCTGGGCAAGGCCCGAAGACTCCTTCGCCAATTCAAAATAGTCCCCCTGAATATCCTGCGTAAACTGTCCTAAATAGTTGAAAATAATCTCCGGCTTAGATAACTCCCCCTCATTGCCTTCTCGCAGATACTTGTATACCCCGTAGCCAATACCTTTACCTGGTATATTGCGAAGCTGCTCCTTGATACCCTTGATATAACCAGGTACATCTTTCGAGCCAGTCAACGATAAATGAACAGGATACATACTGGTAAACCAGCCAACGGTTCGACTGATATCCTGGCCGGGTAAAAACTCTTCACGCCCATGACCTTCCAAGGTCAGCAAAAACTCTTCTACAGAAAATACCTCCGATATACTCAATGCTAGTCCTGTCAATAAAAGATCATTGATATCTGTACCATAGGCTTCATGGGCACCCGATAACAATAACCCGGTCAGGTCTTTGTCTAAGGTCAGTACCTCTCGACTATAGTCTGATAAACTGCCCAAGTCACTTGCTTTATCTTTGGGAAGTGAGGCTATCGAAAGCTTATCCATATCAGACCAGTAGGATAGCTCTTTAGCAAAATCATTACTCTGGGAATAAGCCTCTAATTTACTGCTCCAGGATTGATATGAGCTACTCTTTAACGGTAAAGACAATGCCTCCCCACGGTCATACTGCTCAAACATCAGATCGAGGTCCTCAAATAATATACGCCACGAAACTCCATCAATCACCAAATGATGAACCGTCAAAAACAAACGATCCCCATCATCAAGGTGGAACAAGACAGCCTTCATCAAAGGTCCGGAGGTCAGATCGATGCTACCCTGATACGCTTCTATCTTCTCGCTCATCACCTGAAGGGCACCGGTAATCCCTCTTAAATCATGCTCCTCAAGAAATACTGGATAATCCAAACCTACATTACGTTGCACAATAGCTCCATCAACCAACTCATATTGCATCCGCAAAGCATCATGATGAGCGTGAAGCTTCTCCAGCATCGCTTTCAACAAAGCCCTCTCAAAACCTGAGGCCTTGAACAACAATACACTCTGATTGTAGTGATGATGATCTTCATGAGAACCATAATGAGCAAAAAAGTGCCGTTGGATCGGGCTTAACGGCACCTCGCCTTTTACCGTACTTTGATCCTGCTCTTCCTCTACCCGTTCAACACATAAACTCAAACTCTCTATGGTAGGATGTGCAAATATGTCCTTCATCGTTACTCGATAGCCCTCACGACGCAAACGGGACATGATCTGAATCGCTTTAATTGAATCTCCGCCGA
>NZ_SMLW01000574.1 GCF_009711405.1 Fulvivirga kasyanovii | reverse complement strand
TATACTTGAGGTAAACGTTAACAATCTATATGAAAGTAATGAAGAGGAAACTGATCAGCCTATAACAAGCAGTGAACTAAATAGATACGAGGAAAGTCTACGTCAAGTACAAGCAATGGTCAAACAAAACAGAAAAGATGAAGCTCTCGATCAACTTGAAGAATTAAGTAGAAGTATGTTAGCAAAACTCATCTCCCTTTCAACTTCGTATGAGAAATTAACAGTCCAAGTAAAAGCTGTTAAAGAGATTATGCGGATTTAGGCAATTTGTTAGCTTAGTACCTTTTTTATCCGATAGTATCTCCATCTAACAACACTAAAAGGAATAATAATAGCCAAGGCCAGTAATATGGTAATACCCAAATATATCTTATTAGCCTCCAGTGAAGTAACCAATTGATCTACCTGTTCTTTTAAAAGTGGAACCTCATAATTAACCTGTAGCATGTATTGATTATTCAAAACAATTAGTTTCTTGTTTAAATCGTCTAGTAACGTAAGCTGAGCGTTATAAAGATTCTCGAAAAGTAGCATTTCCTTACCGTCCGGAAAAATCAACTTCTCTGCATTTATATTATGCACTCTATTTAATAAATGAAGGGCTTTTAAGAGGTCTCGATTAATAGTACTTTCATCTGCCTTATTAGCCATCGTTTTTAGGTACATTTCAGCGCTGTCAAGCTGTTCTGTTGCCAAGAATAACTGCCCAAAATTCAGTAGTGTTAAACAGGTCAATTTGTTGTCCGCATCAGAAACGTAATTGATTAAGCTTAACGAATTTCTAAAATAATCTTCTGCTTTATCATAATCTCCCTCCTGTAAATATGTCTCCCCTATGTTATTAAAAGCTATCACCTCCTTCCTCTTCTTATCAGATAATCCCTCAACGGAAATTGATTGAAGATAGCTGTTCCTGGCCTGCTCATATTTTTTTTGATCAAAATATGAAATTCCGATCCTGTTGTATAACAGGTTTATAGTATATGCATCTTTCGTTTGTAATAGTGCTGTATCATATTTACCAATTGCTAATTCATGCATTCCCTTAGCAGCATAGCATTTACCCAGATTTAAATTTATCCAGGCAAAATAGCTCTCATCTCCTTCCTTAGAAAATAGTTCATAAGCTTTCTCATAGTATTTTTGAGCATTAGTATAATCTTCTGCCAAAAGAAATATGTTGGCAAGATTATAGTAATTGTCAGCTAGGTACAGGTACTCATTTAGGTTCTTAAATATTTCAATGGCTTTCACGTAATGAGGAATTGCGTCACCTGGAGATTTTCCCTGTTTCGCCAAGAAACCTAAAAGTCCATGAGCCTTAGCTAGCCATAACTGCTTATCTAACTTAACTGACAACTCCTTCTGTTGAATGGCATATTCATATGCCCTTTCCAAATCAGAATTGTATATTCCCTTACTTAGCTTATAAAGCAATTCAATTTTTTCCTCCCCATCCGGGGTGGTTTTTAACTTATTTAGAAGACTATCAATATCTGAGCCTTTAGTGGAAATAAAACAAAGTGATAAGGCTAATGATATTAAATATTTCATTTTTCACTATATTTACTGATTTGTGTCAGCAAAATACAGCAATAATTCAAAAAAGCAGAAGTTTCAAAAGTGTAATATAAAGTGTTTCCTTACACCTGATGGATAAGTTGCAAGAGAACAGTTTTTCGAGGCAATAATATTTCACTCTAACCTCTAGGTGGAATATCAGGAGAATCTTCTTCACCAGTCATTAGTTGTTCCTGATTATCAGGAAAATCTGGTGTTACTTCTTCTAACTCATCTGAACAGGCCGTAAAAACTAAGCCTCCGAAACCAATAGCCAGCACAAAAGTTAACTTTTTCATAATTTATTGTTTATTTGTCGTGAGGCATGAATTACGACATAAAAAGAGGCCAATAAAAACAGAAATAATGGTTTCCGTTACCTTTGTAATGAAAAGGAAGAGTAAGCAAAGGTTTGAGAAATTATAGTTCCTTAAACTGTTATTTTGTTGAGGGAAACTGAAAAAAATACTAGTACCTTAATAAGTTAAACAGTGGGTAAAAACACTTATTCGTTTAAAATATGTTGATTATATTACACAGATATCACTGAGTTTCCTTGATTTTCTTTCTTAGCAATTGTCACGGCTCCCCCAAATGATCAATAATGCGCAGCTTATCCCTGAAACGGGCTTGACGTGTTGGTTTCATGGTACCTCAAATAATCGCTTATAAGCTTTACAATGGCATCATTCCTAGTCTTGTAGACAGGTTTATCATCAAAATCCCTTTCGAGTAGCATCATTTTAATCTTACGGCTTTCTTCCTGGTCGATGTACTTCTTTGCTGCCCTGATAAAAGCTGCCCGGCTACAACCCCTGATCTTTTGATTTCTAATGTTAACATAGATAAAGAAGCTCTTCCGCTTTTTAAACTCCACCTCGTCAATCATTCCCTGGGCGAAGGCATCGGAAGCCAGGTTGTATTGTTCATCCACGATAAGCTGGGCGATCCGTACCAAATAGTACTTGGGTATCCTCTCTCGATAACGGGTAACATCATCGACCTGATGGTGGAGCCTGAGCCAGAAGCAGTTTTGCCATTCAGTAGTGGTGATCTTGGCAATGGACTGATGGGTGAGCAGGATATCAATGCCTTTGTGCCTGATAGTACACAAAGCCCCGATCATGGCCTGACCCCGTCCACCGGACATATAATGGTCGATGTCGTCCAAAATAATGAGGCCGTTACGAAAGTGCTTTAGGATCTTCGCTACCACCTCTTTCTTCTGATCATCATCCATCGGGCTTCCGTCCGGATTAAAAGGACGGATACGCCTGGCCTGTACATTGTTCATAGCCTTCAGGTGGTCAGGGCTGACAGTGACATACTGATAGTCATCATCATTGGTGTCAAAAGCCAGTGCTTTACGGCCTTTTTTACCGGTTTCCAGATTGTCCTTCATATAATTCAGGATCTCCAGTTTATTGCGATAGGTCTTGCCCACACCGGTCTCGCCACACACTAAAAATATAGCCGGTTGACGCTCCAGCTCTTCTGCACCGGAGGCTACGGCTTTACCTCCTTTGTTCCCCTTACCTGCTTTTTCCTTTTCCTTAATTGTTATCATCGTCTTCAGCAACTTCTAATACCGGTGTTTCAATTTGATCCTTTGAACTTTCTTCATTGATCTGCTCATCATCCAAATCATCGTCTTTATTTTGCGTTGCAGCACCCGCACCCCTTTCTTCCCTCATAATATCCAGAATACGCTCTACCAGGATTTCATTTTCCATGCGGATTTCCATAACAGCCTGGCCTTTCTTTATAAGAATGGAAAGAACAGCTCCCAACAATTGCTGTTCAGGGGTGAGCTTTGTCGCCTTTTTCTTTAAAATGGCCACGAGCAGCGGCCTGAGCAGCGCTTTATCTTCATCATCCAGTCTGAGCCTTTTAACGTTCCTGGTGTTCTGCTCTTCAATGACTTGGATGATCTCATCGAACTCATAGAACTCCTTGTGCTTTTTGATCTTGATAAAGAAACCGCCACCGACTTCCATCACATTATCAGCAATACCTAAGAAGGTATCAGCCACTTGACGGGCGTGTGATGTCGGCAGTTCAAACTCTTCGGTTTCCGCCCCGTCAAACTGCATATCATCATACTCTTCGTTGATCTCCTGCTCCGGGGCATCTAGTGAAAAGGGCGCTTCAGCGGTTTCTTCATCATCATGATAAGACCCTGCTTCTTCCTGATCATCCAGTGGTGGCTTTTCCGCCTCAATCCGGGCGATGTCTTTTTCTTTCACCGGCTGGTTAAGAGGACTTTGGTACTCATCGGCTATTTCTTCAAACACAATGTCCCTAAAGTCCTGGCTGAGGACATTTTTTACTTCATCTGCTATGTCTGACATGATTAGTTTAGTTTTGAAATGAATGCAATGGTTTGCTTTTCAATGGTAATATAACGCTCATTAAATGTCTCGTTATACTGGGGTATGGACAGCATATCGGCACATTTTCGGCAAAAGTAAATGATGTTCCTTTTCTTCTGGTTAAAAAGCTCTCCGATCTTTCTAAAACTACCTTCCGTATATTTACGGAGCAGGTAGTAAGTGACCATGCGGGCTTCACGATACTCCCGTACCGTGCTGGAATAAAACTGCTCCCGGTCAAGATTAAAAACAGCTATACTACAGGTAATGATGTATTGGGTGATCAGCGTTGTTTTCTCCATATCGTGGGTTTCCATCGAGCTGTTATCAATAAAGCTCTCCAACAGCTCAATGGTATTGTCAACACCAATTTTCCCCAATACTTTGTCCAGGCTTTTTTGAAGGAGCATGTAAGAGGAAAAACCCGGACTTACTGAATATGTATCGTTCATCATTTTATCAATTACGTCTGTCTGTTATCTCTGTTTGTGCTTTTAAAGCACTTTTTTAATATTTATCTCCCGATTTATATGTTTTAGCGGTTTATTACAGCACTTTTCCATTTAAAGGCGATAAACATCACCCCCGTTAATGCGGTAGCCTTTACCTTTCTTTTGTGCACGAAACTTTTTCCGTGCTTTTGAGTCCGCTTCCTTCTCATCTTCGGCTTCCACTTTGTAGCTTTTGTGAGAGGGCCTTCCTGTAGGAGTAGCGTAAAAAATCGTGACCTGGTAACTGTGACTCTTGGCTTTCTTCATGCTGTTACCCCTTTATGATGTCATAGGAATGAACGAATATACCTGTCCTCTCCAGCCGGTAGCTGCCCACCTTGAGTGAGCCTTTTGATAGGTCACCCTTAAATCCCATATCCCTGAGTGTGGATCTGCGCAGGGACTTTTTTCTACCCATTTTCCACAACTGCTCTATAATATCGGGGTCAGCCAGGCTTTTGATAGACTTTTCCTCTATGTCTGCCACCTCATTATTCTCCAGGTATTCCTCATATTCTTCCAGCATATCCCCGTAAATCTCTTTATCCAGGGCATCCAGTTTCTTTCGAAGGACTTTGGCATCTTCTTCAATGGTGTCCTGAAGGCCGGGGAGCATGATCCCGAAAATGGTGATCTTCTTTTGCAGGCCTTCGGAAAAAGAATCCAACCCCATGTGATTTGTGGCCATGAACTCCTGGTGCAGGTAATTTTGATTTATTTTCGTTTTCATCGGTTATAGTTTTAAGGCTTCTCTTACATATTTTGGCAGGTGCTTTTCAATGAAGTGAGGTTCAAAGTGGCTTTTCAGGTATTTTGCCGCTTTGGCAGGGTCTTCCTCGTAGAAGACTATTGCCTGTTTCAGGTTATTGATCACGTCAATAGCCGCTTCTTTGATGGTCTGTTTATCTTTACCCACAATCGGCAGCACCTTTTCAATGGAAGGCAGGTCTTTTTTCCATTGTTCAGCGATCTTTTTCCTTTCCTCTTTCTCTATCTTCTCTTCCATAGCGTCAAACCTTTCCTTGATGGCTTTTTCTCCTAGCTTTGCTTTCAGCTTGTTCATGCCCCATACCTTGATCAGCTTGCTGTGAGTACTGAGCAAAACCGCTTCTGTCTCCTGCTGTACCTCTAAATTCTCTTTAAGCTTGTCTGGGATGAGGTTAGCAATAGAAAGCAGACGCTCACGAAGCTGCATGTACCTTGTCTTTTTCGGCTTTGGCCCTTCTGACTCTCTTTTTTTCTTGTTATGCTCCCTGATCACGGCACGACATTGCTCAATGTCCTTTTCGACCTCCTGAAGCTCCTCCATGATCTTTTTTGATTTTTCATGCCGCTTTTCCTCGTCTTTAGTCAATTCAAAAAGGTCGTCTCCAAGAGCATTTACAAGCATATTTATGGCCGTAACAGCCCTCCTCGAATCGCGCGTATCAATGAGTTCAGGTATCCACTTTCGAAAGCTCTCCACAGCTTCTGACACCTGCTTTTCAATAGCTTTGCCTTCGAGATCCATCGCTTCCCCCAAGTCCATTGTTGTGGTTTCGAGGATTGCCTGTAATTCCGCAGGTAGTTTTTTCTCCAAAAGCGCATTCAGTTTCAGGATCACCTCCCGGATCAACTGCTTATTTAGCTTTGACTTTTCTTCCCCTCTGTGACTGTTTTTTTTCCTCCTGGACTTCTTGACTTCTTCTTTTCCCTCCCCAAGTTTATCCAGTAATTCATCGACTACTTCAGCCGCATGCCTGCGAGGCTGCTTTTCATCCTCGTACACATGTCCAAAACGAAGCTCCTGATTCCTCTCTATTGTCTTTTCCCAATGCAGGTACGGCTGAACTGCTTCTTTTGCTGCTTTTATCATCGCCTGATCATCCTGGATATCCAAAGCTTTTTGAAGGTCAGAAGCCGTGTTAAACATGATCCCCTCCAGGTCACCATCAGGAACCTGTTCTCCTAAAACGGTAAGCCTTTGAATGACACCATTGACAAACCTTCGCAGGTCACCATCAGGCTTCTCTTTGACAATGCTTTTGGTGCCCTTCACAGCATCCGGGGCATGTCTTTTTGCCAGCTCGTAGAGCTTATTGATGTTGTCTGCCGCTGTTTTCTCAAAGAATGCCTTATCTTCTTCGTTGTGGTAGTCCTCAATCAGGCTTCGAATAGCCTCTATTAAAGCTTTTCCCGCTTGCTGGTCGAACTTACTAAAGTCCAAATCCATTAAATCCTGTATTTTTGCCATCTTTGTGTTATGCAGCCAACTGCATTTCAAGTTCTAAAATCTGTATTGCCCTTGCCCGTTCCTGTTCCCTGATCCTTACACGGTTCTGTTCGGCTTTCTCTCCGCCTTGATGGGGTTGGACTTTGATGCCGTTTTGCTTCAGCAGTTCAGCGAACAGGGCATCGGCTTCTTTTGCCTTTTCATTCTGTTCTTTAAAATCCTTGGTTTCTTTTTTGATCACTTCAAAAGCTTTGGCCGGATCAAACCTGCTTCCGGTCAGCTCTATGATCTTGTCCTGCTTTTTGACCTGTATCCTTGACAGGTCAGCGGGCTTTACTTTTTCGAGGATGTACATATTATTCTATGGTCGTTTGAAAATGTTTGCTGGTAAAGGGTTTTCAATCCTTCAAAAAATTCATTGGCTTCCGCCTGGTCAGCGTAATGTATCGAGCAATCATGCGGGATACCATCCATGTGAAAGCATTCGTAATGGTAGCATTGCACCGGGCGGTCGGGAT
Organism: Fulvivirga kasyanovii; assembly: GCF_009711405.1. Taxonomy (GTDB): domain Bacteria; phylum Bacteroidota; class Bacteroidia; order Cytophagales; family Cyclobacteriaceae; genus Fulvivirga; species Fulvivirga kasyanovii. Next base: position 15,167 of record NZ_SMLW01000574.1, on the reverse strand, counting down.
CATCAATATTGATGCTCGTCCACCGCAGAATCAAAGTATTTTTCCGTTTGGGTGAAGTCATGACCCTGAAATCCCTACAGGTTTTGCCACACGCTTTTGTGCGCTCATGGGCTTTGTCCATGATGGCATTGATGATTTGTGTTTTAACCTTTTCCATTTTTTCTTGTCAGGTTATAGATGTCTATGATCTGTTTTACTTCCCTGGCTGCTGCCTCAAGCGAGTAGCTTTGCTCAAAAACAAAACCTTTAGTTCCCAGGGCGTTGACAAAACCCTTTCCAATGTCAGGTAGCGTAGAACCCAGACCTTCAGGAATAAAAAGGTCAAAGTAATTGGCCATTGCTATAAGCGCTTTAAATCCACGGTAGCGGTAGTATTTTGGATCAGAACTTATTAGCAGGAGCTGGTTGAGGTCAACCTTATCCTGAAACCGCTTGACTCGTACACAAGCGACAACGGTTTGAGCCTGGAAGCTGGTTTCAATAAGTATGTTAACCTCGACTGGCACCCCTCTTAGCTCCATGAACTCTGCCAGTTCACAGCACCCCAGGCCTGTATACAGGATATTATTCCCTTCTATATCGGCATTGGCCCCGGCCACCAGGTAAAGCCTGATGGCGGGTAGCGAACTCTCCCGGTGCTCAAACCACGCATAGGCCTTTTTAACGGTTGTAATTATTTTCGTTCTTCCCAACTCTATATTGAGCTGACTTGCGGTTTTGTCCAGTGGGGTTGACAGGCTGACTTTTTCCAGCCTCTGTAAGTTCATAGCCGCACGATCAAATGAAAACACCCCAATTCCCCGGTCATTATAAGCGATCCGGGGTTTGGGCATCTCTTCAGCTTCGAGATGGTTCAGGTATTTGTACAGGTATGCCTTGATCTTTGGCTTGATCTGTTTCACTAAATGCAAGCCAGAAAAGGTATCATGCGCATTCAACTCATTAAGGTCTGCCGGGGGTGGATCACCATACCAGGTCGAGCCTTTCTCAAGCCGCTCCCTGGTATAAACGTTTGTCTCTTTCCACCTGGCTTTGTTGGCAGGGGAAAGCTCGCGTGTTTGATGATCCACGAAATCATGAAAATCGCCCGCGCAGTCGAAGAGCAGGTAGTTATATTTATCACCTGCCGAACTGACCGTATGTTTCCTTGGGTTCAGCATTACCCGTTCCTTCGTTTATACTCCCGGATGAAACCCTCTCTCATCACTGTACCTTTATAGCTGTTATAGAAGCCTTCAAGGTTTACCTCTTCGCTGATGTGCAGCGCTTTGTCCTTGTTCATGGTGCTCATGTAACTTTCCAAAGCGTCTCTAAAGGTTTTCCCGTTTGGCATCTTTTTATAAAATGCTCCTGTTCCATCCTTCATACCCAACTCCCGTTTCATCTCCAGTTCATAAGCCCGTTGCATATTAAGCATTGTTCGCAGGGTCATGATGTCTTCCGTATCATCGTCACCGGCTTCCTTACCTTCATAGCGAAGAATGGCATTTCTGATCCTGATGCATATCTCCGCTACGGCAGGATAGACAAGCTGCCTTTCCAGCGTTTCATTAAAGCCTACCTTGTAAATACATCCGCTAAAGCGATCCAATAGTGAAGCATCCTGTTTGTTGTTGCCCACATAGTTGCCGCTGATTCCTTTCCCGATCACGTTTCCTGTAGCCACACAACCAAACATGGTGTGCTTTCTCACCGGCTCGTTTTTGCCGTTGAAGATGATTGCATTTTCTTGTGCGCTTTTGGCTAATGCGTCATTGAGTATCCCCGCGGTGTTGGCATCCAGCTTGGGCATTTCGTCCAGGATCAGGATTTTTCCATCCCTCCAGGCTTCGATCAAACCGCCCTCTTTATAGCCTTCAATAGTCTGGCCGCCTTTCAAATCAATAGGGGATGTCCACTGGTTACAGTTGATCACAACAAAGGGGAGTTCTTTACCATCATTCTCAGCCCTTCCAAACAGGGAGAAGGCTACTTTTTCTGCGAGCGTGGTCTTTCCGGTACCTGCACTGCCTACCAGGAACACATTATTTCCGCAACTCAAATCATCCAGTACCTTCATGAACTGTGGGATTTGCTCTGCTTCAGGAATATCAATTTTCGGTTCTTTTCTCATTGTTCCAATTCTATTTTTAACTGCATGATCAGTTCATCAAGTGGTGAAATGGGTTTAATCAGGTCTTCGTATGCCACCATCCCCAAGTCATATGCACTAAAGTCACCCCACACAAATTCGGGATTTCCGTCTTCATGTGCATTGTTCATGACCAGGTGGCCCAGCGTCAGTATCACTTCTTCCATATCCTGTTTTTTGGCTTCACTTACCACTTTCAAAACTTCCTTGTAAAATGGGGTTGCCTCGGTTGCCGCTTTCCATTGCCGGTAAGGTTCGCTGGCCGACTCAAATACCGGTATCAGTGAGTAGTTGTATTTTTCCTTGTCCAGTAGGGGACGGCTGTAGAGCACGAGGCCAAACGGGTAATGGGGCGAGGGTTCTTTGTATTCCAGGAAACCACCCGCCGGATTGCTACCCTGTCCATAAGGACGCATAAGCTTATAGGTATAGACACCATCAGGGCGGGCGGTTTTCTTTTTCCAATCCTCTTCATTCTCTATCTCCCAGTCTTCCAGCTCACGAGCTTCACCCTGGTATTTGATCCCATGTTCATCGAGTTGCTTTAAAAATGCTTCAAGGTTGTCCAGGTGAAGGGCTGCTGTCATTTCCCCGGCATTCTGGACAAAGTCGGGCAGTTCGTCTTCGCTTTGGCCGTCCGCCCGTTTAATCAACTGCCGAAGCTTTTCATCGGTGTGGAGCTGGAAGTTGCCTTTCTTTTGGATAAATACCTGAAAGTAATTCCCGCTTATCTTTGTCAGCCTGATACGCTCTTGAGCATCCCAGAAGCTTTGACCTTCATGAAATTCCCTAATCCTTTCATAAGCGTCAGATATGGGCAGTACACTACTGATATCAGTTTGAGGCCCTATTCCGGGAGCCATAAACACCCCGTTCCGGATCAGTCCCTCTGTGGTATTGTACTTGATCAGCCTGTTTCCCGGCCCGATCATGGAGGAAGCGGCCACAAGATTTTCGGTAAGGATATGCCTTCTTTCGCGTGCCTGGGAAGCTGATTTGATCACCTCGTTCCATCGCTCAGTAACCGTTGCGATGTCTTCATCAGAGATATTCTTGCTTTCGGCATAGATACTTTTGATGTCATTAAGTGATGCAGGTACCAGGTTGTACTCCAGCAGGGCCCTAAAGTCTGTTACCGCAAAAAGGAAGCTTACATTGCCTGGTGTATAGGGATTATCCTTGCTGCGGTCGATACTAATGCCACTGAATATTCCCAAACTATGTCCAAAACTTCCCCGGATTGGGATCTTTACCACCTGGCCGATCTCCCATAAACCAATAGCCTCCATAATGGTATCACGGGTTTTCTCCAGGTCTTCCAGGTATGCATCCAGCGACTTGTTCTTTTCACCGATCATGGCTTTCAGCCTTGCTTTCTGGCGTTCAAGCTTTTGGTCATCATCATCATCACCACCTGTTGCCGGAAGTTCGTCATATTCCTTTTGCAGTTTCTCAATGACTACCAGCCGTTTCAGCCTTCGTTCCTCCAGGGTCTTCTCATGTTGCTCCCGCACTTCATTGATCAGCTCGGTCTGTGCCTGTTTAGGCCGTTTGCCGTCCAGGTGACGGGCGATGAGCTTGTCCACTTCATCCCTGGTCAGGGGTTTGCGAAGGTTATTGACAATACAGACTTCCCTGACCGTGTGTTTGCCAAAGGGGGTATTACCACCTTTTCCTTTCTGGAAGAGGTACTTCTTTTCAACTTTGGCGTCCAGCTTTAAAAACTCTGTCTCCAGGTCATAGGTGCCCCGTTCTTTTTCCCATCGTATCCGGTGATCGTAACGGTTAAGCAGATCATTATAAAGCTTGTCCTGCTCCTCAACACTGAGCAACCCGGCACGCCCGGTAACCTGCTTGATGGAACCGTCTTTACCTTCATTCCGGACGAAAGTTACTTCTCCATACTTGCCCAGCACCCGGTGGTAGGTAGGCCAGCCCATCTTTTCCACCAGCTCCTGATTTTCATTCACCCATTCCCAGGCTACGGCATCTCCATACTTGTTAAAGAAATCGGGGCTTTTCAGGGTGTCGTCATTGGTTTTCTGTGATCCTGTGGTATTGGCATCGAGGGACTTCAACTTCCCTTTCAGCATGGTCATTAACCGTTTTTCGGTTGGTATGTCGCTGGTAACATAATAGTACTCTGGCAGCACTACCTGACCCGTCCTGTTGATTCTTCCCCGCTTCTGTACTTCAGTGTTGATGTCCAACTCGAACTGATGAATGATCATAGTACGTACCCGCTGATCCTTATAATCTGATGAAGCATGTGCCGAAGAGCCGGTACTGCCGCTCTGATTAATGAGCAGTACATCATAGTCCCCGCGATTAAAGAGGCGGAAAGCTTTTTCCGTGTCCGACCTGAAAGCTTCTATAATGGCTTCACCGTTTTCGAAACGGATGCGCTGGTTTCTTCCGGTCACTTCGGCTACCCTGAAGGTATCCCCGTTGTGGCCTCCCAGGGCAGATGATTTCTGACTGCCTTGGATAATGTGCATGAGCTTATCTATTGGAGATATGGTAAGGCCGGTGCTTTCTGCCATCATGGCCTCTTTGATCTGGTGGTACATTTCCTGGCCAATCCGGGGAATGTCTTCCAGGAATACCCTTCTTCGTTCCTTTTTGCCATCAATTGAAGTGTAGCTGTAATGGAAGATGGATTCCAATCCCTTAGTGAGCGTTCTGGTAAAGTCCATCTGTTCAGGATGGATAATATCCCCGCTCACCAGGTTCAGGTCTTTTAGAAATGAACCCATTGTGCTTTTAAAAGCGATGACCACTTTTTTATTTTCATTGAGAAGCCGCAGGGTTTCTTTGGCTACTTCTTCAACTTTGAGCGAAAAGAGCATCTGGTCAATGATGTTGAATACCCTTGAAAAATAAGGCGCCTGTTTTACGCCTAAGCTCTTAGGCTTGACATCCATATACTCCCCGGCCTTGCGGGCGTCTTCATGTATCTCATTGAGCACCGGAACAATATAGCGTTCCTCAAACTCTACGACCTGGTTCATCAGTCTGGTGATCCTGTCAACGCTTGCCCGGTTCTTACTTCGCTCAGGCTCCTGGTCAAGTACCTTGTATTCCACCCGGATACCTTCCCCTGACCGCTGCCTGCGGATAAGCTGCCCTGATTCGGCAAGGTTGGAGGCCACGATCTCCTGCAAGGCCAGCCCGCCACGCTGCATAGAGCTGACAAAATCAAAGTCGCTCATGTTGGCCTCCTGGATGGCGGTCTTTTTTGAGTAAAATGGCATCACCTCCGGGTATTTGGCAAAAGTGGCGCTCAAAAAGCAGCAGGCTTTTGTTTTGGGCAGGACTTTACGCATCCAGGTGCCGACAATAGAGTCAAAACCACCCGCCATATGCGATTCATCGAGGATAAAAACTACTTTTTTGTGTTTTTTGCTACCTTCTACGCCACGGGCTACCAGCTCTGAGAGCCACATCCTTTTATAGGGTTGCGCTGCCTGCACTTGGGAGTAGGTACAGAAAATACAGTCATAGTCAGAGGGCAGGTAGTCAATAGGTTCTACCAGCGTTACCGTAGGGTATTTCTCGGGGTCTGGGAGTGGCTTGTTGATCCTTTTATGATATTGGATGGAAGCCGGACTTTCTGTTGGCACTGTCCTTTCATGGTTCAGCAGTTCATACTGGTGCTTCTGGCTTAATGGTGAAAATACCACGTGGCCGTCTGAATCTTTGATGCGTGCATCGGTATCGGTGTTGATGATAAAAGGGTGTATGCCCGCAAAGCCAATGCTTTTCAAATCCCGGTACATGTCTGTAAAAAGATCGGGTTTTCGGGTAAAGAAAACCGGGAGATAGCCGTTCATGATGGCATGGCGGATCACAGCAGCGGCCTGTCTTCCTTTTCCTATGCCGGTCTGGTCGGCGATTATAACGCCCTGCTCTTTATCAAACTGGGTCAGGTACATGGCTACTGCATCCACCTGCTCCGCCCCAAGGCCTTTCCACAGCTCTTCCGTACTGGTATATTTGAGGTGGTTACGGACATAATTGTCAATATTGCCCTCTCTTTTTACGATCCGGCTCAACGCCTTCTGTACTTCAAAGGCCATGTTCCTGGGAATAAGGGTATTCATCCGGTATGGTGCCTGTGACTTCGGCACATACTCTACCAATGCCGTCTGGCTGGAAGCAAGGGCAGCGGCTTCTTCCACTGAAAGTGGGGATGCTTCTTCTGTAAGGACGATATCTTGGTTTTCTTCTTCCATATTTTCAGCTATCTAAAATGGTGGAAAGGGATTCGAGGTAACTTTTTAATGTGACCTCCTGGAAGATCGAAAGGGCATCTTCCCTGGCAAGGCCTCCATACATGATGGAATCTTCCGGCAATGAGGGGTCAAGGTTAGCCCAATTGTCCCTCAGATCCCACATGGCTTTTTCCATTGCCCAGGTACCTGTAAGGAAGGCTGCTATATCTTCTGGTGACTCACCTGCCGGGCAGGTGATCCCCAAATAGTCTTCGATCATGGCCCGTGGGTCTTCCCCCTGTTCAATGGACTGTTCTACCAGTTCATGCAGGTGAATAAACAGTGCCGCCTCATGGTCTTCGAAACTATTGAAGGGCACCGGGTTAATGACCATATACAGCCGGAGCTGGCGTTCACTTTTCATTAATTGGTTGTTGATAAAGATCATTTTCCTAATGTTATTTTGAGTTGTGTGACAATGGTATCCAGGGTATAGCCGGTATGGCGGCTTACCCTTTCCCATAATTCTTCAAAGCTGTCCACCATATTTTCCAAGTGGGGCGCCTGCTCTTTTCGAGGGGAAACACCCTCCGGTTTTGCTTTCCTCCCCCCGATAAGGATCAGCATGGTCTTTTCAATGGCTCCCTGCTTGTTATAAAGTTTGAAGCTGTTCATGTTGATCACGTCATCCACTTTGTAATGACGATAAAGCCAGTTGAAGAAAGGCCTGTATTTTGCAATGTATCCGTCACTTCCGAAGTAGATATGCCCCATGATAATGATGGCTGCTTTGCCGCTGTCCCTCATGCAGTGCAGCGCCAGGCCCGCCATCATGTGTTCAAGCCGGATGTTGGAAGCCAGTCCTACCTGGTTATGGAAATACCTGCGGATGATCTCCCGCTTATCGTATTTATTGTCTTCCCATTTCGCAAACGGGGGATTGGTAACTACTACATCGAAGCGCTTATGCATGTAAAAGATGGGAGGCTCTGCCGCGTTCTCAGATTCGATAGTTCGAAAACGTTGGTACCGCAGTGATTCCAGCCGGGTGGCATCAATCTCGTTAACGTGGCATTTGTCAGGTTCGGCACCTACCAGGAGCAGGCCATTTCCCGCGCTGGGTTCATAGATGTCTTTTGCCTGATCCATTTCCGTATATTGTGCGACGATGGCTCCGATGGGGCAGGGAGTACTATACTGTCTGTACAGTTCCTTACTGCTGTCCGAATAGGCATATGTGGGCTGGACATTGTTCCAGAAGCGGATCATTTCTCCCAGCCTTGCCCCAAATGGTGTGGTCTGCCTGTACAGCATCCTGTACCAGAGCAGCCAGCTCAGCTCCACAGCTTCCCACATCACGCCCATATTCGGCACCTTCAGCTCACCGGCCAGCTTTTCGATCTGCCCTTTGGTTGCCCGCCTTCCTTCCGCATACATTTCGTGCATGTGGGCAATGACCTGATCCAGAAGATAGAAACGTGAAGGAGTTTCAGTACCCGGAAGAGGGATTTCCGGACGGGTAAAGTACATGTCAAAGCCAATGTATTTGTTCTCCTCCCTTTTATAGCCACTTTGCTCTTCGATGAACCTGACTGCCGGCTCAAGATATTCTTTAGGTCCACGGATGGCGACAAAAGAAGCGTAGCCATCCATCTTTGGGTCTAGCGGATTTGAAGCGGTAAGCAGCCTGACGTAGTTGCCAGTCCATAAATATCCTGCAACCGGGAGTTGCTGGATTCGAGGGTACTGACCTACGGCAGTGATACCGTCAAAGCCTATAAGGTTGAGCAATTCTTTAAAGACTTCCTTATTCTCAAAGGCGATGGTATCCCAGCCGTATTCTATATAAGGCGTGTCGATAAAAAAACCCTGTCGTTTTAGTAAGGCCTGTAGTTCCGGGTAAGCTTGTAAAGCCTCCGGGGGAACGTTATCCAATGTTATTGGAGCCTGTAATATCCGTTCAAGGATTTTCTTATCGTGAGGTTCAATCTCCGAAGAAAGTTGGTTTAACCGTTCAATAACGTCAGCTTCCGGCAGTTTCTCTTCCTCCTTTTCTTCAGGAACCGGAATTGATTGCAGGAACGCAGCGACATCGGGATAGGTCTCCAGGTTGGCAGGTGCAATGGGTTTCCCGTTTTGCGCTGCCCATATCACCAGCGCCTCATGTATCTGTCCATCACGGGCATTTAACACCATTGGGCTTCCCGTCTTACGAATTGCCATGATCTCCTGAAACTGGAGCCTTGTCATTTCCCAAGCATACTGCCTGTCAGTTACCGGGTTTTCACCAAGAAAGGCATTTGGTGGCAGCTCTTCCTGCTCTGTTTCCTTTCCTGGCTTTTCCGGCAGCTCCGTTTTAGCTTCTTTACCAGTGCCCTCCGGTTCCTCCTTTTTAACCTCTTTTACCTCACAAGGGCATGGAGCGCCTTCAACACCAAAGGTTTTGGCTTCACCGGCTTCCAGATCGAAGTACAGAAACCCTTTTGCATCATCGTCTTTGATGATGCTGTCCAATAAATAAGGCATAACAAAGGCGAAATCCGTTTTCAGCCCCTGCGCTTCTTTCAGCCCGCCCTGCGGAGCAATAAGGAGAAGCTTGTCAACGCCATTGATCCCAAATTCCAACTGTGCATGGCCGAGCCTGGCCATTGAAGCCACGCACTCATACAGGAAATTCATATCGAACCCGATAATAAGGTCACGGCATTTAATAATGGTTACCCCTTTGGCATACCACATCCCTGACTTCTTTAATGCAGAAAGGTAATTGAGCAGGACATGCGCATCCACGACAGTGGCATTCATAAAATCCTTTGGAATGACTTCCTTGTAATCGGGATAGTTGACACTCTTTCTGAAAGCTTCGGCACGCTCTTTTTCAATTTCCTCAAAACGGGCAGGTTCATTGGCTATAGCCAGGGCATGCCAGCATTTCTTGGTAATACAAAACAGGCCTTTGCTTTCATCTGAAATGTGATGGATAAATAGCAGTTTCCTTGAATCGGTGGCTACAATGCCATCTTTATCGAAGAAAACACCCATCATCTCTTTACGGGTATCGCTTTCGGAAGTAAATTTTACAAGCAGCTTTTTCAAGCCCTCATCATCAGGGTCGGCTTTCCAGTCAATGCTTTGTATGGCCTGTTCTTTCTTATAGGCTGTGGGAATTAGATCCCAAAGGTTGACTTTCAACTCGTCCCTGAATGATTTGGCCGTTATGACCTTTGAAAAATCCTCCCATCCCCGCAAGGCCATTGGCTTTTTCAGCTCCCGCTTCTTTGCGGTCACTACCGCAAAAGGCAGAAGCTGGTGGTGTTGTCCTTCCCGTATCTGCCTGAGCAATGTGTCCAGGTAGTTGGCTGCCTGGTCATATTGCTCGCTGGAAACTGTTTCTTCGATCTCCTTAACCTGATTATCTGGTTCAGTAATGTTTTCGCCTGCCGGTTCCGGCAGATCAATATTAACGGATCTGGCATAGGCATAAATAGCTTCAATGGCTTTTTGAAGCCGTTTGTTCTTCAAAGCTTCATTATCCAGTATGCTGTCCTCTTTACCGATCTGCTCTTCCAGCCGTTCAATATGTACCATGAGCGCAAGCCGCATGGCTGTCTGGCGATCCGGGTAACGGTCTGTGACCATACCCGGAGCAAAGCCCTTTGAGCTTTGATTACCGAAAAGTTTGGAGTGGGTAAGACCAATAGCATATTCACCCGTTTCAGTTTCTACCAGTTCTATCGAGGCTTCATATTTTGCCGAACTTGGGATAGGAATTTTTATGCGTTCGTACCGCTCTCCGGCTGTTTCACGGGTGTAAATACCATGTTCGTTGGTCAGGTTTTCCTTTGTTACTTCCGGTTCCTTGGCAGGGGTTTTGATCTTTGGTTCCTCTGTTATGGGACTTCCAGGAAGTTTGGTGATCACCTTTCCGTCGGCTAGCAGCTTCCTGGCATCACGCTGGTAGTTCCTGGGGAAGATTTCGACTTTTTTGAACCGCTGCCCATAGTGTCTGTGTCCAAATTCGTTGACAATAGCCTGGGCTTTTGGTTTAGAAGGTTCAAAAATGATGAAGTCTTCGAGTTGAAGGTTGCCATCTTCTCTTTCAGAATAAAAGGTAATGAAGCTGAAGTTCTTGAGGTCTATATTCCCACTTGACGGCTGAAAAGGCAGGGAGAGTACTAATTCTTTCACCCCTTCAATGGAAGCTTTCAGCGTATCAGCAAAGGCGCGCCTTTCACGTGTATTGGTCGCCTTCCATATGTTGTCGCCATCAGAGGCGAAACCACGCTCCCGGAGTTGCTTTTGGATATCCTCTCCGGGAGATTCCGAAAACCGTAATTCCAGCTTACGGCCAGACTTGTTAATAACTACTTCTACAGTCACTGCCTTCATAGGCTTAAAGAGTTTTTGTTAAAAAATTAACCTTGGCCTCTTTAAAGGCAGTATCTACAATCCTTGGAAATTTCCTAGACCTGATCCGAATGCGCTTTTGTTAATGTGCTGCTCTTTAAAGCACTGTTATCTCAGGGGTGGGTATCCTTCTTTAAAATGAATAGCCGTGCACCAAAAGAACCTTCGTTTCAATGATCTTTTGTAAATGTAGGAAACGGGTTTGACAGATCATTGGTACAAAATTGTACCAGGGTACAAAAGGCTTTTTTCAGCCGCCGCAATGTTCAAAAAACAGGCATTTTTGATAACCGCCCGGTTCAATTATTTTTTGAAAAAATTTTGGGCTATGTTGGTTTTATGATGTTTCAGGAGCTTTATGTACGCTGAACGTCCCGGTTCAACGCTGTCTTTAACAAACAAAAAACCGGGTCTTAGCTATAAAAAATGAGGTCTAACTGTTTGACTTCAAAATTTATGGGGTCTTTGGGCATAAGATTTAAGGAGTCATCTGTTGATGTTGCTCCGGTTCTTGTCAGTACATGACATTAGGACTATATGACTCGGTTATAGATTTACCTTCGATATGCACTCAGTTCATTGCATATCTCTCTTGGGCAAGAACCCAAATACTATTATGCTATATTCACTTATTCATTTTCATTTATTTCGATAAAAACGGTTGAAACTCCTCCATCATCTTCATTTAAATTGCCATTAGTATAATCTCCGCCTAATTCATCTATGATGTCAGAATAGTATGAGCTGTTTAATTGGTCAATATTTATGAAGTAGCATCCATCGAAGTTTGATGTAGCTTGCCGCGGAAAGTTTCCAATTCCCATGTTTTTTCTTCGAGTCATTTTACCTTTTGTAATTGAGAGTAAATCCCAAATCATTTGTGACCAATCTTCAGTAATATTCCCGTTGTTATCAATGTTCCTACCATTTATAAACTGAAGAAAGGAAATGATTTCACTTGCTAAATCCGAATTTAAAGTGAGTAAGGAATTTGTCATGGCACACCCATATGTAAAAGTCCCATATTGTTCTAAAGTAAAAATAGAAGACGGATCTATCAGAAGATATTTTGCTCCTTGAGTTGTTGTCTTGGGGAAAATATCTCGCGAACAACCATTTAAGTGTGCGGCCCTTGCATATTTATATTTTGGCCATTTTTCATATAGGTGTAGTTGTGTGTCTCCTGCTGGAACATGAATTTGTGGAGAAGACGACATTTTGGCTTGTAATAGGAGTGAATTTATTGTTGTCAGCTTTTTTTTGTCGGCGAATTTGAACACTAACAATAAATCCCCCAATTCTGGTCTTGGTTTTTGTCCAAAATCAGCTAAAGGTTTTTGGTGGCAAAATACACTTGTCAAACTAACCTGAAACTTCGAGGTTAATACAAGTTTAAGAATTGACATTAATTCGGATGCCCAATTGATACACAAATCGGCAATAAAATCTGGTTCTTGCACGTTATTTCCGAGCGAACTGCATCTCTTATGAACTCGAATAGTACTTTTAGTAAAGGAATTGTCTATAAGCTTATGAAGTAGCTGTCTGTTCGATGATATTTCTTTTATATAGTCCATTTAATTTAATTAATAAAGCACGAGTAATAGACAAGTGTAACACTTTACAGGCAATATACACCTCAGCAGTATCAATATTCAATCAACCCGTTTTTGATAGCCCACAAGACAAGCCCAACTCTGCTTTTTATGTTAAACTTCTCAAAAAGTGACATTCTATAGCCATCAATTGTCTTAGGGCTGAGACACATTTGATCTGCAATCTGATTATAGGTCATTTCTGAGCAGGCGAGCTTGAGGAACTCTCTTTCTCTTTCATTAATGTCGTAAAAGTCGCTTTGCACACCGTCATTTTTTAAGGAATGAATCAACTTTCCCGTAACAAAATCGGTATAGTAATAACCTTTGGAGTAAACCGAAGACAACGCCTCTTTAAATTCACTAGGTTCGGCATCTTTGCATAGATAACCTTTAACCCCCAGCTTGAGCATTTTTACCACTGTTTCCTCTTTTTCGATCATGCTCAAAACCAAAATACGAATGTTAGGAAAGTGTTGCGAAAGCCATTCCACTGTCTCAAAACCGTTCATTTCCGGCATGTTCACGTCTATCAATATAATATCGGGAGGATTTTGAGAGTCCAGTTTTTGCTGGAGATCCAAGCCATTGTCAGCTTCAAAGGCAACAACATATCTGTCGGAAATAGATTCGATCAAACTGCGGAGACCGCCACGAAACAGTTTGTGGTCATCTACGAGGGCAAGTTTAATTGTCTGATTCATTGGTCAGAGGTGCGTTAATTATTATTTCAGTTCCTGTATTGACCTTGCTTTTTATCTGAAGGTCTGCATGTATCAATGTAGCACGTGTCTTCAGGTTCGTGGGGCCGGACCCTCCGCGTTTAATGGCTTCATCTATACTAAAGCCAACACCGTTGTCTTTAAAAGTTAATTTAAGAAAATTGTTAGATAGAGCAACATCAACGGATAAGCAGGTTGCACCGCTATGTTTGAGTGTATTATTCAGTATTTCCTGGGACATGCGAAACAGAATAATTGTTTTGTCGGGATCAAGTGAAACATTTCTTGTATTACTCTCAAACCTAACCTCGTACAGCCCAAGCTTTTTAATACGTTCCATTTCCTGTTTTAAACCTTCTATCAATCCTGTATTAACCACCTGATCGCTATTCAATGAAACACTAAGCCCTTTAATATCTGATATTAGCTTCCTGATCAAATTTCTGGTCTCATCGAGCTTTTCTTCAGCCTTCTCTCTTGAACTTAGATCTATAATATTCAGGTTAATCTTAATTAAACTGGCTATCTGTCCAAAATTGTCGTGTAACTCATATCCAATGTGTTTCAGCGTCTGCTCACGTATTTCAAGCTGTGCCTCAAGCAGGTTATTGGAGAATTGATCTTTGATCTGCTGCTTTTCAATTTTGTACTGTTGGCGCTTTCTTACAAATACAAGTGTAAAAGCGACAATAAAGGCGCATAGGAGAAAAAATAATAGTGAACCAGCGGTAATGGCTACAACTATATCCGATATAGGAAATTCTTTCATGGTTGAATTGTTTTTGCCTGCCGCCTATAGTCACTGTAAAAGCCAATAAGGAAAACCAGATACATAATGGTGTTGAATACATCATGTATAATCCATAGATTTTTAAGAAGACTGTCGCTGTTAGCCATGATGTAATGCCACAACCCAAAGATCAGCATAGTACACGAGGTATAGAGAAATAACCCCAGTAGAAAGAGTAAAAATGATCTTTTAGTATTTATCAAACGATCATCATTCTCATAAATATCCAACAGGCTCAGTAATATCCAAGCAGTGTAAACAAGATTATTAAAACAGAGCCATTCGGTCAGGAACTTCCTATCAATACCCCAATAACTAATAGAGGTTACTCCAAACAACAGACAGAGCACACTTAATATTTTGAAGATTTGTTGCTTTCTGGCTGAACTATAACTTATTCTAAAAAAGAAGTACAGAATCAAAAGCTCCACTCCGATATTAACATTGTAAAAAACATTAAGAGCAGGGATTCTCCCTAAAAAAGCCCTTGCTAGTTGAGGAATACACGCTGCTAAAACCAAAAACAATATCAGCCTGGATTTGCCTGAGAGCCTGGTGTAAAAGAAGCATCCCGCCACGGCCGGTAGCAGGATGCTCCAAATGGATATTTTATTGATGATGTCTTGGATACATGAATATACTATTTATTCTTCACAAAAAAGATCATTCCAGTGGCATGTTTACTGTCCAGGTTTGACCTCCCCATCTTTGGAGGGTATTGCGTAGCTGGTTCGTCAATATCCAGAGATGTGTATATTGTTTCTTCTTCGCCAGTCTCTCTGTTTGTAGTTGTTCCACCTATCGTACAACCAGCCGCTACCACCGTGAATGACCCAGGTTTTCCTAAATCACCTTTTTCGGGGTGAGCTCCTAAAAAAATCATTAAATGAGTTGCTCCCTCACAGAAGAACCGGTCGATATGTTCCCTCTCAAATACGAATGCATTAAAATCTTTCTGGTCAGCAAAAAGGCTTTTATACGAATTATTGCTTGGTATCTCGTCGCGGATATCACATGTCGGCTTACTGTCATCGAGTTGGGTTTCGTCATACTCCCTCTTCACTCGCCCCTTCATGTGACAGAAGGTTCCAATTATTCTATTTGCCATGTCTCTTGTAATACAACGGCTTTCCGGTTTTAATGTCGCGTTGTTGCTTTTACTTTTCATAATAAAGGTGGTTTTAGTGTAACATTTCATCAAGATAAGCCGAGAAATAACAATAAAATAGCAACAACACCCGAAACAGGATAATTCTAGCCATTCTCAGGCTTTTTCCTATTTAAGTTTCAGGACTTCTCCTCTGAAAG
>NZ_SMLW01000533.1 GCF_009711405.1 Fulvivirga kasyanovii | reverse complement strand
ATTGTACACAGATACTGTAGTCATTTACAGGTGATCGTGGTTTTTGTCAGCAGCTACAAACTTTTTACTCCATACAAAGGTTAATACCCGGAACGCTCAGGATAAATGAGCGATTGGAGGAGGAAAATGAGAGAGAAACATCCCAGGTTTATACAAACCACTGTTGGATTTGTATTTAAAATAGAATATTACGCAGAAGGACTTTTTATTATCAATCAGGGCACATTTGTATTACACTATAACATCATGAACGAAAGCTTTTATGGCATTGAAAAGAATCAGTTAGTGAAACGAAATCTGAGAGCGGTACACCCCGAAGTCTATAAACACTGGATGAGCAAACTATAGTATTTTTGTTATTTTAGGCAGAATTTTTCATTCTGTTTTAAAATGGCTGTTTCAAATCAAAGGCATGATCCGGGTATAGGCACCCAGTATACGATCAACTCGAAGAGAATTATTAACCGAGATGGGAGTTTTAATGTGATACGCTCCGGGCTGAGGTGGAGTACGCGCGATACTTACCAGTTGATGATTAAAATGTCGTGGAGCCGGTTTCTGTTGGTGGTGTTTACTTTTCTGCTGGCTATTAACGGCGTGTTTGCTCTGCTTTACTCTGTAATGAGTGATAATCAGTTTGGAGGGATTAAACCCACACATTTTTATGAAAAATTTCTCGATGCCTATTACTTTAGTTTCCAGACGTTTACCACAGTAGGGTATGGCGTGCTTCACCCTACAGGCCATTGGGCCAACATAGTGGCATCCTTCGAGGCTGTGGTAGGGTGGATGTGCTTTGCCATCATCACCGGTATGCTGTACGGCAGGTTTTCAAAGCCATCCGCGAGATTAATGTACAGCGATAAAGCACTAATAACTCCTTACAGCAATGGCCTGAATAGTATTCAGTTCAGGATTGCCAATATGCGGAAGAGTAACCTCATGGAAATGGAAGCTACAGCGTTGCTTGTAGTAGTGGAGAAGCAAAAGGATGGAAAAGGTATTTTGAGAAGGAGGTTTATTGAACTTCAACTTGAAAGACAATCCATACTCTTCTTTCCGCTCAACTGGACACTGGTGCATGTGATAGATGAAAAGAGCCCGTTTGGGAATAAGACTAAAGAAGAGATGAAGGCCATGGATGCTGAAATTCTGGTCATGATCAAAGGCTTTGATGATACTTTCAGCCAGACAGTCCATTCCCGTTACTCTTATAAATGCGACGAAATCGTGTGGGGAGCTAAATTTACTCCCGTTTATGAGACACAGCTCTCAGGGGAAATCGTGCTTGATTTTGACAAGATGCACGATTATGTAGAGGTAGAGTTAAATGAAACCCCTCAGCACGAACCGGTAAATTGAATATAGACCGCCATCGCAACTATGGATCGTCATCGCGACGACGGTAGGAGGAAACGATCCTCTCATTCGGGAGCGTATACTAATTTTCATTTCCGAATGAAGTTTGTTGATGGTACGGCCTGTCAGAGACGGCAAGAGGGTAAGAAAGAGTTTATACAACCGAAGACAAATAAATAACACCGTAAATCCAGCCGAGGTACAGGGCTGTGTAAGAAAGTCCGTAGTAAATACTCTTTGACAGATTACCCTCACAAGTTTGCGATTTGCTAAATACCAACTTCAGCGCTCTGATGATGACCCAATATATCATAGCAACCAAAGCTACCCAGGCAATAGAAAGCAGGAATTCAGCAAAAATAAGAAAGAGCAAAATACCAATAGTGGCAACAATCCATAGCACAACGGAAAGCAGTATACCTGCACACGCATCATCACCATCAAATGCATCAGGCATTTCCGGAGCAAAATCAAAACCCTCAGAAAGCGTAGATCCTCTCCATTTAAATTTCAGCTTGTGCGACAGGTCATCATATATATTGAAGCCATTGTATAAGCCTGTGGACACAAAGGTAAATAGAGCGACACATAGGATCGTAAGGGAGATGAATGAGTTTTCTATAATGGTTCTGTGACTGGCAAGTCCGGTTGCATATACAATCAATACTGTTATAACCAATGTTAAAACTGAGGCTATAAGGATAGTTTTACCGAAGAATAATTTTTTTGAAGTTTTAACCCTGGACATTTCTTTAAAGATTGATTACAGTCATCCGATGAGTATCGAGATTAGTACTTGATAATAGCACTGATCGCACTTCATATTTAGGTAAACTCATCGGATGATTAATGTACTGATAGCAGGCACCAAACCAGCACCTGACAATGCGATATGACGATTATAATCCTGTATGTATTTGTAGTAACTACTTCAACTTAACCCTGATCTCAGACTTCGCATCGCTTTTCATGGCTTTCATCATGTCAAATTTCAATGTCACTGACCGGTCTGATTTTTCAATGATCTCATAATGCGTCACATCAACTTTGTCGATTTTTCCGGGGAAGTTCAGTACAGTTAAAATGTTCATATCCTGAAGCATGAGAAGCGCCATAGCATCAGACGGGTCTTCTTCTTTTTTGTTTAAATATTCCACCGTTCTGATAAAAGACTTTGGAGTCACTATCAGTTCAGTTTTAGTCTTTCCAAGAGGGGTGTCCTGTTTACCTTGCTGGCCGTTTTCTTCTATCAGGTTCATGAACGACATAAACTCGTCATTGCTGTCAAAACTAAATTTAATACCTGTTTTGATAAAGCCTGCTTCTCTGCTTCCTTTCATGTAAGCTGTTGTTTTGTTAACCAGGGCCATCGTCTCAGGGTCATTTTTCATTTCAGGAGTAATCTTGGAGTCCAGCGAGATCACAGAGTCTATTTCACCCGGAAAATCCTTCCAGATCATTTCATCAACTTTGGCAGCGAGTTCGACGCTATCCATCGTTTCTCCCTCTTCCACGGCCAGCTTTGCAGTGCTTTCCATCATTTTTTTCATCATGGGTATAATGTCAGCAGATACTTCGTAGGTTCCGCTTCCGTCTTTATCAAAGGTGATCTCTTCACGTACTTCACCGCAAGAGGCCATCACAATCAGGCAGGCAAAAAATAACAGGTTTAATAACAGTTTCATAAGGTGTATTTTTAATTATTCAAAGCGCAATATATCAGAGTTACGGCTTTTTAAAAATCTTATTTTCGATTTTGAGTATAAGTACCTGTGTATGGACATCCCCATTAGGTTTTTTTATAGGCAAATTCTGCTAAATTTGACGTATTATTGACGTAGGCAAGCTAAAGTGTGTTTTTATGTATTTGATAGGCTATGATATTGGCAGTTCCACCATTAAGGCAGCTTTGCTCGATGCAGAGAGCAACGAAACCGTAGGGTTAGTCCAGTATCCTGACCGTGAAATGGATATGATCTCCAGGCAGAGTGGATGGGCAGAACAGCAGCCGGAAGTATGGTGGCAGGATTTTATGCTGGCCACGCGGCGTTTGTTGCAGCAAACCGGAGTGAAGTCCCAGGATATTGCCAGTATCGGTATTTCATATCAGATGCACAGCCTTGTACTCGTTGACCGTGATCACCATATATTGAGGCCATCAATCATCTGGTGTGACAGTCGTGGTGTGGAAATTGGAAGAAAGGCCTTTGCGGAAATGGGGAAGGAGAGGTGCCTGGACCACTTGCTGAATTCACCCGGCAACTTTACGGCTTCCAAACTCAAATGGGTCAAAGACAATGAGCCCGAGATATATAGCAAAACTTACAAATTCTTACTCCCCGGAGATTACATAGCCCTGATGCTTACCGGCGAGCTTAAAACTACTATAAGCGGCCTTTCCGAAGGTGTCTTCTGGGATTTTAAAGAAAAAAGGATTTCATCGGAGTTACTGGAATATTACGGCATTGACCGGGACATGATCCCTGACCTTACACCTACTTTTGGCGTGCAGGGGGTAGTGACCAAACAGGCAGCCGAGCTTACAGGTCTCAAAAAAGGCACACCCGTTACATACAGGGCAGGGGACCAGCCTACCAATGCACTGGCACTCAACGTAATGAGACCCAACGAAATAGCAGCTACCAGCGGTACCTCAGGAGTAGTATATGGTGTGGTTGACAGGCCTATATCCGATCCGCGCTCGAGGGTAAATGCTTTCGCGCACGTCAATTATGAAGATAATTTTGACAGAATAGGTGTATTGCTTTGCCTGAATGGAGCCGGCATACAATACAGTTGGATGAAACACCAGATTGCACGAAGCGACCGGAACTACAGCGATATGGAGCGAATGGTCTCTACAGTACCGGTGGGTTGCGACGGGCTTTGTATATTGCCTTTTGGCAATGGTGCAGAGCGCATGCTGGAAAACCAGAGTATCAATTCGCACATTTTTAATATTCAATTTAACAGGCATAACAGGGCGCACTTGTTCAGGGCAGCACTGGAAGGTGTTGCTTTCTCTTTTGTAAAAGGCATTAATATTCTTAAAGAGCTTGGCCTTAATGTAGACGTAATGCGCGTAGGCAATGATAACATGTTCCAATCCGAAGTATTTTCGTCCACTATTGCTACCATCCTGGACTGCCATATTGAAGTAGTGGAAACCACCGGAGCCATAGGTGCAGCAAGGGCTTCGGGAGTTGCTACAGGAGTGTATTCGTCGCTTGACGAGGCTTTGAAGGGTATTAATCCGACTATGGTGCACGAGCCTAAATTTAACCGGGCACTATGCCAGCAGGCGTACAACTATTGGGAATCAGCCCTGGAGCGGGCATTGATGCAGAACCCTCGTAAAGGAGAAAGCAGCGAGAACCTTAAAAACCAACTGCTGGAAATGGAAAGCCTCATTACTGAGCGAAGTAAAGAGCTTACCACGCTGCATCTTCAATTACAAAAGAAGGATGATTTCCTTTTGGAGATTAAAAACGATATCAGAGAACTCAAGGCATCAAGCAGCGATGGCGAACGCCAATATGAAAAAATACTGAGGAAGATTGAAGGCCACCTTTCTTCCGAAGCCCGTTGGGAGTCGTTTAAAAAACACTTCGAGTTAGTGCATAGTGATTTCTTCAAAAAGCTTAAGGCCGATTATCCGCAACTTTCCACCTCAGAGATCAAACTCTCGGCTTTGCTGAAAATGAAGCTTAGCACCAAAGATATAGCCCACCAGCTTAACCTTTCCGTACGAGGAGTGGAGACCAGAAGGTACAGACTGAGAAAAAAACTCGAGTTGAATTCTGACATTGGTCTCGAGGAGTTTCTTGACCAGATATAACTTCCGGGTCGCTTTACTAAACTTTTGGAAGTTTGGTAAAGCTGAACTTATTGGGGCGCCGAATGAATATCTGGAGTTTAGCCATGCATGTCTGTATCTGCTGTTGAGTAAGCCTGTGATAGCTTTGTTGGATAAGTTCTGAGGGCGGGAACGGGCAAGCTTTACTAATCCTTGAAGGCTTAGTAAAGCAGGTTGATCAACTTGCGTCATATATTCTTAGGGGGCTTTACTAAACTTATGGAAGCACCAAGTGAATGCCGGTAGTTTGGAAATACACATCTTCATCCGCTAAAAATCTACTAAAGCAGGCTGTATTATTGATTTTCTACTGTATTGTACTTCACCTATACGTCACTCTGGTGGCGTTTAATAGCCATTGTTTCCTAAAAGTGACGTAGAGATGAAGTTTTTGTGACGAATGGATGCAGTAGATGATTTCGGGTTTTCTTCTTATAAAAGCTTTTTATTTGTGAATAATGCCTTTGTGCAGAATATTATGAGGAATTGACTTGATTCGTCCTCTTACATAAACTAAAGCAATGGATTCATATCTGATAGGTTTTGACGTAGGTAGCTCATCAATTAAAGCGGCACTTGTAAATGCTGATACACAGGAGATTGTACAGGTGACACATTATCCTGAGACAGAGATGGGGGTGATTTCCCATTTTCCAGGTTGGGCTGAACAGCACCCTGAGACCTGGTGGGAGAATTTATGCATTGCATCGAGGAGACTTTTAGATAAGTCAGGTGTGAGGGCTGAGCATATCAAATCTATCGGTATATCCTATCAAATGCACGGGCTGGTACTTCTGGGAGAGAACAACGAAGTATTGAGACCCTCCATCATATGGAGCGACAGTCGCAGTGTTGAGATTGGCCGAAAGGCCTTTGCTGATCTTGGTAAAGAAATGTGTTATACACACCTGCTAAATTCGCCCGGGAATTTCACCCTGTCGAAGCTAAAGTGGGTGCTGGATAATGAGCCGGAAGTTTACGCAAGGCTTAAGAAATTTGTGCTTCCAGGTGATTACATAGCCATGAAAATGACAGGAGAAGCCTGTACCACCGTGTCAGGGATATCCGAAGGAGTTTTATGGGATTTTAAAAATGAAGAAGTAGCGCAGTTCCTGCTCGATTATTTTGGCATAGACAGGAGTAAAGTGGCCGACATTGTGCCCACTTTTTCTGATCAGGGAAAATTACTTGACGGCCCGGCCCGGCAGTTAGGCTTAAAGCCCGGAACACCTGTTACCTACAGGGCAGGTGACCAGCCCAATAACGCACTTTCACTGAATGTGTTCAATCCGGGAGAAATTGCAGCCACCGGAGGTACATCAGGTGTAGTATATGCAGTGGTGGATCATCCCGTTTCAGACGAGCAGTCACGGATCAATGGCTTTGCCCATGTAAACTATAGCAGCCATGACCCGCGGATCGGTTTGCTGCTATGTATCAATGGAGCAGGCAGTCAATATAGCTGGCTTAAGAAAGAAATTGCAAATAACGGCACTACCTATGAAGATATGGAGCGGATGATATCCCAGGTGCCTGTCAGCTCCGAAGGCCTGCGTGTTATTCCTTTCGGGAATGGGGCCGAACGCATGCTTGACAATAAGGTCCTTGGCTCACATGTCATTAATTTACATTTCAACCGTCATGGCAAAGCCCACTTTTACCGGGCAGCACTGGAAGGTATAGCCTTCTCCTTCATCTATGGCATGGAAATATTTGATGGTATGGGCATAGTGCCGAGAGTGATCAGGGTAGGCAATGACAACCTTTTCCGGTCTTCAGTTTTTTCTACAACCATTGCGGCATTAACCGGCTGTAAAATAGAGATCATTGAAACTACAGGAGCTGCAGGGGCGGCAAGTGCATCCGGAGTGGCCATAGGTGCCTATGCTTCGGCGGAAGAAGCGCTTTCGGGCGTGAAAGTAGCTAAGGCTTATGAGGTGGCCGATACTATGGACAAATACCGTAGTGCTTATGAAATATGGAAAGCGGATCTTGAGAAGCTTTTATTACAAGAACAGGAATTAAAAACCAGTATATAACATGAACAATAACGTGTCAGAGAATAACCAGGAAATCAAAGTTGTGACAGGAGCTAAGGAATACTTCAAAAATATTGGAAAAATAGAGTATGAAGGCCCTGAGTCCGACAACCCCCTGGCCTTTAAATATTATGATGAGGATAAGGTAGTAGGCGGTAAGACCATGAAAGATCATTTCAGGTTTGCAGTGGCCTACTGGCATACCTTCTGCGGAACCGGCGGCGATCCGTTTGGACTTCCTTCCAAACAATTTCCATGGCTGGAAAGCAGTGACGCGGTGGATTCAGCAAAACATAAGATGGATGCGGCGTTTGAGTTCATGTCCAAACTGGGTGTACCTTACTATTGCTTTCATAATGTAGACCTGATCGATGAAGCCGGCTCGCTGAAAGAAACTGAAAAGAGAATGGAGATTATCAGTGACTTCGCTCTTGAAAAGCAACGTGAGACAGGCCTTAAAGTATTGTGGGGTACTACCAACCTTTTCAGCCATCCTCGATACATGAACGGCGCGGCTACCAATCCAGATTTTGATATTGTAGCTTATGCAGGTGCTCAGGTAAAAAATGCCATGGATACTACTGTAAAGCTCAATGGCGAGAACTTCGTTTTCTGGGGAGGTAGGGAAGGATACCTTTCCTTGCTCAATACCAATATGAAAAAGGAGCTTGACCACCTGGGCAGGTTTTTCCATATGGTGAAGGACTATGCAAGGAAAAATGGATTCAAAGGCAATTTCTTTGTGGAGCCAAAACCTATGGAGCCTACCAAGCATCAATATGATTTTGATGCAGCTACAGTTATTGGCTTTTTGAGAGAGTATGACCTGATGGATGACTTTAAGCTGAATATTGAGGTTAACCATGCCACACTGGCGCAGCATACTTTTGCCCATGAGCTTCAGGTGGCGGTCGATGCTGGTCTGCTGGGCAGTATGGATGCCAACAGGGGTGACTATCAAAACGGCTGGGACACGGATCAGTTCCCAATCAATGTATATGAGCTGGTGGAAGCTATGCTGGTGATCCTTGAGGGCGGTGGCTTTAAAGGAGGAGGTATCAACTTTGATGCAAAAACCAGACGTAATTCCACCGATCTGGAAGATTTATTCTATGCACACATAGGCTCAATGGATGCTTTTGCAAGGGCATTGGAAATATCTCACAATATTCTTGAAAATTCTGAATATAGCAATTTGAGAAAAGCAAGGTATAGTAGTTTCAGCACCATGGATGGCAAGGCATTTGAAGAAGGCCGCCTTACGCTGGAAGACCTTCATGCCATTGCCCATAAAAACGGAGAGCCAAGGCTGCGCAGTGGCCGACAGGAGCTTTTTGAAAATCTTATCAATCAATATATCTGGAAAACTAAATAAGAATGGTAGGATTAGAAACACTTGATTGGATTGTAATAGGAGTATATTTTCTGGTACTCTTTGGAATTGCCGTATGGGTAATTAAAAAACGAAAAAATAATACTGAAGACTACTTCCTTGCAGGCAGAAATGCCGGCTGGTTTGTAGTCGGAGCTTCAATATTTGCATCAAACATAGGCTCTGAGCATGTGGTGGGACTTGCCGGTACCGGAGCAGCCTCAGGTATGCCTATGGCGCATTTTGAGCTTCACGCCTGGATTGTGCTATTACTGGGATGGGTATTTTTGCCTTTTTATGCGCGAAGTGGCGTATTTACTATGCCCGAATTTCTTGAAAGAAGGTTCAATAGCACCGCCCGCTGGTTCTTGTCGATTATTTCACTGGTGGGCTATGTTATTACAAAAGTATCTGTTTCAGTATATGCCGGCGGCGTGGTTATAGAAGCCCTTACCGGTGTCAATTTCTGGACCGGGGCCGTGATAACCGTGGTTATCACGGGGCTTTATACCATTCTGGGCGGTATGAGAGCCGTAATTTATACCGAAGCTTTACAAACGATAGTGTTAATATTAGGTTCTGGCGCCGTAACCTTCATAGGTCTCTACCAAATAGGGGGGTGGGGTGAGCTCCGCGAAATAGCTGGAAGTGCTCACTTTGACATGTGGAGGCCGGCGACGGATCCTGATTTTCCCTGGACAGGGCTCCTCTTCGGAGGTACCATTGTAGGGATCTGGTACTGGTGTACTGACCAGTATATTGTACAGAGAACGCTGACAGCCAAAAACATCAACGTCGGACTCAAAGGCTCTATTTTTGGGGCATACCTGAAACTGACACCTGTTTTTATCTTCCTGCTTCCAGGAATTATAGCCTATGCAATGACTAAGACCGGACAACTGGAGCTGGAATCGTCTGACCAGGCTTTACCTACTATGATGGCCGCTTTATTGCCCACCGGGATTAAGGGGGTAGCTGCTGCCGGTCTTTTGGCTGCACTCATGAGTTCTTTGGCATCAGTATTTAACTCATGCTCTACTTTATTTACAGTAGATATTTACAAAAAGATCAGGCCGGAGAGCAGTGAAAAGCAATTGGTGAATGTAGGAAGGGTAGCAACCCTGATCGTAGTACTGCTGGGAATTGCATGGATACCGGTAATGGCCAATATTTCAGGAGTATTGTACGAGTATCTGCAAAGTGTTCAGTCGTACATTGCCCCACCTATAACTGTAGTCTTTTTACTGGGCATTTTCTGGAAAAGGATCAACTCAAAGGGTGCTTTGGCCACACTTATCGGGGGCTTCCTTCTGGGAATGAGCAGATTGGTATTGGAACTCAACAAGGAGAAGCTTTCAGGCTTCCTGCATACCTGGGCTACCATGAACTTCCTGCATTTCTGTATCCTGTTGTTTGTTCTATGCCTTGTCATATGCATTGCGGTGAGTCTGGCAACGGAGAAACCGGAGCAGAAAAGACTGGACGGCCTTACTTATGGTACGTTAAGTGATGAAGATAAAGCTAATAATAAGAAAAGATATGACCTGAAAGATGTGCTGCTTTCAGCGGTTTTAATAGGTATTATTATTTTGATACTCAGCTATTTTACGGGTTAATGAGTGCTGAGTAGGTTCTATCTTATACAGGCGGGTGCTATGTTGTAAAGCTTGTGATATCGTGAGAACGGCGGTAATGTTGTGTATGTATATTGAGCGGTATCCAATCGTTGTTGGCTAAAAGTAAACTAAGGTTCAATGACTTAAAGAGGTTTTATAATAAAAATTGGAAATGTATGTATAAGTTGATGACTCGAAGAACAGGAAAGGTTAGTGCTAAGGCCATAGTTGAGAACTATTTCAATGCTCTGGCAAAAGGTGACGTCGCAAAAGCCCTTACATGCTTTGCGTCCAATGTTAAGTGGCACCAGCCGGGAAAGAACAAATTCTCCGGTATTAAAAGTAGCCCTGATGAAATTGGTCAAATGATTTTTGGTATGATGGAGGATGCCGGAGGAAGCTTAATTATCAAGCCAAACGGACTGATGCAGGAAAGTGGGGACTTAGTGGCAGCACCAATTCGTTTTACCGCCGCCAAACGAAATCAAAGTTTGGATATGGGCGGTTTGTTTGAAGTGAAAAATGGTGAAATTGCCTATGTATGGCTTTTTTCGGAAAATCAACAGAATGAAGATGGTTTATGGACGAACTGAGTTCGCCGTTTTCAATACTCTGAATATTTCAGTAAGATGATTTCTAAGGTGCCAATTGGTTAAAGGAGAATTGGCACCTTAACTTAAGCTCCTTTGTGGGAATTAGCTTTGCTATAGAAACTTTTTTGAGTTTAAATTCCCTTTGGGTGCACCCTTTCATACACTTATTCACGCCCATTATTCTGTCGCAAACAGGCTTTTAAAACAACAGAAATTGATGCAACAACTCCTGTTTTCGGAGTGTCGGGAAAATCTTATGCTAAGCTGTCAGGCACAACTCAGGAGAACAGATATGACAGACAAGATCCAGTATAATGCGCAAGGTGTACGGTGAATAGTTTAAACCGATATATCAGGGGACTCTTGTGTTGGCATAATAATAAAAATAATGATTGAGAAAACTAAAGATATGGAACAATACTATTATTCAGATTTTGCCGAGATTAGTTATGACGCTTCATATGGCTATATTTCATATATATGGAAGACCCCACCCACACCGGATGAATTTAAGTTAGGATGTGAAAAACTCTTACTGGCTATTCAACATTTCAAGTGCGGTAAGGCCATGGTTGACACCCGGCAGATGGGTGCAATACAGAATGAGGTTTTAGAGTGGATGACCTCAGACTGGATGGTGAGGGCAGCCGCTAATGGATATGAAAGTGTAGCAGTAATAGTACCAACAGATATTTTTGCCAGTTTGGCTGTAAATGATATAATTGATAGGGTAAATGATCGGGTAGTTCATCATAATTTTGATGATAAGGAGGCGGCCCTTAACTGGATAAAAAAACAATAGGCGTCTTACCCTGCAGTAAGACAGATGAAGGATGTTGCTGACTCTGGCTTGCTATAATGTCCGTTGATGCCAGTTCAGAATTCTACCGTTGCCAGTGATGCTTCACAAACGGGTCTGTATATCATCGTTTTTGTTATGGTGTGACCGGGTAGATGATCATGCTCATTGCCGGATATGGCATTTAGACGATACTATATGTCATTGGTCGTTGGGTGGTTGGCAACTGAGCAAGAGGATGTTACCTTTGAATCAATTAAAGCCAACTATAGACAACAAAAATATCCTCTGAGGCCAGGTCTTCAGGGGATATTTTGTTTTATGACCATTTATATTCTGCTGATATTTCTGGAGAGACACTAATTTTTGCTTCTTTTTTTGACAGACAATTGTGAATAGCAATCGGCAAAGGCAGTTGGCAAACTAGCTTAAAGTAAAAATTGGCGCAGTTTACTCATTTTCAGCGGAATAAACTCATTGCATACTTGATCCCAAATCAAATCCACTCCTCCAAGTCTACTTACCAAGTTTTTCTGATATCATCTCACTTCCAATACCTGAAAGTCTCTCCACACCCGCAAGTACGTTGGGAAGTATCTGGATAAGTAGGTTTCTGCTTACCGGTCAGCCAGTGGAGGAAACTGAGTTAGATACTTCACAAGCTCAGTATTGACCCGCAGACAATAAGCCCTTAGCACATCAACTATCCTTTCTATACTTGATCAGTGAAACTACCGAAACCATCACCCAGGCACCTTCAAGAATGATAAAGGGCACATACTCCAATAAAACAGATGCCAGGCAGGCCATAGAGGCTCCGATCAGATTCAAGAGGATGAAAGAGAGGTCTTTGTTTGATATTTTCCCTGATACATTAAGGAAGTAAGCAAGGAGTATTTGGAAAACCCCGATCGAGCCCAGCCAGTCAGTTGCATTCATTTTTAAAGATAACGAAAAGCCGGCAACCATACAGGGTTACTTGTTCTTCACCGGCACCCAAACCTCTTCCTCAGAGGTGGGGTCATTGTTTTTATATTTATCACCCAGCACCTCAAAATGCTCCCTGTTGTCTAATTCATAAGGCGATTGCGGCAGCCAGGTGCCAAAGATAAACCGGAAGGTCTTAGGGAAATCAGCAGGTGTGCCTTTGTGAATGAATACGGCATACATGCCTCCACTGAGTATGTATTGCTCCATGCCTTCAGGCAGGTGATCAAAGCTTGATACCTCTGCTACGGCCCATTTTGTGAATTTGGTATGTGGGTCAAAACCAGTAAAACCAGCCTGCGCATCATAGACCTGCATGCTGATGAGGTCAGAGGAAGTGCGGTGTTTAATGGTATTCCGGTAAGGCATAAAGCTTTGCCATAGTTCGCTGGTCTTGTTATCTGCCAGAGTCATTTCAAGGTGCTTCCCTACAAGCTTCTTTTCAGGTATGGTTTCTATTCTTGGTGGTTGCATCAGGTTGTTTTTATGGTTCTATTACAATATCATATTTGCTCAGCAGGCCGACCACTCCCGAAGCGGAGAACATGGCCTTTTTTATGCTGTTTTTGTCTGGGGCTATAGTATAGCTATAAGCCGTGACCAGGTTTGCCTTGTCCAGGATGGTATTGTCAAAAATGGCACCTGAAAGATCGCAGTTGTCAAAAACTGATTCAGTAAGGTTGGCCTCGGCAAAGTCTGCTTCTTTCAGTTCACAGTTTTTGAACCGTGTTTTTTTGAGTGAGCGTTGAAAAAAAGAGGAAAGGTTGAGCTGGCATCCTTCAAAATTCACTTCAAACAGAAACTCCTTGCAAAGGTCGAAGCGCAGGCCGAGTAGCTTGCAGTCTTTGAATCGGACATCCCTGAATGCAGTATCATTCAAAGTGGCCATACTCAGGTCACAGTTGGAGAAGGAGCAGTCTATGAAGTTGATGCCCGTGAGGTTTGCGTTGCTCAGGGTGCAGTTAACAAAGGTGCAACCTTCATAATCAGCTTTTTTCAAATCACCTTCGGCAAAGTCTGATATTTCAAAGGTCTTGTCGTAAATTACGTCTGTCATATCATCATTATTTAATAGGTATAAACATATCTATTTCAGAAGCAGGGTTCTCAGGGCCATAAAATCTTTCTCCATAATGCTCAAAATCATCCCGCAGATCCAGTTCAAAATCCGATGCGGCCAACCAGGTACCGTAAACATAATCCATAGATATGTGGAAATCCCTGATGCCTCCTTTGTGGGTAAAGCGAGCGTACTTGCCTGCGGGTAAATCATAGCAAGCAAGCCCTGCCGGGATATCTTCATAATGGTTGACCTCCACGGCCGCCCATTTTTGAAAGGTGAATTGCTCGGAGAAATCTTCCACTTTTGATTCGCTGTCATATGGGTGGACGCCATACATACCGATATCCTTTACATGCCTGATTTCTCTGATCCTGGGTATAAAGCTCAACCAAAGCTTTCGAATGTTATTATGGGCCTGTGAAGAAGAGGTTGACGTAAACACACCTACCAGCTTTTTGGGAGTAGTTTCTACAATTTGCGGCTCACGGGTAATGTATTTGTTTAAATGCTCAATCTTACTGTCCGATAGCTCATTTTTCCTATAAGCCAGTTGGTGAAAGCCGCGTTTACGGTATTTGGCAGGCGTTATCCGGTAGACACTTTTAAATGATCGGGTAAATGCCTCCTGAGATTCAAACTGATAATCCATGGCAATAGCCAGAATAGATTTATCCGTAGAGATGAGGTCTTCAGCCGACCGCGTTATTCTTCTTTTTCTTACATATTCACCCACCGTATCACCGGTTACCGCCATGAACACACGAATGAAATAATATTTGGAAAAACATGCCTGCTCTGCAATAAGATCAACCGACAACTCATGCTTTAAGTTGTCTTCTATAAACCTTACGGCCTGCTTCACCCTTTGGTAGTAATAGTGTTTCATGACTAAGGCAATATTAAGAAGGTTTGCCCTGCATTATTTGATAATTATTGCTAA
The DNA here is from genome assembly GCF_009711405.1 of Fulvivirga kasyanovii. Lineage (GTDB taxonomy): Bacteria > Bacteroidota > Bacteroidia > Cytophagales > Cyclobacteriaceae > Fulvivirga > Fulvivirga kasyanovii. Next base: position 2,296 of record NZ_SMLW01000533.1, on the reverse strand, counting down.
AATTCAATAGCAGGTTTCTGTTTTGTCACTGCAGGACAACCTGATTTGAATAATTCAATTTTGCGGGATGACTAAAGTAGTAATTGCAGAATAATGGACTATTAAAGGGATGTTTGTTTAGTTCTATGCATAGCTGAAGTAAGTGTCTCCCATAATAGCTTGATTACATACTAATTGGACTGTTACACCTTTGGAAACGAGATTGTAAAAGTACTTCCTTTGCCGGGATCACTTTCACAAGTTACCATACCTTGCATGGCATCCACATACTTTTTAACAATGGCAAGGCCCAATCCGGTTGAACTTTCCCCGTCAGTGGGGCGTGCGGTGAGCTTTTCATATTTGTTAAACAGTTTAGGCTGGTCTTCCATACTGATACCGGGACCTTCATCGGTGACTTGGGTAATGACGTAATTGCCTGCTACACTGAGGCTAATATGAACATCCTTACCTTTGGGAGAAAATTTTATGGCATTTGAGATCAGGTTTTGAATGACCTGTTCATAATAACTTTCATTGACCAATGCCCGCAGTTCCGGATTTCCTTCGGAAAGGTGGAGTGCAATGTCCTTTTTTCGGGCCAGCACCTGAAAATCTTCAACATTTTTTTTGAGAATAGGGTAAATGGACACTTCATTCAGCGCTACTTCATCCTTGCTTTCAATGGCACCTACATCCAGTATCCGGTTGATCATTTGAGTGGAACTGTTGGCGCTGGAATGGATCTTTTCCAGGTATATTTCAAGTTCTGAGGGTAGGTTATCTACAGACTTCCTGGCGATGTCGATCAGGCCAACGATTTGGTTCAGAGGGCTTTTGAGATCATGGGCTACCACGCCCATCAGCATGTTTTTCTCTTCGTTCAGCGCCTTTAGCTCTTCGTTGATTTCTTCAAGCTGGTACTTCTGCTGTTCTACTATTCTGTTTCTCTCTTCCAGTTGGTCCCTTTGGGCGATGATCTCTTCATTCTGGGCCTCTATCTGGATGTTCCGTTCTGCAAGATCAAAATTAGCCTTTCTTTTCAGGCGCGAATATCTCCATATGATTATAGCCAGCAGAAGCACAATGATCAAGCCTGCTGCAGTCACCCTTTGAATGAGTACCTGGCGGGAGATTTTCTGCTCTGCCTCCAGGGCCATTTTTTGTTGTACAAAACCCAGACTGTCACGCTCTTTCTGAAATTCATACTCAGCTTCCATGCGGGCCAGCTTTTTGGTATTTTCTTCATTGTACAGAGAGTCCTGGGTAGTATAGAAGATCCTGTAAAACTTCAGCGCATTTTTAGGGTCGCCGATGGCTTCATAGTATTTGTGCAGGTTAAAGCTGGCCTGGTTTAGAAGTTCCGTATTGCTGATTTCATCCGCAAGCTCGTAGCCTTCATTTAAAGGGCGGTAAGCTTTCGGATATAATTCTTGGTCGAGGTAAACCTCACCAAGTCCATTCAAGGCTTTGCTTTGTCCCCATTTATTGTTGAGTTCCTCCATGATCGTGAAGGAATGTTCGTAAGATTCAACAGCCTCATCGTACCTGCCTTGTTCTCTCCGGATCAGGCCAATATTGTTCAATGTCAACGCAATACCATATTCATTGCCTGTTGTCTTATCCAGGTTCATGGTTTTGTGGTAGCACTCCAAAGCCTTTTCATAATCACCACTATTTTCGTAGACCAAACCTAGATTATTGAGGGCATTGGCCATACCAGCAGTATCTCCCAGGGCTGATACTATTTCAAAGGATTTATTAAAGTACTCCATGGCCTCAGGGTAAGCTTTCTGCTTGCGGAATATGACACCAATATTGTTACTGACGAGTCCTGCAAAGGCTTTTTTATCCATTAATTCCGCATAGTGCTGAGCCTGTTGATATAGTTCAAGAGCACGGACATAGTTGCCCATCTCCACGTAGGCTACTCCTGCATTCATGGCAGCTTTCATTACCCTGGTGCTGTCATGGAGGGCTTCAAATATTCCGATGGCTTTAGCAAAATTTGTAGCTGCCGGTTCTATTTTTCCCTGATAGAAATAGGTGTATCCCATGCCACTGTAAAGATAACCTGCAGGGAGTCCGGTGTCCTTGCCCTGGCTCTGTAGCAGATAAAGCCCCTTTTCATAGGTTTCAATAGCGGTTTTAAATTCCTTTTTTTCTATGTAAGCCTTCGCTTTGGCATCCAGTGCAAGGGCTTCCCCATCAGTGTAGGCAATATTTTGGGCTAACTTAATAGCCAGATTGGAGTAATATATGGAAGTGTCTGCATTGATATTTTCCCAGCTTGTTGCCAGTGCAGTCAGTAACATTA
>NZ_SMLW01000022.1 GCF_009711405.1 Fulvivirga kasyanovii | reverse complement strand
CTTTCCGGTCAGGATATCAGGGTAATGGGTCACACACTGCCATACCAGCGCGGCATAGCTGGACAAAGAGCTGTGGGTGCCCGACAAGGATGTATGTTCTTCGGATAATCTCGATAGTGACTGAACGCTAACGCGTTTGCTGGTCTGGAGGGTTCCTTCTGATAGCTCAAGGTATCCGGCTCCAACCAGGATATCCAATAGGGCATCATAAAGACGCGAATATTCTTCGATGATCCCCAGGCGGGACTTCAGGCCGATCGCGGTA
>NZ_SMLW01000422.1 GCF_009711405.1 Fulvivirga kasyanovii | reverse complement strand
TTTTATATAGGAACATTTACATGACGTTCCGCATGATAAGAAGATCTCACCAGGGGTCCTGACTCAACATACTTCAAGCCCCTTTTCAGCCCTTCTTCCCTATAAGCTGCAAACTGGTCAGGGTGAATAAATTCTGCAACCTCAAGGTGCCTTTTAGTAGGCTGCAAATATTGCCCAAGTGTTAAGATATGCAGGCCATGCTCAGCAAGATCATCCATAGCCTTATGTACTTCATCTACCGTTTCCCCAACTCCTAGCATAATACCTGATTTTGTGCGCTTACCGGCTTCATTAGTCAGCTTTATCTGCTCCAGGCTTCGTTGATATTTCGCCTGAGGTCTTACTCTTCGATATAAGCGCTCCACGGTCTCAACGTTGTGTGACACAACCTCCTGCCCTCCTTCGATCATACGATACAGTGCGTCCCAGTTACCTTTCACATCCGGAATAAGTGTTTCAATAGTTGTTTCCGGGCTCAATTTCTTTGTTTCTACTACGGTTTGATACCAGATTTCAGCGCCGCGGTCTTTGAGTTCATCACGGTTCACCGAAGTGATCACGGCGTGCTTCACTCCCATGAGCTTAATAGCTTCTGCTACACGTTTGGGCTCTTCGGCATCATACTCAGGCGGACGGCCTGTAGCTACCGCACAGAAAGTACAACTCCTTGTACATACATTGCCCAATATCATGAAGGTGGCGGTACCTGCTCCCCAACACTCACCCATATTCGGGCAATTGCCGCTCTCGCAAATGGTATGCAGCTTATGGTTATCAACCAGCTTCCTGACTTTAGCGTACTCTTTGCCTATTGGCAATTTTACCCTTAGCCAGTCAGGTTTGCGCCTTTTCTTTTCTTCTCCTTCTGAAATTACCGGAAGTTCTATCATAGCATCTGTATTTAAGCTGCAAAATTATGAATTAACGTTTTCATTACCATAAGCAACCACTGATTATCTACGCTTTCCGTAGAACAGGGTGATGAAAGCCGTGGGAAATATTGCCTTGTTATCAGCGGTTTCTATGAGGGGAATTTCTTTGGTATAGGCATCCAGCAAAAAGCCGGCTTCAAAACCTGTGACACTGGTCTTAGAAGTCCCCAATTCGAAACTCAGAGCTGCTTTAACATTGGCTCCTAATTGAATTTTAGATTCCTGAATGCCTTGAAGGATATGACCTGTTCCCAGAATAAAATCAGCATTATGTTTATAGGGATCATACTGCTCTTTGCGTGAAGATACTGAAGGATTGCTTCTGCCGTCAGCATCATAATCGATGTAATACGGAGCGACAATTCCTATTGAAGGGCCTATTGCAGTTATTAATTTCAGTTCTACGCCTTGCTGCGGGGCTTTTCTAAACAAGATCAATTCCCGACCGTATTGCGCTCTGATCGCGTAGAGGTAATTGGTTTTGCCGTATATGAAAAGGTTTCCTGTGATATTTGAGTTGCGCCTTACTTCCAATGGGTGTTTTACATTGACCACTTCCACGCCAAGACTTTGGTACAGCTTATCTCCAATTCGTTTGGAGCTGCGTATCATAAAGCCACCTATCAATCCACCGGCCGTATTTTTATTAATTCCCCATACAAATTCTTTCTCATAGCTTTCAGCATCATTATCCTGAGCTGAGCTGAACAAAGGAAATAATAAGAGCAAAAGGAAGTACGCTTTTTTGCGCATATTTAAATAATTGGGAATAAAAGATTCTTTAAATTTAGCGATTATATGCTGTAACGCAAATTACTAAATTATAGTTTAAAATCGAACACAATTATGCACTCGATGACCACCGAATATTTGGGCGATCTGCGAACCTCTGCCGTTCACTTAAAATCAAATAATAAAATTATAACTGATGCTCCCGTTGATAACAATGGCAAAGGCGAAGCCTTTTCACCGACTGACCTGGTAAGCTCTGCCTTAAGCAGTTGTATGATGACGCTTATGGGAATAACAGCAAGCAGGGAAGACATAGACCTTACAGGCCTTAAAGCCAATGTAACCAAAGTAATGGGCGCAAACCCCAGAAAAATAGCTGAAATCAAAATTGACTTCAGCATTGACAATTTAAATGCTACGGACGTTCAGAAAGAAAAGCTAAAGCGTGCAGCACTGACTTGCCCTGTGGCGCTAAGCCTTTCTGAAAGCATTAAACAAAGTGTGACTTTTAGTTTTTAGCGAAATCTTTAATGGTGCTATAGTTGATGCCCATGTGGGAATCATTGTAAACGGCCTCACCGTCTTTTATGATAAGCACCTGAGGAGACTCATGCCTTACATTAAAAACCTCGGCCACTTCATTGGAAACATTACGGTTTTGAATCAGGTCGAGGTAGTAAGGCTTAATATTAACCATCTCCTGGTCCGACCATGACCTTTCAAGCCTGTTTAATGCCATATCACTTATGGAGCAACGAGTACTGTGCTTAAATATCATAACCAGATTCTCACGAGACTCTTCTTTGATCCTTTCCAGATCTTCGCTACTGTTCAGTCTTATCCAATTCATATATAATTTTAATTATAGGTTGCCATGACATTGGCTGTTACTTTCCAAATTTTCTAATAAACTTCACCATAAAAGCAATAAGGATTTATAAAAGTTTCTTAATTGCAAAAATTAATCGTACCAAATATCCTCTTCCCTTTTATCGTAACGCGGCTTTCTTTCCTTCTGCTTTAGGTTATCAGGCTGGTTTTCATTCTTCTTGAAAAATTTTGCCCATAATAGCTTAAAGCTGAATGTCTTGTCTTTCTCAGCTTTGCCATTTGATTTACTGCTCAGGTATTTAAAGTCAGGGTGTCTGTCTTCAACACGTTTCTTACGCATCTTAATATTGCCCTGATAATTACCTGCTTGTATAGATGCGCGGGAAGGGCCGATCCCCTTAAGGGCATCATCAGCACCTTTCGGGTTTTTCTTATAATTTGGCATTTTCAAGCGTCCCTGATACTCCATTCCCCTGGCCGTACCCTTACCCGGCGGCTTGGTCACCAATGCTTCCTCAGCGGCTGATTTACTCCGTTTCCTTTTTGAAGTAACCTTTATATTACCCTGATATGGCTTTTTTCTAAAGTAGATTTCATCTGGTGGCTTGATCTTCAAGGCCTCCTCAGCCGAGTTTGGATTCTTCTTATAGTGGAACTGCTTTATGTTACCACGATATTTATGGTCATCATTCGGTCCTTTTTCGCGTAAATACGCTCTGGACAGGTTACCTTTATATTTTTGTGCATCATCAGGCCCTTTCTCAAGCATATATTGTCGTATATTGCCTTGAAATTTAGCAATTTTATCGTCCTGATCCCTTGGCTCACGCCCCTGTACAGCCTTTCCTTTATTGTTCCAGCCGGCCCTACTTATACTGCCTCCGCCTTTTAGCGGCTTACCTCCTTTAATATTACCCTGGAATCTCGCTACACGATTATCCTGCTCTCGCGGATCACGGCCTCGTATTGCCTTACCTTTATTATTCCACAACTTGCCGCTAATGCTGCCTCCGCCTTTTAAAGGTCTGCCTTTCTTGATATTGCCCTGGAACCTGGCTACACGATTGTCCTGCTCCCTCGGTCCTCGGCCCTGAACAGCCTTACCTTTGTTATTCCATCGCTTGCCACTAATACTTCCACCTCCCTTTAAAGGCTTTCCACCCTTAATATTACCCTGGAACCTTGCCACACGGTTGTCCTGCTCTCGCGGTCCTCTACCCTGCACTGCTCGCCCATTGTTATTCCAACGTTTACCGCTTATGCTGCCTCCTCCTTTCAAAGGTCTGCCTTTCTTCACATTACCCTGAAATCTCGCTACGCGGTTATCCTGTTCTCTAGGCCCTCTGCCCTGAATTGACCGACCATTATTATTCCATCGCTTGCCGCTGATACTGCCACCGCCTTTCAGCCTCCTGCCTCCTTTAACATTACCCTGAAACCTTGCCACACGGTTATCCTGCTCACGAGGCCCTCTGCCTTGAACTGCCCGGCCATTATTGTTCCACCGTTTGCCACTGACGCTTCCTCCACCTTTAAGCGGCTTACCAGACTTAATATTACCCTGAAATTTCCAGGCTCTTTGGGTACCCTCACCTGGGGGTCTTGTAGATGGAGACCGTCTTCCAGCCCTTTCCTTTCTTGAGCTTATAGACTTGTAGCCACCCCCTTTAAGCTTTCCTCTGTATGCCTTGTCTCCCTTTCTCTTACCTTTAGGATACGTTTGAAAATGGGAATCATTGAATTTAGGTTGCCCCGAAGTCCTTATCCTCAGTTTGTTGCCTGATATATCTTTCTTCCATGCTTTTTCTTTTGTACGGCTGATAGATTTATAACCAGCTTGTATTTTTCCTCTGTAGGCCTTATCTCCTCTCCTGCCCTTGCTGGTGTATTTAACATCCCTTGGCCTTTGGACAGATGGTCTGTCAGTGGTTCGTTTGGTTCTGAATCTTCTTCCGGTAATATCTCCCTGAAAGGCTTTCTCCCATTTTGATCTCTCCCTGATAGCATAAGGCTTCTCACGCTTTCTTACCCTGTAAGCTCCGGAGGCAGATCTTGGAGTAACTCTTCTTACTCTTCTTGGCCGTTCCGGATCACGAGTAATGGAGCGTCCGGAACCTTTAACCTGCTGGTATGAGCGCTTCCCCGTAAATGTTGTACGTATGGAGCCTGAGCTGGCTCGTCCTGCGTTACCTTTCCATGCTTTTTCCCGATCTCTGGATGAGTATCTTGGTGTTTGTTTAAAAGCCTTTGCCCTGCTGGCCTCACTCGTCCTTTTTCTGCCGGCATATGGATTTGGCTTGGCAATGCGGGCGCCCCATTTGGGACGTGTAGATCTTTTGGATTGAAATTTCCGGCCGGTTATATCACCTCTAAAAGCACGTTCTCCCTGTTTCGAACGAACTTTAAATTTAGTAGCCCTGAGCTTCCTTTTGTTTGACTTTCCTTTATCTCCCCTTCTTTTCAGGCGGCGGTTACTCTTGTTCCGCTTTTCCTGCATTTTTTCATAGCGCGATTTCTCCTGAGCCTGCACTTCAGGAGTATTCACACCTATGATGAATACCATCATTGCCCCGGCTAACAAAAGCCGGAAACTCATGGTAAAATTGAAAAATTTAAATTGACTCAGGATACTCAATTCAGGCGAAATCTGTTAAAAAATAAATTAGCCAGCCTTTAAAACGCACTAATTTAATTAAAATTCCACCAAATCCTTAATTTTTTGTTTTAGCCTGCCCTTCGGTAAGAAATTTTGCTCTAAGGCCGGAGAAAACGGAACAGCCGTATCCAGGCTGGCTTCCCTTAAAACAGGGGCATCCAAATGACGGAAACAATGTTCACTGATCCATGCACTTATTTCACCACCTATACCACCGGTCATGCAGTCTTCATGTAAAATCAGTACCCGGTTGGTTTTCTTTACGGTAGCCTCCACAGCCTCTTTATCCCACGGCAGCAACGACCTCAGATCCAGGATATCCGCAGAAAGCTCAGGCAAAGTTTGCATTACTTCTTTGGCCCAGTGCACACCCATCCCATAAGTAATGATGGAAAGATCTGTACCCTCCTCTACCAGATTGGCCTTACCAATTTCGATCGTGTAATAATCATCATGGATATCATCACTCAAAGACCTGTACAGGAACTTGTGTTCGAAGTAGATCACGGGGTTAGGATCTTCAATGGCTGCACATAATAAACCTTTGGCATCTGCCGGGTTTGATGGGTAAACGACCTTCAGACCAGGCGTATGGAAAAACCAGGCTTCATTGGACTGGCTATGGAAAGGTCCTGCTGCCACACCCGCACCCGTAGGCATCCGCACGACAACATCAGCATTCTGTCCCCAGCGATAATGTGATTTGGCCAGATTATTAACGATTTGGTTAAATCCGCAGGTAACAAAGTCTGCAAACTGCATTTCTACGACAGACTTTTGCTTTTTAATGGACATACCTAAGCCGATGCCAATAATAGCTGACTCACATAGTGGTGTGTTGCGTATTCTGCCTTTACCAAATTTATCCACAAAACCTTCTGTTATTTTAAACACACCACCGTACTCCGCTATGTCCTGCCCCATTACAACCAGTTCAGGGTATTTTTCCAGGCTTTGGCGCAGACCGTCAGAAATAGCATCTACATATCTTTTTGTAGATTTTGTCTCAGTTGATGGCGATTTTACTTCCTGTACAAAGGGTGCATACATATCCGCAAGCTCTTTGTCGGTAGTAGCCTGGGGCATTTCTTCGGCATAAGCTTTTTCCAGTCCCTCATCGATATCTTTCTGAATAGCCTTGCGGTACTTTTTAATATCAGCCTCAGTAATCACCTTCTCCTTAAGGAGATACTTTTCATAATTTTCCAGAGGGTCCTTTTTGGCCCATTTCTCCATCAACTCCTTTGGTACATACTTAGTGCCGGAAGCCTCTTCATGCCCCCTCATCCTGAATGTCATGGCCTCCACGATCACCGGGTGGGGATTCCTGCGTACGTTTTCTGCCAATTGCTTAAGGGTATCATAAACCTCAAGCACATTATTACCATCTACCTTTATGGCATCGATTCCATATCCGGGGCCTTTATCAACAAAGCTTTTGAACCTGAACTGTTCGTTGCTTGGTGTAGACAGTCCATACCCGTTGTTTTCTACAACAAAGATCACCGGCAGATCCCAAACCGCAGCTACATTAAGGGCCTCGTGAAAATCACCCTCACTGGCACCTCCGTCCCCTGTAAATACCAGGGTAGCCTTTTTCTGGTTTGTGAGCTGGTTCGCCAGGGCAATTCCATCTGCCACCGCCAGTTGAGGTCCTAAGTGGGAGATCATACCTACAATATGATGATCATTGGTGCCAAAATGAAAAGACCGGTCGCGACCATTGGTAAAGCCTGACAGTTTTCCTTGAAACTGAGCAAACAAACGGCTATAAGGAACATCCCGCGTGGTGAAAACACCTAAATTCCGGTGCATCGGAAGAATGTATTCATCATTTTCAAGCGCTTTGGTGGAGCCAATAGAGATGGCTTCCTGTCCAATACCGGAAAACCATTTGCTAATTTTGCCCTGCCTGAGAAGGATCAACATCTTCTCTTCAATCATTCTGGGCCTCAATAAAGCTTCATAAAGCTCCTTTAATATTTTATCGGAATAATTCTTCCTGTCAAAATGCATATTTCAAAATTTAGTAAGCAAAATTAAAGCATTGGTATTATCTGCAAAATGATGCGATATTTTTATTTTTGCCTTACACAATGATAGAATTTAAAAGCTTTACACTCGAAAACGGACTCAGGGTAATAGTTCACGAAGACCCTGCGGTTCAGGTCGCTGTTTTAAATATTCTGTACGATGTTGGCTCCAGGGATGAGCACCCTGAGAAGACTGGTTTCGCCCATCTTTTTGAACACCTGATGTTCGGTGGCTCCAAAAACATAGCAAACTATGATGAAGCATTGCAACTAGCCGGAGGTGAAAACAATGCCTTTACCAGTACTGATATCACCAATTACTACATGACCTTACCTGCGCAAAATCTGGAAACGGGATTTTGGCTGGAATCAGACCGTATGCTCAGCCTGTCGTTTGATCCCAGGGTGCTTGAGGTACAGCGTAAAGTAGTTATTGAAGAATTTAAGCAACGCTACCTTAACCAGCCTTATGGCGATCTTTGGTTAAAGTTCCGCCCTTTGGTATACAAAAAACATTCATACCAGTGGCCTACCATCGGAAAGGAAATCAGTCATATAGAAAATGCTACGATGGAAGATGTGAAGGCCTTCTTCAATAAACACTATGTCCCGAACCAGGCCATTATGGTTGTAGCAGGAAAAGTAGAGTTTGATGAAGTGAAGCGACTGTCTGAAAAATGGTTTGGCCCGATACCTCGGGGCAACGATTACAAAAGAAGCCTGCCACGAGAACCAGAGCAGCAGGAAAGGCGCTTTATGGAAATAACTGCCGATGTTCCGGCTGACGCACTTCACATGGCATTCCATATTCCCGGAAAATTTGATGATGGTTATCATGCTGCAGACCTTATCAGCGACATTTTGGGCAGAGGCTCATCCTCAAGGCTTTACGAAAAGCTGGTAAAGGAAAGTGAGATATTCAGTTCGATAGGCGCCTCAATTACCGGCTCGATAGATCCTGGCCTGCTCATCATCAACGGAAAAGTTTCGTCGGGTATACCCATTGAAAAAGCCGAAGAAGAAGTACAGGCTGTGATTGACGAACTCATCACCCTGGGAACTACGAAACAAGAACTTGAAAAGGTTAAAAATCAGGCCGAAGCCAGCCATGTGATGTCAGAGGTTGAGGTATTGAACAGGGCCATGAACCTTGCTGTTGCCACACTCTCAGGTGATACTAATCTTGTAAATGAAGAAACGGCAAAAATCCAGCAGGTAACTGTGGAACAGATTAATAAGGATGTAAAAAAGATACTGGCACCAACAAACTGCTCAGTGCTTCATTATAAGTCAAAGCAAAAAGGAAAGATATAACAGGCAATGAAAATAAGGACCGGATTTGGTTATGACGTACACCAACTTAAAGAAGGGTCGGAATTCTGGCTGGGTGGCATTAAAATAGCACACACCAAAGGAGCTGTAGGCCATTCTGATGCAGATGTACTGATCCATGTAATATGCGATGCCCTGCTTGGGGCTGCCAACATGCGTGACATCGGCTTCCACTTTTCGGATACGGATCCAAAGTTTAAAGGCATAGACAGCAAAATACTCTTAAAAGAGGTAATGGAACTGCTCCGTGACAAAGGATGGGAGGTTGGAAATATTGATTCAACCATTTGCCTTCAACAGCCTAAGATCAACCCTCACATTCCGGAAATGAAGAAATGCCTGAGCGGCGTTATGAAAATAGACGAAGAAGACCTGTCTATTAAAGCCACTACTACTGAAAAACTAGGGTTTGTTGGCAAAGAAGAAGGAGTAGCCGCCTATGCCACCGTACTGATTACCAAAGGCTAATGACCAAAGAAGCCGAAAATAATGAAGGCAAAATAAGGCTCATCACTACGGATGACGGGTCGCATTCCTTGTATGTACCAGCTCTCAATGAAACTTATCATTCATTTCACGGTGCTGTACAAGAGTCGCGGCATGTCTTCATTGAAATGGGCTTAAAGTACAGGATCAATCAAGGACTTAAAAGTGCCCATATTTTTGAGGTAGGACTTGGTACCGGTCTCAATGCTTTGTTAACTGCCGAATTTGCATTTAAATACCAAATACAAATTCGGTTCACCTCCATTGAAGCTTTTCCTGTAGGCTATGAACTGGTTGAGCAACTTAACTATGCTTCGTACCTTGAAGCGCCAGAGGCTAAGTCGTGGTTTGAAACTATTCATAAAAGCACCTGGAACGAAGATGTTATAATTAATCCTTTCTTTACCCTCCATAAGGTGCAGGCTAAGCTTGAAGAATATCAGGCACCTCAAAATACCTTTGACATTGTCTTTTTCGATGCATTTGCCCCCAACAAACAGGCGGAACTGTGGGACTTAAAAATCCTATCCGACATAGCTCAATCTATGCACCCCGAAGGCATATTCGTGACCTATTGTGCTAAGGGTCAATTAAAAAGAGATCTTCAATCTCTCAATTTGAAGGTCGAAACTTTGGCAGGTCCTCCCGGTAAAAAGGAGATGGTTCGGGCCACCAAATC